>JANQIU010000283.1 GCA_028281985.1 Alphaproteobacteria bacterium | reverse complement strand
CCTGGGACATCGACCCCTTTTTCGAGGACCGCCCGGAACCGGTTCTCGGCGTAGAGAACCTCCGCATCGTCGAGGCCGGCCCGCTGCGCGCGACGGTCGAGATCGTCAGACGGTGGCGCGACAGCACGATCCGGCAGAGGGTCAGCCTGAGCCGACGCAGCCGACGCGTGGACTTCCACACCTGGATCGACTGGCAGGAACGCCACATCCTGCTGAAGGCGGCGTTCCCGGTGGCGGTAAGGGCGCCCTGGGCCACCTACGATATTCAATGGGGCCATATCGAGCGCCCGACCCATCGCAACACCAGCTGGGATGCGGCCAGGTTCGAGGTCGCTGCCCAGAAATGGGCCGATCTGGGCGAAGCCGACTACGGGGTCGCGCTGCTGAACGACGGCAAGTACGGCCACGACATCTGCGACAATGTCCTGCGGCTGTCCCTCGTCAAGTCGCCGACATCGCCGGACCCGGCGTCGGATCTGGGCGAGCACCGCTTCACCTACAGCCTGTTGCCGCATCCGGGGAACTGGCGGGACTGTGTTGCGGCCGAAGCCTACGCCTTGAACCGGCCGCCACGGGTCGCCCGCGTGGATGGCGGCGGTTCCGGGTCGCTTCGTCCGATTATCGGATCGTTGTCGCCGCAGGTGGTGATCGAAACGGTGAAGCCCGCGGATGACGGGCGCGGTGTGATCGTGCGCATCTATGAAGCGCACCGGTCCCGGGGAATGGTGACGCTGCAGGTCGGTCCCGGGATCGTGTCGGCCGAACGGGCCGGCCTGCTGGAAGACCCGATCGAGGCCTTGCCGGTGCGCAACGGCCTGTTGCACCTAGCGGTCACGCCGTTCGAGATCGTGACCCTTCGTCTGCTGACGGATGTCGACCGTCCATCCGATTTCCCCGAGCCGGCGGAAGAAGGAGAGTGGCGTGGACATCCATAGGGTCTTCAAGGACCGGCTTCGGCGCCGGGAGCCGCTGCTGGGCGCCTTCATCAAGACCGCGCATCCGACGGTCATCGAGATCATGGCCAGGGCGGGCCACGACTTCCTGGTCATCGACGCCGAACACGCGCCATTCGGCCGGTCGGAAATCGACATGATGATGATCGCCGGTCGGGCCGTCGGCTGCCCGCTGATCGTCCGGGTGCCCGTCGATACACCGGACTGGGTGTTGAACGTGCTTGATACCGGTGCCGCCGGGGTCATGGTCCCGCATGTGAATACGCCCGAACACGCCCGGCAGCTGGTCAAGGCCATGTCCTACGGCCCCGGCGGCCGCGGATTTGCCGGGACGACACGGGCGGCCGACTACGCCGGACGCGGCGTGACCGAACACCTGGCGAAGACACCGACGGAGACCGTGCTGATCTGCCAGATCGAGGATCCCGAGGGCGCGCGCGACCACGCCCGGATCGCCGCCGTCGACGGCGTCGACGCGCTCTTCGTCGGCCGGGCGGATCTGGCCGTCGGCACTGGCCAGCAGGACTTCTTCCATCCCGCGGTGATCGAACTCACCCACGGGATTCTGCGCAGCGAAGGCGCGGCAACCGGGCTTTATGCGGCCCCCGGCGAGGATCTGGGGCCGTTCCTGTCGGCGGGGGCCAGCCTGTTCGTCGTCGGCTCCGACCATACCGCCATGCGCCGCGGCGCCGCGCTTGACCGCGCCGCCCTGCAAAGCGCCCTGGACCAGGCCCGGGACACCGAAAGGAACTGAGATGACGATCACCTATCTGAAGCGCGGCAAGCCGGAGGCTGAGCGGGCCGAGGACGATGCCAGGACCCGCGCGATCGTCGAAGCGACCTTGAAGGACATCGAGGACCGGGGCGACGCCGCCGTGCGGGCGCTGTCAGTCAAGTTCGACGCCTACGACGCGCCGGCTTTCCGGCTGTCGCCTTCGGAGGTCGAAGCCGCGATCAGCCAGGTGCCGGACCGGGACCTGGCCGACATCCGGTTTGCCCAGGACCAGATCCGCACCTTCGCCGAAGCCCAGCGGGCCAGCATGACCGATATCGAGGTGGAGACACTGCCGGGGGTGATCCTGGGACACCGGAACATTCCGGTCCAGTCGGTGGGGTGCTATGTGCCCGGCGGCAAATTCCCGATGGTGGCCTCCGCCCATATGTCCGTCGTCACCGCCAAGGTCGCGGGCGTGCCCAGGATCGCCGCTTCGGCTCCGCCGGTAAGCGGCGCGCCGCACCCGGCGATCGTTGCCGCCATGCATCTGGGCGGCGCGCACGAGATCTATGTGCTGGGCGGTATCCAGGCGGTCGGTGCGATGGCGCTGGGCACCGAATCCATCGCCCCGGTCGATATGCTGGTCGGGCCCGGCAATGCCTTCGTCGCCGAGGCCAAGCGGCAGCTTTACGGCCGCGTCGGCATAGACCTGTTCGCCGGGCCGACGGAGACCATGGTGATCGCCGACCACACGGTCGATGCGGAGATGTGCGCGACCGATCTGCTGGGCCAGGCCGAGCACGGCTACAACTCGCCGGCCGTCCTGGTCACCAACTCCCGCAAGCTGGCCGACGCCGTCCTTGTGGAGGTTGACCGGATCCTGGACATCCTGCCCACGGCGGAGACGGCGCGGGCGAGCTGGCGCGACTACGGCGAGGTGATCCTGTGCGACGACTATGGGGAAATGCTGGACGTTGCCAACGACATCGCCAGCGAGCACGTCCAGGTGATGACCGACCGGGACGACTGGTTCCTTGAGAACATGCACTCCTACGGCGCGCTGTTCCTGGGCCCGCGCACGAATGTGGCGAACGGCGACAAGGTGATCGGCACCAACCACACGCTGCCGACCCGCAAGGCCGGCCGCTACACCGGCGGGCTGTGGGTCGGCAAATTCCTGAAGACCCACAGCTATCAGAAGGTCCTGACCGACGAGGCGGCGGCGAGGATCGGCGCCTACGGCTCGCGCCTGTGCATGCTGGAAGGGTTTGTCGGTCACGCCGAGCAGTGCAATCTGCGGGTCCGCCGGTATGGCGGTCGGAATGTGCCCTACGGCGCGGCTGCGGAGTGAACGGATGACCCTGCCGGCAACCCCCTCGTTTCGTCTGGACGGTAAGCGCGCCCTGGTGACCGGTGCCTCCTCAGGTATTGGCCTGGGCGCCGCGGCGGCGCTGGCCGGCGCCGGCGCCTCGGTCTGCCTGCTGGCGCGGCGCGCGGGCAGTCTGGAGGCAGTCGCCGCCGATATCGCCGCCGCCGGCGGATCGGCGGAAGCCGTGGCGTGCGACATGGCCGACCTGGACGCTTTGTCGGCCGTGCTGGCGGCGCGGCCGGCCTTCGACGTCGTGGTGAATGCAGCGGGGACGGCGCGGCACGGGCCGGCATTGGAGACCCGTCCGGCGGACTACGATGCGGTCATGGGGCTGAACCTGCGGGCCGCTTACTTCCTGTCCGTGGAGACCGCACGCGCGATGATCGATGCCGGACGGCCGGGATCGATCATCCACATCTCCAGCCAGATGGGGCAGGTGGGCGGCGTCGACCGGGCGGTCTACTGCGCTTCCAAGCACGGGCTGGAGGGCATGATCAAGGCGATGGCCATCGAATGGGGGCCGCACCGCATCCGCATCAACGCGATCAGCCCGACCTTCATCCGGACGCCGTTGACGCAAGCCACCTTCGACAATCCCGAGCGCCGCGCCTGGATCGAGCAGAAGATCAAGCTGGGCCGGACGGGCGAGGTGGAGGACATCATGGGTGCCGTGGTCTACCTGGCCAGTGACGCCAGCGCCCTGGTGACCGGCGGGGCCCTCCTGGTCGACGGCGGTTGGACAGCGGACTGAACGGCCGGCTTCAGGCCTGGGGCAGCGGTGCCGGCGCGACCGGCGTTGGGGTCCGTCGGTGCTGTTCGCGCAATGCCTCTGCAGAGCGCCGGACGACCTCGGCGATCTGCTGGAGCTGCCGGGTCATCGGGCTTGTCTTGCGCCAGATCATGCCGATGGTTCGCGATGGCTGCGGGTCTTCGAAGCGGTCCACCGAAACGGTCGCCGAGCGCGTTTCCACCGCCACGGCCATGTCGGGGATCAGGGTGATGCCGATGCCGGCGCCGACCATCTGCACCAGCGTGGACAGGGAACTCCCGTCGAGCAGTTCGCGCGGCAACGCGGAATGCATATTGCAGAAGGACAGGGCCTGATCCCGAAAACAGTGGCCTTCCTCGAGCAGAAGCAACCGCATCTTGCTGAGGGTCTCGCCATTGGGTACGGGCTTGCCCGCGTCCTCGCCCGGCCGCACCAGCACGAAGTCTTCGGTGAAAAGAGCGACCTCGGTGAAGGCGGGCTCGGAGACGGGCAGGGCCACGATGGCCGTGTCCAGCCGGCCTTCCGCCATCTCCTGGATCAGCTTCGGGGTCAGCGTCTCGCGCACGTGAATGTCGAGATTGGCGTGGCGCTGGGTGAGCTCGCGGATGATCGTGGGCAACAGATAGGGGGCGATCGTCGGGATCACCCCGATGCGCAGGCGCCCCACCAGCCGGTCACGCGACGCCCGGGCAAGATCCCCCAGTTCATCGACCGCCCGCAGGATGTCGCGCGCCCGCTGGGCAAACTCCTCCCCGAAACCGGTCAGCCGGACCTGCCGTGCGCTTCTCTCGAAAAGCGGCGTGGCCAGCGACGCCTCCAGCTCCTTGATCTGCATGGACAAGGCCGGCTGCGAGATCGCGCAGGCGTCCGCGGCGCGTCCGAAATGGCCGTGCCGGGCCAAGGCCTCAAAATAGCGAAGCTGCTTCAGGGTCAGATTGTTCATCAACCGACATTATCACGGTGGCCGCAAAGTCCAACTTCGTCTAATGGTGCCGCTCTGGTCGATGATGTGTAGGGAGAGAAGCGAGACGTGCCCCGCCGCCGGTTCACTGACTGGCGCTGGTGAGGTCGTTTTCGCCGGAGTTGAAGCAGACGCGGTTCCGGCCATGCCGCTTTGCGATGTACAGGCGTTCGTCGGCCAGCGCGATCAGGCGATCGGGCGACCCATCCACCTCAAGCGCCGACGCCACACCGATCGAGATCGTCAGCTTGATATGTAAGTTATTGATGCTGAGCGTATTTTGGTGGATCGTGCAGCGTATGCGTTCGGCGATGCGCAGCGCGCTTTCCGCGTCCACATCGGTCAACAGCATGATGAACTCTTCACCGCCATAGCGGCCGATGACGTCGTTGTTCCGGCTTTCCTGGCGGATCAGGCCCGACACGTGCCGCAGTACGGCATCGCCAACCTGGTGGCCGTGGTTGTCGTTGATTGCTTTAAAATGGTCCAGATCGAGCATGAACAGGTTCAACGTGCCCAGCTTCTTGCGTGTCGTCAGCAAGTGTTGTTCAAGCATGCCGAGAAAATAGCGTTTGTTGTGAAGCTGTGTCAGCGAATCGTGGACGGCATTGTCGAACATCTTCTCCTGATAGCGGAAATCGGACTCCGTCACATACGCGAACTTGAATGAGGTATTCACACCAAGGCCGACGACATCCTGTTCGTTCAGCCATTGCCGCTGCACACGGTGACCGTTGATCGTCACGCCGTTGCGGGACCTCAGGTCGAAGACCTCCACCCCATCCGACGTGACGATGAAATGCGCGTGCCGGCGGCTGATGGTGGGTTCCAGCACCTGGATATCGCACTCGTCCGCCCGGCCGACCAGGGTTTCATAGTTATCAAGGACATGGATGCGCCCGGCGTCGTAGCCCGTCAGCGACGTGATCGACGGTCGCGCGCCGCCGAGGTCCAGGGGGCCTCTTCGATCCCAGTCGATCTGGGCCGTCAGATCGCTGGTTGTCTCATCGTTCGACGCGACCAATTGGGGAGTTCCATCCGTTGACGATTGGCGTTGGCAGGCGTCGCAACAGAGTGTGCGGTCTGCCGGGTCATTTCACTAACTCGAGGACAGGTTATTTCGTTTCCCGGGGGTGGTTTTGTAGCCACCGGCGTATCTACTTGATATGATCATATTCACCCATTCCGAACAGGGGGTTAACCCATGAGCAAAAAGTACGAGCACGGCATCACCATCAAATGGGGTGCGGAATTGTACTACGTTCCCATGGAAGCTTGGCAAAAAGAGACAGTTCCGGACGATCTGCGCGCTGAAGTGACCCAGTTGATCGACCGTGGAGCGATTCTCGCCTCGATCTCCCAAACCGGTGAAGGCATCGGGTCGGCCTGCTACCTGATCGACCTTAGCAGCATTCGTTCCGACGAATAGGCGCGTGCCCGACCGATCGCGGGAAGGGGGCGGGGAAGACCGCCCCCTTTTGATGTCTGCGCCCGGCCGATTCGCCGCCGACGGCGATATCAAGACGTACCGGGCGGGGACACATCGGTTCCGGTCACCGGCAGACACCCTCAACCTCGTGGGTCCGCATCTGTCCGCGATGGGGATCACCCGCGTTGCCAACATCACGGGCCTGGATCGGGTGGGGCTGCCGGTGGTGGCGGTCTACCGACCCAATGCGCGCTCGGTCGCGGTGTCTCAGGGCAAGGGCATCGATCTGCCGGCAGCGAAAGCCTCCGGCGTCATGGAAGCGATCGAAAGCCACCATGCGGAGCGGCCCGACCTGCCGTTGCGCCTGGCCTCCGAGGCGGAACTGCAGGCCGATGGGCACCGCGTCGTCGATACCGGCCGGCTGCCCCGGTTGTCGGTCAGCCGGTACGACCCGCACGCGCCGATCCTGTGGTGTGACGGGGAAGACCTGATGTCCGGCGGGGCCCCGATCCTGGTGCCCTTCGAGATGGTGCACACCAACTACACGCGCCCGTTGCCCGCGGGCAGCGGCAACTTCCAGATGAGCTCCAACGGATTGGCCTCCGGCAACCATCTCCTGGAGGCGATCGGTCACGGCCTATGTGAGGTGATCGAGCGCGATGCCCTGGCGTTATGGGCGCTGCGCGGCGGCACCGAAAGCGACGACGGGCGCCTGGACCTCGACAGTGTCGACGACCCGACCGCCGGCGGGCTGCTCGACCGGTTACAGCGAGCCAATCTGGGCGTTGGCGTGTGGGACATCACCACGGATGTCGGACTGCCGGTCTGCGTCTGTGCCCTGGTCGATCGGGAACCCAATCCGTTCGGGCAGATCTACTCAAGCCATGGCTCCGGCTGCCACGTTACCCGCGAGGTTGCCCTAGCCCGGGCGCTGACCGAGGCAGCGCAGACCCGCCTGACATACATCGCCGGGACCCGTGACGATGCGCATCGCGAGCTGTTCGAGACGGCCCGCAACCCGGATCGCGTCGCGGCCGTCCGTGACCGCATTGTCGGCCCGGCGCAGACGACCCGCCGGCAATTCGGTGAGATCCCGACCCATGACACGCCGAGCTTCCAGGACGACCTCGCTTGGATCGTCGAACGCCTGTCGGCGGCGGGCATTGCCCAGGCGGCGGCGGTTGCGTTCAACAGCCGGATCGATGGGATCGCCGTGGTGCGGATCATCGTGCCAGGCCTGGAAGGGCTGCACGATGCGCCCGGGTATGTCCGCGGCGACCGTGCTGTCGTCCTGGCCAGGGCGTTGGCCGACAGCGAACCGGGTGGGAAGCGGTGACCGCCGTCGTCTTCGCCGGACCCAGCCTGTCCCAAGACGTTTGCCGGACGATTCTGCCCGCCGCCGAGTACCGACCACCGGTCTCGCAAGGGGACGTGACCCGGGCTGTTCTGGCCGGCGCGCGGGCCATTGGCATCATCGACGGATACTTCGAACGGGTCCCGGCCGTCTGGCACAAGGAGATCCTGTGGGCCATGTCCCGAGGCACGCATGTGTTCGGGGCCGCCAGCATGGGCGCCCTGCGTGCCGCCGAACTGCATCAGTACGGCATGGTCGGGATCGGCGAGGTCTTCGCGGCGTTCCGCGACGGGGAACTGGAAGACGATGACGAGGTGACGGTCGCGCACGGGCCGGCAGAGATCGGTTTCCTTGCGACCTCGGTCGCCATGGTCGACATCCGTGCGACGCTGGCGACCGCCCTGGCCGGTGGCGTGGTCACGCCGGCTGTTCACGACGCGCTGATCGGGCTGGCCAAGCAGACCTACTACCCGAACCGGTCTTACGAAGTGCTTTTGGCGGATGCCCATGCCGCCGGTCTGCCGGCCGCGGACCTTGACGCTCTGGAAAACTGGCTGCCCACCGGGCGGGTTGAGCGGAAGGCTGCGGACGCCAGGGCCATGCTCGACACAGTGGCGGCGCATCTGGCGGCGGATCCGGGGCCCAAGCGGGTGGGGTTCCGCTTCGAGCCGACCGATGCCTGGGAGCAGGTGCTCCGCCGCGACGGCCACCAGGTGGCCGCCGCCCTGCCCGATGAGCTGCCGCTGGAAGGTCTGCTGGAAGAACTGCGCCTGCTGGGCGCGGACTACCACCGGGTCCTGTCGGTCGCCTTTGCCCGTGCACTGGCTCTGCGCGAGGCGGAGCGGCGGCCGGCACCGCTGGACCGGGCCGTGTTCCGAGACGTGCTGCATGGCTTCTTCATCGAACGGGGAGTGCGCGCGCCGGAGGAGATCAAGGCCTGGCTGGAGGTGCAGCGGCTGGGCACGGACGGGCTGACCGCACTGGTTTCCAGGCAGGCGCAGGTCGCCCGTGTCGAGACGCTGATGCGCGACGAGATCCTGGCCCAGATCCCCGATGCCCTGCGGGTGGCCGGCCTCTATGGCGGCCTTGCCGCGCGTGCGGAAGACAAACGAGCGCGGCTTGCCGAGGCGGACCTGCTGAACCCCGCGGCTGCCGATTGGGGACAGGACGAAGCCGCGCTTCTGCGCTGGCACTTCAGTGAGCGTCTCGCCGAACCGATTCCGGACGATCTGGAAGCCTACGCGCGCACCCTGGGCCTGGCCAATCGCCATGCCTTTCTTCAGATGCTGGTGCGGGAACACCTGTTCGCCGGGCGCCGGCAGGTCGACGGTGCGCCCCCCTAACCGTTCGCTGCGGCCACTGCCGCCGTTGCGATCACGCCTTCAGCGACTGGCTGATGTACTCTTCGATCGGGCTGGGGTCGAAGCCCAGAACGTCCCGGGCCTCGGCGTTGTCGATGGCGCATCCGTGCCGGGCGCAAATCATCATCAGGGCGGCGAAAGACTTGGTCAGCGCATCTTCGCCGGCCAGCATGCCTTCCAGATCACCGGCCGGAACCACCTCGCGGTCGAAATCCTTGCCGCAAGCCTTCTCGAACCGGGCGACCACCTCGGCCAGCGACAGCGCCTCCGGCCCGCCCAGGCGGATGACGCGGTTGGCCGCCTTGGCATTGCCGACGGAGGCCACCACGGCCCTGGCCACGTCGAACAGGGAAATCCAACTGATCGCCCCGACGCCGTCGCCGAACACCCGCGCCTTGGCATTTTCCGGTTCGAAGCCAAGCGCCGCACTCAGCCAGACTTCCCTGAAATGCGTGGGGTGCAGGATCGTGTACGGCACGCCGCTGGCGACGATCGCGGCTTCCACCGCCCGTTTGGCATCCTGCAAGGGGAACGCGGATTCGTCCGGCGGGAAGGAGACGAACACGAAGCGGCCGACGCCGCTCTGCTTCACCGCCGCCACGAGGTTCAGTTGCCCCTGCCGGTCGACGCTTTCGATGTCGTCGCCTTCGGCGCGCGACAGGGTCGATGATGCCGTCGAAATGACCGTATCCACGCCGGCACAGGCGGCGTTCAGGGTTGCCGGATGCTTCAGATCGCCCACCACCGTTTGCGCACCGGCAGCCTCCAGGGCGGCGACTTTTTCCGGCGCGCTGGTCGTGCGCACCATGGCCCGCACCGCGCGGCCCTTGGCCATCAGCTCCTTGCAGATTTCCCCGCCAAGGATGCCCGTCGCTCCGACAACCAGATCCACCATGGTTTTCCCCCAGTTCCTATCCTTGGTGCATTAAGCCGAGGATTAATTACGCGTTCTATAAGAACCCCAGCGCCTGCGCCTGTCGAATGGTCGTTTTCAGGGCCGCCTGCGCATCCGCGCCGGTCTCCGCCGCCAAGACCTGCTCCAGCGCTGCGTGGATCGGATCCGGCAGGTGGATCTGTGGCGGGTCGCGAAGCCGCTGCGCCAGGGCCAGCGTCTCGCCATCCGGCTCGCGATCGGCCGACAGGGCCAGGACGACCAGCCCGGCCGTCCATTGGAACGGATAGGGGAACGACAGGCGGCTCCAGGTTTGCAGGGCTTCCTGGCACAGGCGTCCCGCCGTATCGCGGTCGCCCTTCCGCCAGGCGACCCAGCCCTGGGTGGCCTGGGCAACGCCCAGATAGTCATCCATGCGCCGTTGTCGGGCGATAGCCATCAAGCGATCGGCGACCTTGGCTGCCTCATCCACTGCGGCCTGGCGCGTGCGCAGGATCGCCAGGTAGGCCATGGCGCGCGTTTCCCCGGCCGCGTCGCCGATCCGGCGACAGGCCTGCGACGCCTCGAACAGCTCCGCATCAGCCTCCTCAAGCTCGCCGGCGAACAGCAAAGCGAAACCCAGGATGAAGTGGGCGAAAGCGATTTCCGGGGCAGCGTCGGAGTCGATCGCGGCCTTGAGCATCCGGCGCGCGAAGGTCAGGGTTTCTTCCGGGACCCGATAGCGGAAGCGGCGATGGTTCCGGTTCACCAGCGCCATGAAGTAGTGATAGCGGTGCGACGCCAATCCTTCGTCCTCGACGAAGGGGCGGACGGTTTCCAACTCCGCGTTGATCCTCTCGGGCCGGTCCAGCCAGTAGTAGACCCAGGCCCGATCGAGGAAGACCCGGATCCATTCGTTCAACGCGTCTCCGGACAGCGTGCTGCTGTCGCCTAAGGCGGCCTCCGCCTGTCCGTAGGCGCGCAGGGCCGCGTCGTGATCGTGCTCGATCTCATAGGTCTTGCCCTGCATCCGGTGCAGCCGGGCCAGGGTTTCCGGGTCGCTGCCCGCATCCGCCATCGCCCGGTCGAAGGCCGCGCGGGCTTCGGCGTGACGGTTCTGAAGCGCCAGAACCTCCCCGTGATTCTCGTTCAGGGTCAGGGCCTCGTGCCGCCAATCCGCCGAGTCTGGCTGGCCTGCACGGGCGATCGCCACCTCGCGCAGGGCCGCGCCGTACAGCGCGATGGCTTCCGCCACAGAGTGGACCTGGCGTGCCCGGTCGGCGGCGGCCCGCAGGTACGGGACGGCCTTTTGCGCGAGACCGGCCAAGGCCCAATGCCGCCCAATGGCGGCCTGGCTGTCTTCCCGGGCCGCTCCGTCCGGATAGACGGCCTCGAACGCTTCCGCCAGCCGGCGATGCATACTCCGGCGGATCTCGTCGGGCAGCGCGGCTTCGGCAATCTCGCCGATCTTGTCGTGGACGAAGCGGTAGTTCTCGCCGTCCGCCGGCTCGATGATCTGCCGGGCGACCAGCTCATCGGCGATCTCCAGCATGGCTTCGTCGGACACGGCGTCCATTCGTTGCAGGACCCGGATGTCGACGACACGGCCCATCAGTGCGGCGGCATCGACGACCTGCCGTTCGTGTGCCCGCAGCTTGCCGAGGCGCATCTCGATGAGCTGCCGGAGCGAACCAGGCAGCGGCAAGGCCCGGTAGTCGGCGGCGGCGCCTGCACCGTCCGCCGGCAGCGACCATCGGCCAAGGCGGTCGCGGATCAGGATCTGCTCGGACACCGCACCGCGGATGTACTCGGCGATGAAGAAAGGATTGCCGTTGCCGCGATCGGTCAGGAAGGAAACGAAGCCTTCCGGCGGCGTCCGCATGGCGAGCATCCCGCGCGTCATCTCGCGCACCTCGGGCGGCTTCATGCGGTCCAGGGTCTGCGCCTCGGTCCGGGGATCGGCGAACAGGGCGTCCAGCGCCGCTGTCCGTTCCTCGGATCGGAACGCGCCGAACAGCAGCAGCGGCAGGTCGGCAAGCGCCTCCTCGAGCAAGTGCCTGATGAAGCCCATCGACAGGTCGTCGGCCCATTGCAGGTCGTCGACGACCAGCAGCACGGCCCGGTCGTCAAGATACGCGGTCAGGCTGGCGGCCAGCGCCCGGAAAACCCGGTCCCTGGCGGCCGCGCTGGGCAGTGGCGGTGGCGCGGGCAGCGACGCCACCCCCGGAAGGGTCTTCAGGCCGGGAAAGTAGGCCGTGAGGATCGCGGTGTGGTCGCCGAACAGCCTTGTCTGCTCCTCCGGCCCGCCCTCAACGCAGCGGTCGGCCATGGCGTCGATCAGTGGCCGGAACGGATGCAGCGGCGCGCCAGTCCCATAGGATGCATCGGCGCCGCTCTCACCCAAGGGGGTGCATTCCCCGGTGATCACCTCAAGCCCCAAGCGCCGTGCCCGGCTCCCGGTCTCCAGGGCCAGGCGGGTCTTTCCGGCACCGCTCTCGCCGGCAACCAGGACCAGGTGCCCGTCGCCGTTGTTGGCCTCCCCGACGCGCCGCTCCAGGACCGACAGCGCGTCGCGCCGGCCCACGAAGGACGACCGGTAAAGGTAGGGCTTCGGCGCTGCCGGCCGGGCCGACCAGTCGGGCCGCGCGGCGCCGAAATCAGCCAGGGCATTGGCCACGGTTTCGGCATAGCCCAGGCGGTCCGCCTGATCCTTGGCGAGCAGCGAGGTCACGAGCTGATCCAGTCCCGCCGGAACATCCGCGACCAGGCTCGATGGGATGATGGGCGGCCGTTTCAGGTGACCGTTGATGGTCTGCGTCTGGTTCCCGGCGAACGGCGCCTGTCCGGTGATGAACTGATACAGGATGCAGCCGAAGGAGTAGAGGTCGCTGCGCGCGTCCAGCGCCTCACCGCGGATCTGCTCCGGCGACATGTAGGAGGGAGATCCGCCAACCTTTTGCGAGGCTTGTATCTGCTCCCGGCCCGTCGCACCGCCCGCTTCCTCGGCAAGGCCAAAGTCCACCAGCACGGGTTCACCGGATTGGCGGATGAAGATGTTGCCGGGCTTCAGGTCCCGGTGGACCACCCCTTCGCCGTGCAGGAAGGCCAGTGTCTCGCAGATGCCCCGCAGAATCGACAGCCCTTCGAGCATGCGCCCGCCGGCGGCGACGGCCCCGGGGTAGATGGTGGGCGGGCTTTCGGTGCCGGTCTCGGCGGGTGTTCTGCGCGCGGGCCCGGGGGCGCTCCCGGGCGGGACGACCAGCGCCGTGGAGTCCTCGTCGCGATGGGGATGCAGCCGCGTCGCTTCGGTCGCTTCGGTATCCTCGGTCGCCTCGCCGGGCCACGAACCCGCCGACGCCCTGCTGCCGTGCCACAGTCTTTGGAAGACGTCCCTGAGGGTCGTGCCCTCCAGTCGCTCCATCGCGTACCACGGCAGACCGCCGGTCGCGCCATAGTCGAGAATCCGCACGACGCCCGGATGATCCAGGCGTGCGAGTGCGCGGATCTCCCGGCGGATCTGAAGAAACCGCGACGCCTCGTGCTCATAGACGGTCTTGATCGCCGCCGTGGCGCCTGTGCCGGTATGGGTGCCAGCGTACACGATGCCCATGGCACCCTGACCAAGCACACCATTGATTCGATAAGGACCGATGGCATCGGGCGCGGAACCGGTCATCCCGGGCAGTTACCCCATTGCGAGATAGTCAATGGGCTCCCACAGCGCCCACCGCGGATTGTCCTCAATAGAGGGATTCATGGCGTTCTTCATGGCCGTTTGCTGGGCCATCCAGGTTACGGCCTCTTTCGCCGGCGGTAGCGACGAGGGGGTCGCCCAGACATGGAAGTACCGGCGCAGCAGCCCGGTCTGGGCGTAGGAACCCTGCACGAAGGTGAACCCGTACTGCTTGGTCATCGGGCTGTTCGGGTCGGCGATCGTGTCGATCATGAAGCTCTCGAACTGTGAGAGCGCTTCGGAGTCGGCCACGACGTCGAAGGTGACGTGCAAATAGTACTTGGTGCCTTTGGGCAGTTCGAACGCCGGATTCGTCGATTGCGGATTGTATTGTAACGCCCCGACGAAATCCTGTACTTCCCGCAAGACCATGTTGTCGAGGTTGCGGTAGACGACATCGTCGTCGAAGTACTCCATAATGTAGGGAAGAGAGTTGAAATCGCGCACCCGCCAGATATGCAGATATTGTTGCAGGTCAGGCGTATCACCTTCGCTGGACGGATCTTGTCCGGGCTTTCGGGTTGCTGACATGAAGAGCGTCCATCCTGGCCAGGGCTTTTCCTCAAATGTCGGCAAGAGCTCGCGCATATACTGTGCGAACATTTGATTGAGCTGAGCATTGTTGGGCAGATTGATGGTGACCTGCAGATAGCGCACTGGGAAGGACGCCATGGTTCTTCTTCCTCGGTCAAGTCCAGAGAACGGATACAGAATTCCAGAGAGGGTGCACGCTAAGGATGGTAGAGGGTGGAGCCGGATTCCGCACGCCCCGGTACGCTAAGGTGGGTTGAGATGGTTAATGCCCGGCTGCCCATGGCGCAATCCCATCCGGTCTGGCGCGATCGGACGGGTCCCGGGGATGCCGGAAGGCCCGGACGGCAGGCCAGTTCCGGCGCGATGATAGATTGCCAGCTTGCATCCCTATGCCAGGATCGCGCCAGCCGCCGCCCGGCGACTGAGGCGACGGGTCGCGCCGACGCGCAGCGGCCTGTCAATGTCCATCCGGGTTTGATGATACCGGGGGATCCCGTCGCCCGACCGGTACCGGTCAGTCCGCCGCTGTCAGCGACAGGGCGGCACCCGGTGTCAGGCTGGATTGCAGATGCCGGATGGTGAACATCGGCGGCGGGCCGTCGTCAGCCGGCATGAAGCGCAGCCGGACGGCCCGGCCGGGCATCAGGTCCACGGCATTGTTGCAGAACCGCCCCGGTCGATCCGCTTCCACCGTCACGTAGAGCGCCAATGCCAGGGATGTCAGCGCCACTTCGATCCCGTCCGCGGTAACCGTCGCTGTCGCATTCAGTTCGGGGTCGACCAGCGACAAGGGCTTGTAGGCCCGCGGCGCGAGGTGTTCGGTGCAGGTCTCCCCGTCCGGCCCGATCCAGCGCCAGATCAGGATGGCGTCGGCGGGAATGTCCCCGGCCGATACGGTCGTGACGGTCACTGCGGCATCGCTGCCGACGCGGGCCTCGGCAGACCGCTGCCAGAGGCTCTGCCCGCCAACGGTGACGGCCTCGACGACGACGGCAACCTTTGTCGCCGTATCCAGATCGTTCACGGCGACCAGGTTGATCGAAGCATTGTCGGCCGTCGGCACGGCCGCCACCAGGACCGGCCGATAGAAGCGGCGCGCCATGTAATGCAGCGCCTTCCACCCGCCGCCGTAGTCCAGGCTGGACCAGGAGGCGACCGGCCAGGTGTCGTTGAGCTGCCAGATCAGGGTGCCCATGCAGTGCGGCTTCAGCGCCCGCCAACCTTCCACGGCAGTGCGGATGGCCAACCCCTGCTGGATCTGGCTCAGATAGACGAAGTTGTCGAAGCCTTCGGGAAAGCGGAAGTACCGGAACATGGTTTCGGCGATGCGGGCATTGCCGCCCTGGTTCTTCTGGTGTGATTCCATCACCGGGGACGCGATGTTCATGTCCTCCGGTCCGGCAAAGCGGCGAACGACATTCATCGACGGGTAGGACTGGAAGCCGAACTCCGAACAGAAACGCGGCCGCACCGACCGGTAGTGGGCGAAATCCTCGCCCTCGTGCCACACGCTCCAGAAATGCATGTCGCCCGATCCATCCTGGTGCCAGGCGTCGCCGAAGTGCATGTAGCCCGGCGAGGGGCTGGACGGCCACCAGCGGGCTTCAGGGGCGACGGACTTCAGCGCGTCTTCGATGGTGCGGTTCAGCCGGTCGTAGGCGACCAGATACCGGTCGCGGTCGGCCAGCGGTTCGGGAAACCAGGTGAGCGCCCCGATCAGCTCGTTGTCGCCGCACCACACTGCCAGACAAGCCCGCCAGTCGAGCCGCCGCGCCTGTTCCCGCATCTCGGCCCGCACCTCGCCCAGGAATTCCGGTGTGGAGGGGTACAGGTTGCAGGCGAACATGCAGTCCTGCCAGACCAGCAGCCCCAGCTCGTCGCACAGGTCGTAGAACCAGTCCGGCTCGTATTGGCCGCCGCCCCAGACGCGGATCATGTTCATGTGGGCATCGACGGCCGAGCGCAGCAGGTCGGCCGTCTTCTCCCGGGTGATGCGGCCGGGCAGCGCGTCCGCCGGGATCCAGTTGGCGCCGCGGCAGAACACCTCGCGTCCGTTGACCCGGAACGCGAAGCGGGCGCCGGCATCGTCGGCATCGGTGACGAGGTCGATGGTTCGCAGTCCGA
>JANQIU010000103.1 GCA_028281985.1 Alphaproteobacteria bacterium | reverse complement strand
CGGGCCCATCCGCAAGGCCCGGGTGCATCCCGTGGCATACGAGGGGGATCGCATGTTCATCCAGTTTCGGACGTGTGCCGCAGCGGCTGTGGCCAGCCTTGGCCTGGGCGTTGCCGCCGCCCCGGCAGTAGCCCAGGACGGCATCGTCATTTCCCATCGCGGTGTCGACGAGACCACGGGGGTGCAGCAGACGACCGTTGTTGACGGCCTGGAGCATCCGTGGGGCCTGGCCTGGCTGCCCGACGGATCGGCGCTGATCACCGAACGTCCCGGCCGGCTGCGCGTCGTGCGCGACGGCGTGCTGGAGGACGCGCCGGTGACCGGCGTACCGGAGGTCTTCGCCTCCGGCCAGGGCGGCCTGCTGGACGTCGCCGTGCATCCCGACTTCGACGACAACCGCCTGATCTACCTGACCTATGCCCACGGCACCGAGGCGGCCAATCACACCCGGGTCGCCCGCGCGGTGTTCGACGGCGCCGCGCTCAGCGACGTGGAGGTGATCTTCGAAGTGTCCGACGAGAAGCCGGGCGGCCAGCATTTCGGCGCCCGCCTGGCCTGGCTGCCGGACGGGACGCTGCTGGTCAGCATCGGCGACGGCGGCAATCCGCCGGTCGAGTTGCAGGGCGGGCTGATCCGCCTTCTGGCCCAGGACCTGTCGAGCCATCTGGGCAAGATCGTGCGCATCAACGACGACGGCTCGATCCCGGAAGACAACCCCTTCGTGAATGTCGCCGGGGCCGCGCCCGAGATCTGGAGCTACGGCCACCGCAATGTGCAGGGCATGGCCGTCGATCCCGCGTCGCAACGGGTCTGGGTCAACGAGCACGGCGCCTTGCAGGGTGACGAGTTGAACCTCGTTCAGCCCGGCGGCAACTACGGCTGGCCTTCGGTCACCTTCAGCCGGGACTACCGCGGCGCGACGACGATCTCGCCCTATACCAGCCTGCCCGGGATGATCGACCCGGCCCTGGTTTGGATGGACACGCAGGCCCCCTCCGGCCTGGTGGTCTACAGCGGCGAGCCGTTCGCCGATTGGCGCGGGGATCTGTTCTCCGGCAGCCTGGTGCCCGGCGAGATCCGCCACATCGCCGTCGACGAGGCCGGGCAGGTGGTCGAGGAACGAACGATCCCGGTCGGCGACCGCGTGCGCGACGTCCGCCAGGGGCCGGATGGGCTGCTTTATGTGCTGACCGATGCGCCGTCCGGCAGCCTGATCCGCCTGGAACCGGCAGGCTGACCGGCCACGTCTGCCGGCCCCGGATCATCGGGCAACTGCGGCATCATGGTGTGAATGCCTCAGGTGCTTGATCGATTTAAATCAGGCCGGTGATGCAACTAGCTCCGGATGGTGGTAGACCACCATCCGGAGTGGGGTGATGGCCAGGATCACACGTCAGGATTTGGCGCGTATCGCCGGGGTAAGCTCGGCCACCGTCGACCGCGTGCTCAACGAGCGGCCCGGGGTCCGTCCGGAGACGGTCCGGCGGGTGCGTGCGGCGGTAACCCAGCTCGGCTATCAGCCAAGCAGCGTCGCCGCCCATCTCGCCCTGCAGCGGAACCAGCGCCTTCAGGTCATCCTCCCGTCGGGAACCAACACCTTCATGCAGATGCTGGGACGCGAGGTGGAGGAAGCCGGCAAGCGGCTCCTGCCGCCGGGGGCAAGCCTGGCGATCGACCATGTCGACGTCTTCGACCCGCTGTCCCTGGCGCGGCGCATTGGCGAGGTAGCGGAAAATGCCGACGCGCTTGCCGTGGTGGCTCTGGACCATCCGGCCGTGCGCGAGGCGATCGATTCCGTCGTGGCCGCCGGCGTAGTCGTGGTCACGCTGGTCTCCGACGCGCCGTCTTCCCGACGCGTGCACTATGTCGGCATCAACAACACGGCGGCCGGCCGGACCGCCGGCGCCCTTCTGGGGCGGTTCGTCGGCGGGCGTGCCGGCAAAGTGGCGCTGCTGGCCGGTTCCGCCACGCTGCGCGACCACGCCGAACGCCAGTTCGGCTTTGAGCAGGTGGTCCGCGAGTCATTCCCCAGCCTGGCGGTGCTTCCCTTGCGGGAAGGCCGCGACGACCATCGGATCAATCGCGACATCGTCGGCGCGCTGCTGGCGGAAACCCCCGATCTGGTCGGCCTCTACAATATCGGCGCCGGCAATCGCGGGGTCAGCGAAGCCCTGGTGACGTCGCAGCGCGCAACCGAGGTCGTCTACGTCGCCCACGAACTCACGCCCTACTCCCGGGCCGATCTCGTCAGCGGCGTGGCCGATGCGTTGATCAGCCAGGATTGCGGCCACGAGGCGCGAAGTGCGCTGCGCGTCCTCAGCGCAAGCCTTGCCGGCGATGACGTGATCGCCGCCCAGGAAAAGATCCGCATCGACATCTTCATCCGCGACAACCTGCCTTGAGCAAGCAGATGGATCATGACGCATCCCCCAAATCCGATGTCGGAACCGCCGGGTCCATGATGGCCCGGCCCGACACCGGTGACGCAAGACCCTGGTCAACAGGCACCGATGACGCCAACCCGGAAGGAATCACATGAAGACCATCAAGGGACCGGCCCTGTTCTTGGCACAGTTCGCCGGCGATGACGCGCCTTTCAACTCCTGGGACAGCATTACGAAATGGGCTGCCGATGCCGGCTATGTCGGCGTCCAGGTGCCCAGTTGGGATGCCAGGCTGATCGATCTCGACAAGGCGGCGGAGAGCCGGGACTACTGCGACACGTTCAAGGGCACCGCCCAGGCGAATGGCGTCGAGGTGACCGAGCTGTCGACCCACCTCCAGGGGCAGCTCGTCGCCGTTCACCCGGCCTATGACGACGCCTTCGACGGCTTCGCCGCGCCGGAAGTACGCGGCAATCCGGCGGCCCGGCAGGCCTGGGCGGTCGATCAGGTCAGAAAGGCGCTTACCGCGTCGAAGAACATGGGCATCGGCGCGCATGCCACCTTCTCCGGCGCGCTGGTCTGGCCGTTCCTCTACCCCTGGCCGCAGCGGCCGGCGGGTCTGGTCGATACCGGTTTTGACGAACTGGCGCGGCGCTGGCGCCCGATCCTGGACCATGCCGAGGACTGCGGCGTGGATGTATGCTACGAGATCCACCCGGGCGAAGACCTGCATGACGGCGTGACCTACGAGATGTTCCTGGAGCGCACGGGCAACCATGCGCGGGCCTGCATGCTCTACGACCCGTCGCACTA
>JANQIU010000245.1 GCA_028281985.1 Alphaproteobacteria bacterium | reverse complement strand
GGAACTCGGTCGACTGGTACGACGTGCCGATCTCCACCGACATCAGGTCGGCCACCTCGTAGCCGAGAAAGCCGTCGATGGAGAACCGCTGCCGGTCGTCGTTGTCCTCCGTCTCCAGCGAGTTGGTCGTCTCCAGGTAGGAGGAGTTCAGCCCGACGCTGAATTCCGAGCCCAACGGGCAGGTGGCCGTCTGCTGCACGGCGACGGTCCGCTCGGTATTCAGTTCGGTGTCGTCCAACTGGTCGATTTCCGACGTCACCTCCCGCAGCAGGCCGGTCAACTCGCCTTCGCACCGATAGACCCGCCACTCCCAACCGCCGTTGAAGGCGAACGGCGTCGTGTTCAGCTGGGTGTTGTTCACATGGCGACGGATTGTCGCGCCGCCGGACAGGAACAGCCGCTGCCGGCTCACATTCAGCCCGATCTCGCCACCGAGACCGTATTCGTGAATGAAATCGGCCCGCGATTCGTCGGGATCGGGGTCTTCCGAGTCGGAAAGCCGAAGCAGGTTATCGTCGTAACTGCCGTCCACCGAGAACCCCAGATCCCAGTCGATGATCTGAGCATGCGCCCCGCCCGCCAGGGCAAGCAGGGCAAGGCCCGCGCCCGCGCCCGATACCTTCGCCCGCAAAGCAATCTGTCGCGCCGCGGCATCGGCCGGCGGGGCGATGCGGAGCGATCTGTCGGGAGGGTTGGAACGCAGTTGCAGCATGCCGGGCAAAATGCACCACGCCCGCCCCCGTGTCATGGATGGGCGCCGGTCAGGACGACGGTTGGGTGAATGCCGCCAGCCGACCCATAAGCCTGCTGTCCGCCATCAGATGAAGCGCCAGGTAAAGGCCGGCCCCTTCGGCAAGCAGGGGGACCGTCGCGACCCCAGTGAAGGATAGGGTCCGGGCGGTCGACCGGGTCACCAGGGCGATGCCGACGCCGCCGGCAACGATGGCGAGTTGGCTGTGCACCCGTCTGGCCTCCGCGGCCACCGTCAACGGATGGCCCGCTGCTGCCGCCAGAGTCCGGATCCGATCGTACAGCACCGGTCCCTGGGCTTCCGGAAACAGGACGAACGGCTGATCGGCGATCTCCGCAAACCGCAGCGCCTCCCGCCCTGCCAGAGGATGATCGGCCGGCAACGCCACCCAGAACGGATCGCGCCCCAGCGAAACACTGTCGAAATCGGGCAGGGCCGGCACCGGGGGATGCAGCAGGCCCGCGTCGATGCGCCCGACGCCCAGGGCATCGATCTGCTCCGGCGTCGACATCTCCATCAGCTGCGGCGTCGGTTCACCCTCGGCGCGAAGCCCGTTCAGCAACGCCGGCAAAGGCCCGTTCAGCGCCGCGGAGACGAAGCCGATCCGGATCGGGCGGGACCGGCCACCGGCGGCGCGGACCCGGGCCTCGGCCCGCTGCAATCGGCCGAGGATGACCCGGGCCTCCGCCACCAGCGCGGCCCCCGCCGGGGTCGGGACCATTCCGCGGACGCTGCGATCGAAAAGCGCCACCCCCAGCCGTGCTTCCAACTGCCTGAGGGCGGCGGTCAGCGGGGGCTGGCTCACGTTCAAGATTCGGGCCGCAGCCCGCAGGGTACCGGCATCGGCAATCGCCAAGACCTGCCGCAAGGCACGGTGATCGAGAGCGGTCATACGATAGGAATAGCATATCACTTGCTTCCAAATCGGTATTTTCTCTGGATCGAATGCCTTCCCATCTCCCGGCCAGAAGAGCTCATCGGGGAGATGCAGAGAATGCGATCAGCATGCCTTGCCACCGCCCTTGCGGCGGGGCTGTCGACCGGCGCCGCGGCCGAGGTTCAGCGAACATCCTTCACGGCGCTGTCGGATCCCGGCATCGACATCGCCATCCGCGAGGTCATTGCCCCGGGTCGCGATCCGGTCGGAGACCCGTTGATCCTGATCCACGGCGCCCGCGTGCCGGGCGTTGCCTCTTTCGATCTGAACGTGCCGGGCGGCAGCCTGGCGGTCGATCTGGCCGCGCGCGGGTTCGCCGTCTACATCGTCGATCTGCGCGGCTATGGCGCCTCCACCCGGCCCGCAGCGATGGACGAGGCCCCTGTCGCCGCGCCGCCGCTGGTCCGATCCGGCGCCGCGGTGCGCGACCTCGGCGCCGCGGTCAACGTCGTACGCGAACGAACCGGCGCGGACCGCGTGTTCCTTCTCGGCTGGGCGACCGGCGGCCACTGGGCCGGCCAGTTCGCGACCCTGTATCCGGAAACGGTGTCCCGGCTGGTTCTCTACAACACGCTCTATGGATACACGCCCGACCATCCGGCCATCGGCCGCGGGTCCCGCCTGTCCGCCCCGGACGATCCCGACCGGTTCGATATCGACCGGTTCCGCAACTACCGGCTGAACGCGGCCGACAGCCTGTTGCCCGGCTGGGACCGATCGATCCCTGTCGACGACAAGGCGACCTGGCGCGATCCTGCCGTGGCGGAAGCCTATATCGCCGCCGCCCTGGCCAGCGATCCGACCAGCACCGACCGGCAGCCGGCCAGCTTCCGCGCCCCATCGGGCGCCCTTGCCGACAGTTTCCTGCTGGCGAGCGGTGCCGCCCTGTGGGACGCGCGGCTGATCACCGCCGATGTCCTGATCATCCGCTCGGAGAACGATTTCTGGTCCCGCCCCCAGGACGTCGACCTGCTGGAGGCGCATCTGGCGGCCCGGGCGGTCGGGTCCGCCAGCACGGTCGAAATCCCCGCGGCCACGCATTTCGTGCATCTCGACCGGCCGGAGCGGGGCCGCGACGCCTTCCTGCAATCGGTGACGGCATTTCTCGCCGACGGGGCGGGGTGAGCC
>JANQIU010000230.1 GCA_028281985.1 Alphaproteobacteria bacterium | reverse complement strand
CGGCCGACGGCGATGCTGTTCCGCAATCTGGCGGCAATGGATGTGGAGGAGGCGATCCGCGGCAACCCGATCGACGGGGTCGTGCTGATGGCGGGCTGTGACAAGACCACGCCATCGCTGCTGATGGGGGCCGCGAGCTGCGATCTGCCGACGATCCTGATTTCCGGCGGGCCGATGCTGAACGGCCGCTATCGTGGCCGCACCCTGGGGTCGGGGACCGACGTGTGGGCCCTGTCGGAAGACGTGCGGGCCGGTGCGATCCCATTGTCCCAGTTCCTCGACGCGGAAAGCGGCATGTCGCGGTCGATTGGCCACTGCATGACCATGGGCACGGCCTCGACCATGGCCTGCATGGCCGAAGCGCTGGGTGTCACGCTGCCCACCAATGCGGCCTGGCCGGCGGCCGACGCCCGGCGGAACCGCCTGGCCCGGATGACCGGCCGCCGCGCGGTCGAGATGGTGCGCAGCGACCTGCGGCTGTCTGCCGTGCTGGACCGTCGGGCGTTCGAGAATGCCATTCGCCTGAACGGGGCCATCGGCGGATCGACCAATGCCGTCGTGCATCTCTTGGCCATTGCCGGCCGGATCGGCGTGGACCTGACGCTGGATGATTGGGACCGGCTGGGTCGGGGCACGCCCTGCATCGTCGACCTGATGCCCTCGGGCCGCTTCCTGATGGAGGAATTCTGCTACGCCGGGGGGCTGCCGGCGGTGATGAGCAAGCTGGCGGACCGGTTGCACCTCGATGCCCTGACGGTCAGTGGCCTGACCTTGGAGGAAACACTGTCGGATGCGGCCTGTTTTGATGACGAGGTGATCCGCGATCCGGACAACCCGCTGACCGCGGAGGGCGGGATCGCGGTGCTGCGCGGTAATCTGGCGCCCGGGGGCGCGGTGCTGAAGCCGTCGGCCGCGAGTCCGGAACTGATGCACCACACCGGGCGCGCCGTCGTCTTCGAAAGCATCGAGGATTATCGGGCGCGGATCGACGACCCGGCGCTGGATATCGATCCGACCTGCGTGATGGTGCTGAAAGGCGCCGGTCCGGTCGGCTATCCGGGCATGGCCGAGGTGGGCAACATGGGGTTGCCGCGCCGCCTGCTGGAAGCGGGCGTTCGCGATATGGTGCGGGTGTCCGATGCCAGAATGAGCGGCACCGCTTTCGGCACCGTCGTCCTGCATGCGGTGCCGGAGGCGGCGATCGGCGGGCCGCTGGCCCTGGTGCGGGACGGCGACCGGATCAGCCTCGACGTCGCCGCCAGACGCCTGCACCTGGACGTCGGCGACACCGAGCTCGCGAACCGCAAGGCAGACTGGTCGCCGCCGCCGCCGCCATCCGGCGGATACCAGCGCCTCTATGTCGATCACGTGTTGCAGGCCGACCGCGGCTGCGATCTGGACTTCCTGGTCGGATGCCGGGGCGCAGCCGTGCCTCGGGAAAGCCACTAATCCGTGTCTTCCTAAAAGTGCGAGACGGTGCCACCCGGGTGCCGGAACCCCCGCAGCCGCGCGTCCGACCATGCGTAAGCTCCTGAGGGTTTTGCTCTGGCTGACCGCCAGCATCGTTGTCCTGACGGGCGGGTATTTCGGGACCGCCTTCGGGCTGGCCCATGTGCCGATCAACCGCGACTTCCAACCCGATGCCGACGGGGTGGAAGTCGCCGTCGTCTCCAACGGGATCCATGCCAGCCTGGTGTTGCCTGGCCGGGTGCTGGACATCGATTGGTCGGAGACGTTTCCGGCCGAGCACTTCCCGATCGGGCGGTCGGATGCGCCGATGGTCATGTTTGGCTGGGGCAGTCGCGAATTCTACCTGAACACGCCGACCTGGGACGACTTCGACCTGATGACCGGCGTGGAGGCGATCATCGGCGTCGGCGGGTCGGCCCTGCATGTCACCTATGTGTGGGGTTTGGGGGAAGGCGATCGGGTGGTGCGCTTCCGCGTCTCGGAGGAAGCCTACCGTCAGTTGGTTGCGCATATTCTGGACACGATGGCGGTCGATGCCGACGGCAACCCGATGCCCATCCCCGGATACAGCTATCTGGGCACCGATGCCTTCTTCGAGGCGGAGGGGCGATACACGCTGTTTGCCACCTGTAACGAATGGGTGCGCCGCGGCCTGGCCGGTGCGGGGATCCGGACGAGCCTGTGGAGTCCGTTTCCCGCACCCCTTTTGGACCACCTGAGATAGCTGTCGCCGGTTGACTCCGACGGCCAATCGATGCAAACAAAAAGTGAACAGCGCCCGGAATCCGCTTTGTCGAAGACGCTTCCGGGAGCGCTGATCGTCCCGACACGATGGGTCTGATCCGGCGGCCGGTTTGGCCGGCGGCAGGCGTGTTGGTGTCGACCCCCCGTAAAGCCTGGAGATGGAATGATGGGCAAGCCGAAGCTCGTCCGTACGAGGCCGTCCGTCTGTCCCGGTATCGGAGACCGGGAGCCGGCCGACTGGCAGGAGCAGCACTCGCCGACCGAAGCGGTGATGCTGCAGATCGATCGGACGCGGACGCGGCAGCAGGGCCGGCGCCGGAAATCGGACGCACGTATGTGGGAGGCCATGTCGCCGCGCCAGGAATCGTCGGCGGAAGCGATCGGTGCTGCCGTGGCGCTCATCTCCGGCGAGGTCGGCATCCGCACCCAGCCGTTTCAGCGCCTGGGACGAGGGGCGTCCCGTCCCGACGAGGCGAAAGCCGACCGTCAGGCGGTCCTGGTCCAGCGGTATCGCCACTGGTGCGAACGGGCCGGGGAAACCGGGATCAACGTTTCGGATGTTCTGCAGATCCTGGTGCATGGCGAGAGCTGCCATCAACAGGATCGCCGCACACGCCGCCGTAACGGGACAGCGCTTGGCCATCTGATCGAAGCACTGGAGTTGTACGCGGTTCTTCAGGGTTGGGGATGAAAGCGCGGCGGCCCGGTTTCGGTCGGGCAGGAGAAGCCAAAAAACACCGTTGACATGGCGGGGAAGAATAGGTATTTATTCCTCATCATCGCATACGTCCGGCCGGATCGACGGTCGGCCCCAGATCAACCTGCACTCAGATGCGATCATCTGAGTGCAGGTTGATCTCGCGGTAATCCAAGAAAACCAGGAGTCAACCAATGCTCCCGATCGGACGGCGACCCAGCGGGGGCGGCGATCGAACCCGATTGCCCATGGCGATGCGTCGGGTGCCGCATGCCGTCTACACCATCTGATGGGGAGCGGCGCCTGGACGACGTGCTGGCGTACCGGGACGATCCCCTTGGATTTGTGCGGACACAATTCCCATGGGGAAAAGCGCAGTCGGTCCTGGCCGCGCATGAAGGACCAAGGGCATGGCAAACGCGGTTCCTGACCGATGTCGGTCAGGCGGTCCGCGAGCGGGCGTTTGACGGCATCACGCCAGCGGCGCCGATCCAGATGGCGACGGCGTCCGGACACGGGATCGGCAAGTCCGCGCTGACCGCGTGGCTGGTCCTGTGGCTGATATCGACCCGGCCGCATTGCAAGGGAGCGGTAACGGCCAATACCTCTGAGCAGCTCAAGACCAAGACATGGGCGGAGCTGGCGAAATGGCGGCGCCTGTGCGCCACCGGCCCGGCCCTGGGCTACACGGCATCCCGCGGGAACCTGGCGATCTTCGCAAAGCACGCGCCGGAAACCTGGCGCTTCGACGCGCTGACCTGCCGGGTCGAGAACTCCGAGGCCTTCGCCGGCCTGCACGCAGCCCATTCCAGTCCGGTCTACATCTTCGACGAAGCCTCTGCGGTGCCGGACGCCATCTGGGAGGTGGCCGAAGGTGGGCTGACCGACGGCGAACCATTCTGGCTGGTGTTCGGCAACCCGACCCGCAACACCGGCCGGTTTCGGGAATGCTTCGGCCGGCTGCGCCACCGCTGGCAGACCCGCCAGATCGACAGTCGCACGGTCGAGGGCACGAACAAGGATCTGTTCGCGCAATGGGTCGAGGATTACGGCGAGGACAGCGACTTCGTCCGGGTCCGGGTGCGCGGCGCGTTTCCGCGCGCATCCAGCCTGCAGTTCGTGGCCAGTGATGTCGTCGCCATCGCCCGGCGGACCGTTCCGGCCCCGACGATCGGCGACCCGCTGGTCCTGGGGGTCGATGTGGCCCGTTTCGGCGACGACCAATCGGTGATCGCGGCACGGCGAGGGCGTGATGCGCGCACGGTGTCCTGGGTCCGACTGCGAGAGGTCGACACCATGGAACTGGCAGGCCGGGTTGCGGAGATGATCCGCACCTTGCGGCCGGACGCGGTCTTCGTCGACGCCGGCGGGGTCGGGGGCGGTGTCGTCGATCGGCTTCGCCAACTGCGGTTTCCGGTCACCGGGATCCAGTTCGGCGCCAAGGCCGATCGGGGGGCGTTGAATGCGGTGGACGCCGCCGGCGAACGCTATGCCAACAAGCGTGCGGAGATGTGGGGGGCGATGCGGGCCTGGCTGCGGGCCGGTGGTGCGATCCCGGATGACGACGCGCTGGAAGCCGACCTGACCGGGGTCGAGTACGGCTACGACGCCAGTGACCGCATCCAGCTTGAGAAGAAGGAAGACATGAAGAAGCGCGGTCTCGCATCGCCGGATCTGGCGGACGCGCTGGCCCTGACCTTCGCCTATCCGGTGGGCATCCGCCCGCTGGACCGGGATGCGGCGGCCGATCGCGGCCCCATGGCGCGCGGCGACTACGACCCGTTCGAGGGACTGTGATGCCCCATCACTATCGTACCGCGATGCCGGAAGACCTGCCGGTTCTATTGGCCATTGCCGAGACCTTCGTGGCGGAGTCGGCGCTGGGTTACCGGTTCGACCCGTCCAGGGCCGAACAGGCCTTCTGGCTTCATATGGTGGAACCGAGCGCCGATGTGCTGGTGATTGAGGGCGACAGCGGGCTGGCCGGTTTCGCGATCGTCGCGACGGATGATCACTTCACGGCCGAGCCGGTTGGCTACCTGGTCAAGTTCTACATCCGCCCCGAAGCGCGCGGCAGCGATGCGGGGCGAACGCTGACCGCGGCGTGTGTCGACTGGTTCGATGGGCGGGCCTGCGTAGACGCCTGGGCGACGGCGACGGCCGGTATCGGGCAGGACGGCGCGTTCATCAACCTGCTTGGCAAGTTCGGCTTTGCACCTGCAGGGCCGACATTGCGTCGCTTATCGCCAAGACATGATTGGAGGGTGGTTGGTCATGGGTAAGTTCAAGAGCGTTTTCAGGGCTCTGACAGGCGGCGGCCCCGATGTTCCCGATCCGCCCCCGCCGCCCCCACCCCCGCCGCCGCCACCGCAGGCGGCAACGCCGGCGGAATCGCAGCAGTCCCGTGACGCGCGCAATGACGAGCGCAGGCGGCGCCGCGCCGCGTTCGGCGCCCGATCGACCATCCTGACCGGGCCCGGCGGGCTGGGCACGCCGGCGCCGACGACCAACAAGACGCTGTTGGGGCAGTAAGTGGAGACGAAACCTCTTCGCCAGCGCCTTGAACAGCGGCTCGGCGCGCTGCAGACCGAGCGCAGCGACTGGGAGCCGCACTGGCGTGATCTGGCCGAGTTCATCCTGCCGCGCCGGGCCCGGTTCCTGACGACCGAACGCAATCGCGGCAAGGCGATCAACACCCGCATCGTCGACGGCACCGCCACGCTGGCCGTCAGGACGCTGGCGTCGGGCATGATGTCCGGCATCACCAGCCCGTCCCGTCCCTGGTTCCGGTTCGTGACCCGCGACCCGGGGCTGATGGAGTTCGGTCCGGTCAAGGCGTGGCTGTTCGAGGTCGAGCGCCGGATGCGCGAAGTGCTGGCCGCCGGCAATCTCTACAACGCGCTGCATACGGCCTACGAAGACCTGGGCGTGTTCGGCACCGCCGCGCTGGTGGTGATACCGGACGATGAAGACATTGTCCGGGCCTATGCGCTGCCGGCCGGGTCCTACTACCTGGCCAATGGGGCGCGGCTGGCCATCGACACGCTCTACCGCGACATGTCGATGACCGTCGGTCAGGTCGTCGAGGCGTTCGGCCTGGAGGCCGCCTCGACGACGGTGCGGAACCTGTACGACCGCGGGGCCTACGATCAATGGGTCGACGTCTGCCACGCGGTCGAGCCGCGCCGCGACCGCGACCCGGACAAGATCGACAGCCGCAACAAACCGTATCGCTCGGTCTATTGGGAGAAGGGCGGCGACGGCGACAAGCTGTTGCGCGAGTCCGGCTTCGACCAATTCCCCGCCGCGGCGCCCCGCTGGCACGTCACCGGCTACGATGTCTACGGCCGATCGCCGGGCATGGATGCGCTGCCCGACGTCAAGCAGCTTCAACTGGAGCAGCGGCGCAAGGCCCAGGCGATCGACAAGCTGGTCAACCCGCCCATGGTGGCCCCGCCGACCCTGCAGTCGGGGCACGCCAATCTGCTGCCGGGGGGCCTGACCTATGTGGACGAGCTGGGACAGGGTGCCGGGTTCCGGCCAGCCTATCAGGTGCAGCCGCGGCTGGGCGAGATGGCGCAGGACATTGCCGAAGTCCAGGCACGGATCCGGCAGGCCTTCTATGCCGACCTGTTTCTGATGCTGGCCCAGTCCGACCGGCGCCAGATCACGGCCACCGAGATCGAGGAGCGGCGGGCGGAGAAGATGCTGGCCCTGGGGCCGGTGCTGGAACGGCTGCAGGACGAGCTGCTGAACCCGCTCTTGGACCTGACATTCGAAGCCATGGCCGAGGCCGGTATCCTGCCGCCGGCGCCGCCGGAGATCGAGGGCGACACCCTGACCATCGAACTGTCCAGCATGCTGGCCCGTGACCAGCGGGTGGACGCGATCGTCGGCATCGAACGGATGCTGGGGCTGAGCGGCACGCTGGCGGCAGCCGATCCCAGCGTGCTCGACAAGATCGACGGCGACCGGGTGATCGATGAATACGCTGGTTTGATCGGTGTTCCGCCAACAGTCGTTCGATCGGCCGATGATGTGGATCGCATGCGACAGGCCAGGGCCCAGCAGCAACAGACGCAACAGGGGCTGCAGACGATCGGGCAGGGGGCGGAAGCGGCCAAGCTGCTGTCCGAGGCCAAGACGGCGGACCCGAACCTGCTCACGGCGATTACCGGCCAACTCTGATGACCCAGGATGAACCGGATACCGGTGACGGCCATGCCGTCGACCGGGGGCGGAGCCGTGCCCAGAGCGAGGCGGTTCGGCTGAAGGCGGCGTTCCAATGGCTGTTGTCGGACCGGCGCGGCCGCCGGCTGGCCTGGTGGCTGCTGCAGGAGGCCGGGATCTACCGCACCAGCTTCAGCGGCGACCCGGCGGCGACCGCCTTCCAGGAAGGGCGCCGGGATATCGGCCTGAAGGTGCTGCACCGGGTGCATGAAACGGCGCCGGATGCCTACGCGCAGATGCTCAACGAACAAAGGGGTGGTGACGATGCCTGACAGCCCGGCCGCGAATCCGGCCGACCCGGTGCCCGGGAGCGCCGACCGAACACCGGCACAGGCCGTGGATCGGCCGCAGCCGCCTGACGATCCCCGGCGAGACACGATGCGGGCGACCGAACCGGCTGCGGATACGGACACCGGGGTTGGGCCGGACGCGGCGCAGCCCGCGCCGACCGGGCCGGAGCACTATGCCGCCTTC
>JANQIU010000220.1 GCA_028281985.1 Alphaproteobacteria bacterium | reverse complement strand
GGGCCGACTCCAGCAGGGTGACGTCACGGCCGCGGATGCGCCCGTTCACTCTGCCCAGGGTGCGGATCTCGTCGGCGACGATTTCGCCGTTGATCTCCGCCGAGCGGCCGACCGTAACGCTCGTCGACTGGATGTCGCCGTCGATGACGCCTTCGATCTGGACGTCGCCGTCGGTCTTCACATCGCCGGCGATCCGCATGTCGGACCCGATGATGGAGGGTGCCGGACGCGCCAACGCTTCGCGCGACCGCGGACCGGGTTCCGTACGCGCCTGCGGCCTATTGCTCGGCGTCTTGGAAAACATGCTGGCCTGCCCTCAGGAAGTCGTTGGGATTGCGCGGTACGCCATCGACCCAAACCTCGTAGTGGAGATGCGGCCCCGTGCTCCGGCCAGTGTTGCCAAGCAGTCCGATCTCCTGACCGGTCAGCACCTCATCCCCCTCTTCGACCAGAATGGTGTTGAGGTGGGCGTAGCGGGACCTTAACCCCAATCCGTGGTCGATCTCCACCATATTGCCATAGGCGCCGCGGCGCCCGGCAAAAGCAACGTCCCCCGGCGCGGTACTGAACACCGATGTGCGCATCGGCGCCGCGAAATCCTGTCCGGTATGGCGCGCCGGCCGGCCGGTGAACGGATCCCGTCGGATCCCGAAACCACTGGTCACCCGGTAGTCGTCGAAAATCGGCATGGCAACAGGCAGCCGGTTGATGACCTCGCGCAGATCGGCGGCACGGTCGACGACGCGGATCAGGTCTTCCGCATCCGACCAGCCGGCGTTGTCCAGCAGCGCATTCGGGATCACCGGCAACATCGGCCCACCACGGGCCGGCTGCACGTCCTCCCGGATCTGTTCGATCAGCCGGTCCACATCCAGGCCGGTGTAGGACAGCCCCTCCTCGACATCGACGACATAGGCTTCCGACCGGGCGCGCAGTTCGGCAAACAGGCTTTCCTGGGAGTCCTCGAGCTGCGTCAGGTTCCGGTTCAGGCGATCGACCTGACCGACCAGCGTGCCGTTCCTGTCCGCCAGTTGGTCCCGTGCCGTCGACAGATCGACCGCCGCCAGTTGGGCCCGGCGCAGGAGATCGTCCAGTTCCGCAATGCGCAGATCGGCTTCGCCCAGCTGGACGTCCCGCATATCGACGGCAGCCCGCAACCGGTCGCGCTCGTCCGCCACCTGGTCGATGGTGGCAAATGCCTGCTGGACGGCGGCGCTCAGCTCTTCGATCTGGCCTTCGAGCGTGCTGTTCCAGGCCTCGGCGTTTTCCAGTGACCGCGTCAACGTGACGATTTCGCCCCGTTGTCCGTCGCTCTGCCGCCGCAGGCGGGTGTTGGCGTCTTCCTGCGCCGCAACCGTCAGCTCAAGCCCATGGATGGTCTCTTCGAGCTGGACACGTTCGGCGGTCGCCAGATCAATCGTTGCCGTAAGGTCATCGATCTCTGTCGCCAGCTCGAGCCGGGCAGCGTCCGTCTCCCGGCGCAGTGCCTGTTCGCCGGCGAGCATCGCCTGCAACTGGTCAATCTCTTCGCGCAGTTCGGCGTTTCGCGCCAGGATCTGCTGGCCGACACCGGTTTCGGACTCGACCCGATCGGTCAGCGCCTCGACCGCCCCCATGCGATGCGACAGGTCGGTGATCAAATCGGCGTAGCCGATCTCAAGGTCGCGGATGTGGATCGACTGATCCTGGATGCGCCCCCCCGCCATCATCAATGCGGTGGAGGTCACCGATCCCCAGACCAGCAGGCCCACCGCCACGGCAACCGTCAGCAGCTGGTGATGGCGACGAATATGGACGTAGGAGACGCCCCGGTCCGACCGGATAAGGAGTTGCCTATCCCTGAACCAACGTCCGGCCAACTGCCCGAGGCGATCAATCATGTTGGGCCTATGCTGATCTCATGGGGTGGCGCCCAAAGGCGATCATCGTTTGTGACCTTTCCGTGCCGGTCGCAATGGGCGGTTCGAGGGACCTGCGGCCAGAGATACAAAGCCCAACCGGAACCGGCGGGACGGCCGACAAGGGTGATTTTGACTAGGCGCACGCTAGCCCAATCGCCCTGCGGCCGCAACGCACGAGGCCCGATGTTTGCATTTCTATGCATCGCCGATGTCGCCGGTGTCCTGCCCCACCTTGTCATCCCTCCGCCGGATCCCTCGGAAAGTATCGGGCGACGGCCGCAGGATCGTATTTCGGGCGGTCGCGGTTCGGGCGGCCGAGCAGGTAGCCCTGGAGATAATCGACGCCGCAGCCACGGACGAATGACAGCAACTCCGGCGAATCGACCATCTCGGCCACAGTGCGCACATCGAGGTTGCGGCAGAGCGTGGTGAGGGCGGTCATGAAGGCGCGTCCCTTGTTGGCCTCCATCGCCTGGTGGATGGCGTCACCATCCAGTTTGACGATGTCGACTTCCATCACCGAGAGGTAGCGGAAACTCGCCGCACCGGCACCGAAGTCGTCCAGGCAAACGGCGTAGCCGGACTGGCGAAGGCGCTGAACCACTTGATTGGCACCGGCGAGGTCGGGGACCTGCGCGGACTCGGTGATCTCGAAGATCAGGCGATCCCGCGTAACCGGCGCCTGGGACAGCATCTTGATCAGCGTGTCGGCGTAGCGGGCGGAGACGATCGACTTGCCCGATATGTTGACGGCTATCCGCACCCGCCGGTCGGCGCTGTCGGCCAGCCAAGCGATCGCTTTCTCGGCCATGGCCAGGTCGAAATCGACGATCAGCCCGGTCTCTTCGGCAAACGTGATGTAGCGGAACGGCGCCTCGCCCATCCGACCGTTGAACCGGGCCAGCGCCTCGAAATGGTGGGCGCCGCCGGTTCGTGCATCGATTACCGGCTGGAAGGCCATCCGGAAGTCCGAAGCATTGATCATCCGTTTGAAGCCATCGACCGTCGCCGCCGCGTCCCGCGCCAGTGTGGACAGGTGGGACCCGAGATTGCGGAGGGTGAATTCCGGACGGTTGGCCTGATGGAAGGTGTTGATCGCGTACAAGACGCCCTGCGCCAGCTCGTGCTCGTCGAGATCGCCATCCAGGTCGAGCGTGGCAGTCTCGACCGCCGGTACGTCACCGCCTGGCTGGTGGCGCTGCACAATCTCGCAGATGCCGTGGCGGATATCGTTGATGTCCAGGCCGATATCGTGGACGAGACCGTATCGGCCTGCACCGATCATGCCGGCGGCATCGCCCCTTGCGGAGACGGCACGCAGAAACGTGCCGATCAGTTGGTCCAGATCCTGATGCTGGTGGGGAGAGACGTGGTCCTTGTGTGCAGCGACGCCGGCAAGCGACACCAGGGTCATCCGGTTGGCGTCCGCGTCGTCCTGGAGCAGTTCCTTCGCCACCTGGGCGAACCCGCCCGCATCGTACAGGCTGTCGCGGGCGACGCGATGCTTGGCACCGTCGGACAAGGTCACGCGGTCACGGGAGTGAAAGGCCAGAAAGACGTGGTTGTCGAGTTCGGCCATGCGGTGGCCGGCCAGGGCCAGCGGCGGCGTGGGGCCGCCGGGCGCCCGCAGCCGAAGGCTCACGTCGTCGACCCGCCCGTGCTTCCTCAATATGGTCTCGGCCAATCGCAGGATATGGCGATCCTCCTTGACGACGAGGTCGCGAAACGACAGGCCACGGATCTGATCCGGATGACAACCGAGGACGCTCTGCACGGCGCCGCTGGCAAAGATGACGGACCCGGTATCGTCCAGTTCGAACAGCAGGTCGGCCCAGCAGAACGCCAGCGCCACGAACCGGTCACGGTCCAACCGCACGGCGCGAAGCCGCTCCAGCGCCTTGGACGCTGGCGTTTCGGGGGACTGCGTGAGGGTATCCATGGGCCATGACCTCGCAACGTCATCGCCCGCTGCGTTGGGCGGCGGCCGTTAGACGCGATCAGTCTTGCCGACAAACAGTTAGCGAGCCGTTGCCACGAGCAGGGAAGGCGCAATGGGGCTCAACCGACGCGTTCATCCCAGCCCCGGGGTCAAGACGGTCATTCCTTGGAGACCTCCGGAATAGTCGTCGTCCCCTGCTCGCCCCGCTCGGACGCGATCGGGACCTGCAAGTCTTCCTGGTCCGCACACCAGATTTCCGCCAACCGCGTCGCCCGGTACAGGCGATGGGTAAGATCCTGGGCCTCGTAAAGATCAGCGGTGTCCCGCAGCCGGGCAATCGTCTCCTGGGCACCGGCACACCGGCCGGCGACCAGGTTGTCCAGGTGGTTCGCGCCGCCCCCTGTCTCCCAGGCCGCGCACCCACTCAGCAGCGTTCCGAACACGATGGGGAGTACTCGGGTCATTACTCAATCCTCTCGTTGTGGGATCTGCGCCGGGCGACACCGCGCCGCTCCACGCAGGCAGTTCAGGCTTCTGATGCCCTGGCTCAGACAGTGGAGTTCGCCCAGGAGCGCATCGAGGCGCTGGTCCTGGCCGCGTTGATGTTCGATGACGACCGCCTGGGTCTTGCTCAATTCCGCTATTGCCCGGGCGTTCTCGCGAACCTGGGACGACAGACCGTTGTTCAGTGCACGGCCATGCGATGCCACCTGAGACAGGATCCGGCCGGCGACCACAGCGCCGCTGATAACGGCCAACAGAATGGTGACCGCGACGCCGATCAGCGCCACGACGATCGCTGGACTGGTCATCAGCGCGACCTCAGGATCGCGATCGCCGCATCAGCCTGGGCAATGGCCAGTTCGCGCTTGAGCCGTTGGGCAGTGGCAGCGTCATCGGCGTTCGACCCGAAAAACGGCTCGGTCAGGATCGAGGGCTTGCACCCCATCTGGCTGAGGTTGAACTCGCCACGGCCACCGCTGGCCCGCTGAGGCGTCTTCACGCCGCGGTCCCGCAGTCCCAGCGTGGCTAGGGTCGCAGTGTGCACTACCTCGGCAAGGGGGCGAGACGCGCCGGTTAGATACAGCGTCTCTGTCCCGGTAGCGGTCGGCCCGGCGGCGTTGAAGTGCAGTTCGATGGCCGCATCGGCGCCCCACCGCTTCACCGCGTTGTAGGCGCCCAGAATGCCGGCCTCGTCGCAGAAGAAGATCTCCGCTTGGGGCCCGTCCATGGCGTTCACGTGATCGGCCATCATCATCGCCAGGTCACGGTTCCACGCATACTCGTTGGCGTCGATCGGCGACACCGCGCGGGCGCCCGGCCGGTCGCGCTCATGCCCGACCACAAGGGCCAGCTTGATCATCGGCTTCTCCATGGTGCAGGCACAAAAAAACCCCGCTTCGGCGGGGTTCAGGTCGGGCTCGGTATCGACGGTCGCGGCGGCCAGTGCCGATCGTCGGCGACGTCGGGCGGCGGGTCGGCCTGCAGCTCGGCAGACCGCTCCAGGAGCGCCGCGACGTAGTCACCGACCGCCTTTGCCAACGCCTTTGGCTGTGCGGCGTTTGTCAGGGTGAACTGGCGCCCGGCAGCCGTACGGAACGTTTGCCGCGTCGTCTCGCCGGATTCGAAGCGATCGATCATTTCCTGGAGACGCTGGCGGCTCTCGCCGTCGCAGCGGAACGGCTCGCCCCCCACCAGGATGCCTTCGGCGATCCGTCGTTCGGCCTCCTCAGAGACCTCGGCCGTCGTCGCTGCCGGCGGACGGATCACCACCGTCTGTGAAGACATGTCGATCAGCCAGTCGGTCTCCGGTTCGCTCGGCGTCTCAATAACAAACGCGTCTGGAAACCGGGCTGACACTTTATCGACATGTGCCAAGGCGTCGCTCTCCTTAGTGAAGTCCGCCCGCTTCGCAAGCCGACCCTCGGGTGTCACTGCGACGATCGCTGTGTGCGACATTAGGCAGCCCTCCTATACCTGACGAAAATTGTGCCGGCGTCGTAGTTGTTACCGCCCGTCGCCGTAAAACGGATCGTAGTGATTTCGCCGGACAGCGTTTTTCGGCCGGAAGGAAATGAAATTGTGCTACTAGATCTATAAACATTGCCGATCGGAAACCATATGTTTCCCGGGCCTTTTCGAAAAGACATCACGCCGTAGTAAAGAAAGCCGGAGCTTGCGGAAAAGAGGATAAATCCTGATGTATCAGGGACCGAGGCTGGCGTGCTGCTGATCGCCGAGCTGACTGATGCATAGCCACTAGTATCAATACCCCCACTATCACCCAACTGCATCAAGAAATGACCTGACCCGCTTAAAGACACGCCACTGAAGAAAACATCGAAGTCTGTGCTGCCGGCTCCAATGTTGACATCGATATTCGTGCCGGACGCCGGTTGGGCCGCTTCATAAACCCAACCCCCTGGAACGTCGTCCCATTGTGGATTGGCCCCAGGGCCTTGTGTCTGGAGAAACCGGCCAGCGGTCCCGGGCGGCAGCGCGACAAGGCCCGAAGCGTTACGGTAGAGGATGTCGCCCTGACTGAGGCTCAGCCCGGCTAGGTTGGCCAGGATCGCGTTGTACGCCTGCACGTTCGTCCCGATCACGAGCCCCAGCGTCGCCCTGGCCGCCGCCGCGTCGACATCGTCGATCAGCGTCGCGCCGAACGCCGACATCGCGCCCAGATAGCCCCATTGCGCTGCGCTGATCGTGGTATCGCCGATGTTCTGGAGTTGCTGGGCCTCCGTCGGCGTCAGGTCGGCCAACTCCGCGACAACATAGGCTGCCGTGTTCGGTACGTAGTTGATCAGCGCGTCGCCGTCGTCGTCCCAGCCGATGAGGCGTTCTGCCGTTGGCGTGGGGAGCGCCAGGTCTGTGATTGACGAGGCGACCGGTAGCGTCACCGACCGGCCGATCTGTTCCGTCAACTGCTGATCGGCCATGGTCAGCAGGTCGAGCGCATCCTCCACCGTTTCGGCGTAGTAGGCGCCCTGGTTCTGGTAGTCGGTTTCCTGGGTGAACGGCACGTTGCGCAGGATGGTCAGGGTCTCGCCCGCCGCCGGGGCAGTCACCATGGTAATGCTGCCACCGCCCGCGGCGTCGACGCCGGACACGGTGTACTGCGCCGTCAGGGTCTGGACGGTTTCGACCCCAGCGGCACTGGTCAGGACGACCCGAAGATGGGCCACGTCGAGAACGCGAAAGGTGTAGGCGAACACGGTTGTCGACCCGTTGCCGGCATAGGGTCCGGAACGGGCCGTTGCGGTGGCAACGGTCATGAGAGGGGTCCTTACTGGAGATCGGCGACGGTGAAGGGCGCGATGCGCTCCTGGCCGAACTGGTCTTCGCGGTTCCTGACCTGGGTTTGAAGCGAGCCGGGCGACCACTCCTCGCGAAGGGCGTTCAGAAACAGCATGTCGAGGACCGGCCGGACGTACCAAAGGTTGGCGAAGGGCGTGTTGGCGAGTACCAGATTGAACGTTCGGGCCGCTGATACGTCCTGTTCCCACATCGCCTGTTGGAACAGGTTACCAATACTGGCGATCGTGCCTCCGGTCGGTCCCATGGCGGTTTCCAGGACGGAGTTACCGAAGCGGTTCGCCTGGCCGAACAGGAAGTCGCCGTAAATCCCCAGCGCGCCGGCCTCGAAGGCCGCAGCGAGGATCGTGTTCCATTCCGTCGGATCCCGGGGCCCGTAACCCTTGATCAGATCTTTGGCCGTCATGGCGCCAAAGCCCGCCACCAGCAGGCCGGCGATCAGGTGGCCGATATGCCGAGGGTCCCGACTGGCCGCGGCTCGCCCAAGGACGCCGGACGTGAATGCCAGCGGGAATCCCTTGAACTGCATGACGAACCTGACCGTTTCGCCGATCAGGGTGCCGGGCCGCGTGCCCAGCGTGGTCAGGCGCCGGTTCGCCGGGTCATCCGATCCCAGGATCGCGTACCGCGCTTCGTCGGCGATGAAGCCTCGGTAGGCCAGCTCCAAGTCCAGGCGGGCGCGGCTCCGGCGCTGGCTAAGCCAGGGCTCGAACTGGCGCGCGCTCAACCGGCCACGCGCTTTGGCGATCTCGTCCGCGATCAGATCGTCAAACGCTTCGTCAGGAAGGGCGGCGATGCGATCCGGCATCAGGTATGGGGTGCCTTCCTCGCTCTCCCAGACGGCCCAGCGCATCACCTCCCACTGACCAGCCTCGATCCCGTGTTGTGACAAAACCCGGCGGTAGGCATCCGGCATCTGATCCCAGCCGCCGGCGGCCAGCCGCCCAAAGTCTGCCGCAGCAACACGAGTGGCCACCGATCGGCCGGTGTCGGTCCACCAGGTCAGGCCGGACATCTTGAAGAACCGGGTGGCCAACCGCGAGATCCGCCCGGGCGCCGTGTCCATCGCCACATAGGGCGTGATGACGTGATCCAAGATCCCGTTGAAGCCTTCGCCCAGCATGAAGCTGACGTGCCGGCGGTCACCGCCCCGGCCTTGGGCATAGCCTGCGATGGTGTCGCCCCAGGCCTGGGCCATCGGCTTGCCCTGGTAGATCTGGTTGGCGGTGACGGTGACGGTATCCGTAACGGAGGACCACAGCGCTGCGCCCAACTTGGACATCGACTGCACCAGTCGCACGCTACTGGCGATGCGGGCCGTCGAGACATCCGCGGGCGTTAGGGTCAGCCCGGAAATCTCGTTCCAGGACGCCCCGATCCCCAGGTTGGGCCGGTCCTCGATCGACAGCCGGCGGACCTGCTTCGCCTTGTCTTCCGGGCTCAGCGCTGCGTCGGCGCGCACTGCGATCTGCTGCGCATCCAGGATCGACCGCAGCATGGTTTCCGGGTTGGGGCCCAGAACCTCCATCATGCCGGCCATCCGAGACGCCCGGGTCAGGTGCTCCATGACCGCCGTGACGCTGTCGCCGTGTCCGAAGCGTTCGTTGTAGGCCAACCAGCGATCGGCGCCTTGCCCGTCCGCATTCTTGAAGTGCAGTACGCGCTCTTGCTGGGCGCCCCGAGCCATGTTGCGCGGTTCGGCAAACTCGCCCCGGCCGGCGGCAGTCGGTTCAGCGCGTCGCCCGGTGACGATGGTTCGGTAGACCTCGGACAGGATTTCCCGGGCCCTGGCCTCGTCTGCCATTCCGAACGATCGCTCCAGATCCAAGTCCGGCAGGATGGCTTCGACCCAATCGGCTTCCGGGGTTTGCATGACGCGCCAACTGTCGTGGCTGTGCGGCATGTAGCCGTCGAGCCGCCCGATATCGGCGCCCAGCCGGTTCAGATGCTGACGGGTCTGCTCCAGCGCGTCGCGGAACAGTCCGGCCAGGAATTGCGCATCGGCGTTCTGTGTCGCCGGCCCGGCATCGGTGGCCTGGTGCATCTCCCGGGCAATGTCATCGGACAGCGTCTTGTCGCCCAACATCCGGAACAAGTGCGGATTCTCGGCATCGATCGCGGCCATCAGCGGCCCGGTGAACAGGCTCTTGTAGGCAAGCGTGGTCCGGGCGA
>JANQIU010000213.1 GCA_028281985.1 Alphaproteobacteria bacterium | reverse complement strand
ACATGCCTTCTGTGCAAATGCGAGTCATTCGCATTTATATCGGGTCAGTCGGGTGTCCGCAAGTTGGGTCGAGGTCGGAGCCGCGGTCCAGATAGCCGGTCCATACGTGCCGGAGTTGCGATCGCCAATGAGTTGCAACCACGATGTCCATGTAGACACTCTGGTTATCCTTTTTTGCGAGCACACCCCGCCAATCAGGAGTGCCCGACGACCACTCTTCGTGCCCTCCGTGTCGCCGCTGGCGGCCCTGCCGATCGCGAATGACCAGGAAGGGCGGGGGAACGCCAAGCCACTCGACGAGGGCATAATCGATTACGTCGATGCCGGCTGGTACGGCGATGTCAGAGACGAGAACCTGCTCTGCACCGCCAACGTGACTGCCAACGACACGCCGGTCTTCGCGGCGGCCGGATCGATGCCTCGGAAAACACCCCTGTCCTGTTGGCTTAGGAACTGCATGAGCTTGACGATGTCGAAGCCAGTGCCGCCACCGGCTACCATGCGATTGAGTTTCTCCTCTGCGGTCAGGATCTGAACGGCACCGGACCCGCGCCGGCAACCCTATGGGCACTGCCGTCGCCGTCGCCGACTGCACCGGTGGCACCTGCGAACTGGCCGTTTCGTGATGGCGAAATCGCCGCACTGAGCACCCGGATAATCGCTTGCCGAAACTCAATTGCGAGTCATTCTTATTATCACAATAAGGGAGGCTGTGATGCCGGTGATGCGGTCCTTTCACCTGGATGACGGCACCGGGCGCCGGCTAGGGCCCGAAATCGACACCGCCAGACTGCTGCTCCGGGCGATGCGGTGTGCCCTGTTGTGCATCGACATGCCGGCCGGGATCCCGCGCGGTATCGATTGCCGGGCGTTCTTGATGCTAATGGCCATCGGGTCGCGGCGCCGGATACGGGTCGCACCGGTGGACGTCGACCGGCCAACGGTCCAGGAACGGCACCTGATCGAGCTGATCGCGGCGGCCCAGGCCGACGACCGCGTGCGCCTGGACCATCATCTGACGACCCTCGTCGTCCCGGCTTGGCGGGATGCGGTGCGGGCCGCCGTGATCGACCTGGCCGGCGCCCTGCTGGAATGGGCGCCGGCGATCCCCCAAGGCCCGATGCAGTGCTACACGACGGCGGCTGGAGCCCGCCCGGTGCCGGACCCGAACCGGCGGTCCGGTATCCGACCCGTCGTTCGGTGACGGACCCGGCCGCCGGACCTCGCCTATGACCCCATCACGTCCTGCAGGTGCCCCGCCATGTCGTCGGGACCCAGGCCAAAGGGAAACACCAGCAAGTTGTTGCCGTCTGGACCCTGCAGGTAGGTGAAGGTGGAGTGGTCGATCAGATAGTAGTCCGGGTCTTGCTCCTTGTTCACCGCCACGTAGTACACACGGAACGCCTCGACCGCCGCATCCGTCTGCTCCAGCGTACCGGTCAGCCCTTCCATCTGCGGATGGAAAAGATCGACATAGTCGGCCATGGCTTCGACGCTGTCGCGCTCGGGGTCGACCGTGACGAAGACCATGCGCAGATTGTCCTGCAGTTCGGCCGGCAATTGATCGTAGGCGGCGGCGATGACCTGCAGCTCGGTCGGGCAGATGTCCGGGCAGAAGGTGAAGCCGAAATAGTAGAGCGTGTAGCTGCCCAGATAATCCGCCTCGGTCACCTGTTCGCCCGCGGTGTTCACCAGCGTGAACGGCCCGCCGAGATCCGACTGGAAGACCGGCCGGGGTGACGCGGCAGTGTCGGCAGGCGACTGCCGGACGAGCATGGTCGCCGCGAAGCCGACCCCGGCTGCGGCGACAAGGGCCCCGGCGGTCAGTGCGGCCAGGGTCAGTGTCCTGTTGGTCATGGACGTGGCTTCCTCTTGAAGCGGAAGGTTTGGCGGAGCCGGATCGGCACCGGTCGGTGCCGGTGCCGATCCGGCCGGCCTCTAGCTACCGTGGGCGCCGGCGGTCGGGGACAGGACTTCGACCTCTACCGTCACCTCGCCGGCCTGTTCGAAGGTCAGGGTCAGCGGGAACCGCGTGCCCTCCACGAAGGGGGCTTCCAGACCCATGAACATGACATGCAGGCCACCCGGCTCCAGGCGTGTCTCGCCGTTGGCGCTGATCTCGATCCCGCCCTCGACTTCGCGCATCTGCATCACGCCGTCGGCCGACATGATGTGGGTGTGCAGCTCGATGCGGGCCGAAACATCCGCCGACGCAGCGACCAGCCGGTCGTCCGGGCCGACGTTCTCGATCGTCATGAAGGCGGCCCCGGCCCGGGCCATTCCGGCCGATGCCCGGGCCCAGGGGGCGGTTATGGTCAGGTCGCCGACCGTATAGTGGTGACCCGCGGTGCCGTGAGCGTCGGCAGTGTGCAGCGTGCTTTGGGCCGCAGTCGGCGGTGTGGCGTCGGCCTGGTGCAGCTCGCAAGCGGCAGCGGGCGCGGTCAGGACGGCGAGCGACAGCGCCACCGCGCCGAGCCCGCCCGCAAGGGAGAAAGGTGTCGTCATCTGGCGACTTCCTTGAGAATCGTCATGTTGGTTTCTTGCGTCCGCGACGCCGGGCACGGCGTTGGTTTCGGGGCACCATGCCGCCTCGCAGCCCAGATGGTCGGGACAGGCTCTTCGCGCGACTAGACGACCGGCGGCGCCCTTGCACCCAGCGGCGGACCCTGCTCGCCGTCGGCCAGGGGCGTCTGGCGTCGGACGGGGAAGAGGATGCGTTCTACGGCGGCGAAGACCACCGGTTCCACCCGGCTGGGGGCCTGGCCGCCAATGCCCACCTGCACCGACAGGCACATCGGGCACAGCACCGAAGCGTGATGTGCATCGCCCGGCATGGTTTCGCCGTCGTCGCCGGCAAGCTGCACGTAGCGCATGCCGGAGGCGGTGCAGACGGCAATCCAGTCACCCCGGTCCCCGGCACCGACCGCCGCAAGGGTCGGCATCAGGGCCTGCAGATACAGCAATACGGCAGCGGCAAAGGCCGGGACCCGCAGCGCGTTTCGGTGACGGAAGCAACGCATGGCCCACACGTCACGGATCGCCGCCCGCTTGTCAATCGGCCAGACCGGCGGGCGGCGGGTGCTGCGGCAACGCGGCGCGCGCGTGCCCGGCCAATCCGGGCGGGCGCTTTCGCCGTACCTATGGGGTGTGTATCTCGGACTTAATCGTTGTCCGCCCTGGCAGCGTCAGTTTGCCGAAAGGGCGGGCAGCGGGCCGTGCCATCACCGGCGCACGGCTTCCTAACCGGTCCAGCACGCTTAGCCGCCGGACAAACCGTCCGGCCGAAATCCGTCACCTTGGATTGGGCAATGCCACCATCTTGGATCCGCGTTCTTCGACCGGGCGGTGCGGCCGCGCGGCGTGTGGCGATTGCCACCTGCATCGCACTGCCCGTTGTGGCGACGGGATCGCGATCGGCAGCGCAGGATGTCGACACCGCCGAGAGCGGGCAGGGTGAGAGCCTTCCCCTCTGGGAGGTTGCGGTGGGCGGTTTCGCGCTGTACGCGCCGGACTACCCGGCATCCGGCGAATACAGCATCAACGGTCTCGGCGCACCTTTGGTGGTCTACCGGGGTGACCTTTTCCGGCTTGGTGAGGATGCTGCCGTGCGCGTGGTTCCGGTCGACGAGCCCTTGTTCGAACTGGGCGTTTCCGTCGACGCGGCGTTCGGGGCCGACAGCGACGACAACGAGCTTCGGGAGGGGCTGCCCGATCTGGACCCCCTTCTGGAACTTGGGCCGGAACTGATCGTTCGTGGGCCAAGGCTGGATTACGGGGCCTGGGGCGAAGCTGAACTCGATCTGGCCCTTCAAGGGCGCGCCGTCTTTTCTCTGGATTTCGATGAGGTCGCTTATCGCGGCCTGGTGTTCGAACCGGATATCCGCTACCGGCAGCGCGGGCTGCTGGGCGGTGACCTCGACCTGTTCGGTTCCGTGGGGCCGGTGTTCGCCACCGAAGAACTGCACGATTACTTCTATGAAGTGGAACCGCAGTTTGCCCGACCGGGGCGTGAAGCCTTCGCTGCCGACGGCGGCTATCTGGGAACCGAAATCGATTTGGCGATGGCTTATGAAGGGCTTGGGCCGGTTCAGTTGTTCGCCGGAGTCCAGGTCGGCCTGTATGGCGGCGCGGCCAATGCCGACAGTCCGTTGTTCGAGAGGGATGCCACGGCAGCCGTCTTCTTCGGCCTGAGCTGGACCCTGTTCGAGAGCGAACGCCAGGTGATCAGGTGATCAGGCCTGTTCTTCCTCCGCCGATGCCGCCCGGGCGCCGGCCCAATCGCCGTAGCGTTCGGAGACCGCCACCGCGGCCGCGATCAGGCCAATCGTCAGAATGGTCGGTATCAGTGACTCCGGTCCGAACAGCTCCGTTCGAAAGCCCTGGAAGACGGCAAGCAAGGTGAACATCAGTACCCAGCCGATGCTGATGTCGCGGTTGATGCGGACGAACACCGGGCTGTCCCAGTAGGCGGGGTCCGTCCGCATCCGCGCGTAGGCCATGGTGTAGGGCCGCCCGACCGCGACGGTTGCGGCGACATACCCCGCCAGCCCGGCATTGACCAGCACGCCGGACCACGGCCCGATCGTTGCCGGCCATCCAATCTCCGCCACGCCCATCGTCAGCACGATGCCGAGCACGGCGAGGTCAAAGGGAACCAGCGTGTCGCGCCGCCAGCGATAGGCGGCGATTCCGACGCCGAGCCCCAGCCCGACCGCCAAAGCCGGAACCCGGCCGATCCACTGTTCTAACAGCGACCAGGCCAGGATCGGCAGGAAGGAGACGAGAATGCGCATCGGCCGGCTCCACGTTCCGAGTATTCGGGCGGGCGTATAAGGCTTCCGGTCCGGATCGTCTCGTCAAACAGGTCGACAGCTGCGACGCCGGCCGCACATCTTCATCGGCGGTGACGCGCCACCGCGGGTGCGCCCGTGTTTCGCAAAAATGTAACAAAACGACAATTCTGCAAAATCAAACAGATGCTGAGCGTTCGATAGGCTCTGTATCAGAGCGCCATTGTATTGCTATGGATTCCATCAATTCATGTGTTTTCAATTTTGAGCCGTCGTTTTTTTGTCTTTTTTCCGCCACAAACTCGGATAGACTAGATTTATCTTGGATTTTACATGGATTTGTTTATCTTACCTATTGTTTCGACATGGCGGTGACGGAAACGGCTGTGCTCGCGGGTTACCAGCCTTCGGCGGGACCTCGGGCCGGATGAAGCGCGCCGTCGAACCGCGGCCGGTGAGCAGTCCATTTGGTCAGCCTAGTGAATCAACCGAGTGATTCGAGACAGGAGTGCGGGCCATGAGCGCAAAGAAGAAGCTGGAAAAATACTGGGTTGATATCAGCAAGATCATGGGCGCGGGGATCGACGCGGTATCCGGCCACGGATTGGCCGGGATGGTCGCGAAGGTGGCGGCGGCGGGCCGGGAAGCCGCCAAGGAGGACGGCGTTAGCGACAACCTTCCCTCCGTAAAAGGGGTACCGCTGGCGCCCAACCCGCATTTCATCGACAACGGCCACGGCGGCCCCAGCATGCAGTACACCGCCAAGTACATTAATCAGCGGGTGGCGAAGAAGATCGGCGGTGAGGTGTTCGAACTCGCCGGCGCGGTCACGTCGGCCGCCACGGTGGTGCCGGTCAACGTGGCATCGCTGGCGAAGCACGGGTCTGCCAGCGTAAGCACGGTCATGCATCTGTACCACCTGATGGGGATGGCCAACAGCGTGAAGGGCAGCGTGTACCTGTCGTCGCTGCTCGACGTGCTGGTGCAGATGAAGATGGCCAAGGCGGTCATTCGCACCGGCGACATTGTTGCCAGCGCGGCGGGCGGGGTGTTCGGCAAGGTCCTGAGCATGGCCATGCGAACCTGTAAGATCGCGGGCAAGGAGGTGATGGGTGAAATCACCGCCTACACGGCCCAGGAGCTGCACTGGCGGGCCTATCAGGAGCAGAAACTGGCGGCCGTCTTCGGCGGCACCGGCCCGGCCTCGCGCATGGTTGAAGAGATCCTGACCCGCCGGATCCATCGGTTCCTGGGAGGGCAGTACAACTGGAAGGGGATCGTCAACGAGCCGGCCGGCTGGATCGTCCTGAAGGACAAGATCGCCATGATCTGATGCGGTCGACGGCGCGACGCGGATTACTCTGTGTCGCGACCGCCGCTCGCTCACTGGGGACGGGCGTCCGAACACGCCTTATTGGGCAGGCCCCGTCCCGGTTGGCGACCTGGTGGAAACCCGTTTTCGGCCGGCGAGGGCTGTGCCGGGCGGTAGCGCCGCAGATTGCGATCGGGACGGCGGTTGTCTATGCAACCCGTCCCGATCCGACAGCAGGCTGTTCCCCATGACATCCCCACCCCACGCCGACCCGATGGCGACGGCGGCCGTCACCATCGCCCCCGCGTCCGGCCTGTCGAGCCGGACCGGCTGGGACGTGGTCGAATCCGCCTTCCGCCCCGACCTGACCGTCCCGTCCGGATCGAACTTCCTGGTCGGCAACGGCTATCTCGGCTACCGCGGAACCTTCGAGGAGGACCGGCAGGATGGTTTCGTCGCCTGTGTCGTGTCCGACACCTACGACATGGCCGACGGCAAGTGGCAGGAGCTATGCAATGCCCCGAACGGGCTGTTCACCAGCCTGAGCATTGAAGGTGAGCTGGTTTCGCCGGCATCCGGCACGGTCGACGATTTCGAGCGGCGGCTCGACCTGCGGCACGCGCTGTTCTCCCGCCGCCTGACATGGCGCAGCGGCGGTCCGGCGGCGACCATCAGCAGCGAGCGGTTCGCCAGCCTTTCCGACATTCATCTCCTGGCGATGCGCTATACGGTGACGCTCGACCGGGCCGCGGATCTGGACCTGTCGACCGGCATCGACGGCCGGGTCTGGAGCCTGAACGGCGACCACTTCAGCGATTGCCGGGCCGAGCAGGTTGGGGACCGGCTGGTCATGACCGCGACCATGCGGGAGTCGGGTCGGAACCTGGTTGTCGCCGAAGCCCTCATCGCCCCGGCGCTGGCCGGGTTGCCCGTGTCGGAGGGGGACAGGCAGATCGTCCGCTCCGGCAGCGTCCCGGTCCCGGCGGGCGACGCTCTGGAATTGGTCAAGCTGGTGGCGATCTATTCCGGCAACGATGTCGCGGATCCGCGCGCTGCCGCGCTGGCCGGCCTGGATCGGGCGCTGGCCGCCGGCTACGACCGGCTGAAGGCGGACCACGCCGCCGCCTGGGACGCCCAGTGGGCCGACACGGATGTGCGGATCGACGGCGATCCGGTCGCCCAGGTGGCCCTGCGATTCTGCCTCTACCACAACATCATCGCCACGCCGGCCCATAGCGACCATCTGCCGGTCGGTGCCCGCGGCCTGTCCTGTCAGGCGTACCAGGGCGCGGCATTCTGGGATCAGGAGATCTTCAACCTGCCGGCCTTCCTGTTCACCCGACCGGCGGTCGCCCGGGCGCTGCTGACCTTCCGCCACAAAACCCTGGACGGCGCGCGCGGCAAGGCGCGGCGGCTGGGCTATCGCGGCGCGTTCTATGCCTGGGTCAGCGGTGCGTCCGGCGAGGAGCTGTGCCCCGACTTCTTCTTCAAAGATGTGCTGAGCGGGCGTCCGATCCGCAACCACTTCAATGTCTGGCAGATCCATGTCTCGCCGGACATCGTCTACGCGATCCGGCAGTACTGGCGGGCCACCGGCGACTGGGACTTCATCGTCGAATTTGGCGCCGAGATCGTCTTCGAGGTCGCCCGGTTCCTGGTTTCCCACGCCTATTTCAAGGAGGACAAAAACCGGTACGAGCTGATCCGCCTCCTCGGGCCCGACGAGTATCACGAAAACGTCGACAACAACGCCTTCACCAACCACATGGCCGCCTTCGCCCTGCACACGGCAGCCGCGATTCACGAGCGGCTGGCGACCGAAAACGCTGAGCGCTTGGCGGCGTTGGCGAAGAGCATCGATCTCGACGCGGATGAGCCGTCGACCTGGACGCGGGTCGGCGACCGCATGTATCTGCCCGAACCCGATCCGGAAACCCGGCTGATCCCCCAGTTCGACGGGTTCTTTGGTCTGGCCGACCGGCGCCCCGACGAGGTGCGGCAGGACTTGAAGGACCCCGGCGAGTATTGGGGCTGGCCGAACGGGGTGGCCGTGCACACCCAGGTCAGCAAGCAGGCCGACGTGGTGCAGCTCTTCTGCCTGCATGACGTCTTCGATGATGCGGTCGTGCGCGCCAACTACGACTACTACGAGCCCCGCTGCCAGCACGGATCGTCGCTCAGCTACTCCGCCCATGCCCTGGTGGCGGCCCGGATCGGCCATGCCGATCAGGCCTACGACTACTTCCTGCGCACCGCCCGGGTCGATCTGGAGAACACGGCCAAAGCGGTGTCCGGGGGCACTTTCATCGGCGGAATCCATACCGCGGCCTGTGCCGGCGCCTGGCAGGTCGCCGTATTCGGCTTCGGCGGCGTGCGCCTGGTCGACGGTGCCCTGGCCATCGACCCGCGCCTGCCGGAGCGCTGGTCGGCGCTGTCGTTCCCCATCGCCTATCGGGGCGGGCACATGACGGTGACCGCGACCCGCGACGGCGTGACCGTCACCGCCGATCCGAACAATCCGGCGCCGCTGCCGCTTCGGGTCGCCGGCGTACCGGTCGACCTGGCGCCGGGGGAGGCGTTTGGGCCGCAGTCTGCTCGCTCGACAAGCTAGACCCCTCTGTTCCGATTGCCGGTGGGTCCCGTGTGCTGCGGGACGCACCGGTACCGCCGGCCATCAGGGCGCGGCCTGCGCCAGGCCGCCTCATCTATCAGTTTCGCCAGATTATATGTTGACGACCATAAAAAATTAGCCCTTACTAACTTTACGGCTGGCGCGGGCCGCTTCTCCCTTATCGGCGCGGCGGTGTTTCGCCGATGTCCGCCCCGTCCTGCCGACCCGGCGACGAACCGCAACCGAAAGGGTGACAGGACATGCCGGCTCTGGAGCATGATCATTCCGCCGACTCGATCCGGAGGCGCCTCGCCGCGGGGCCGTCGCTCAGCTACCTGCGGGACTGGGTCTATGGCGGCATCGACGGCGCGATCACCACCTTTGCCATTGTCGCCGGGGCGGTGGGCGCCGGGTTCTCCCACCGGGTCGCCCTGATCCTCGGCATCGCCAATGTGGTGGCCGACGGCTTCTCGATGGCGGCAAGCAACTTCTCCGGTACGAAGGCCGAGGCGGACGACTATCAGAGACTACGCGCGGTGGAGGATCGGCATATCCGCCAGGCGCCGGAGGGGGAACTGGAGGAGGTCCGCCAGATCTTTGCCGCGAAGGGGTTCGAAGGCGCGGATCTGGAACGGGTGGTCGACGTCATCACCGCCGATCGCCAGCGGTGGATCGACACCATGATGATGGAGGAGTACGGGCTGCCGCTAACGCCCCGCGACCCCCGACGGGCGGCCATCAGTACCTTTGTCGCGTTCCTGCTTTGCGGACTGGTGCCGCTGATCCCGATCCTGCTCGGTCTGCCGTCGCCGTTCATCACCGCAATCGCGCTGACGGCCGTGGTGTTCTTCGCCATCGGCTCGGCCAAGGGACGGTGGTCGATGGCGCCCTGGTGGCGATCCGGGCTGGAGACCCTGGCCATCGGCCTGGGGGCGGCCGCCTTGGCCTACGGCATCGGCTTCGGCGCCCAGGCCCTGCTTTAGCGTGCCGCCGCCGGGCGGGTCATCGGCAAACGTCCTGGCCTGCGGCGACCTGCAGCGACTGGGCGAGGCTATCGGTTTCGCCGGGGACGAACAGCTGCCCGCCGGTCGCCTCCGCGATACAGGACAGCGCCTCCACAAGCGGCGACAAGGCGATCACGTTCACCCGTAAGTTGGGGTATTGCTGCTTCAGTTGGCGCGCGGTGGCGCAGGGATCGTCGTTGCAACTGTCGAGCCCGTCGCTGATCAGGACGATGTAGCTCGGCGGCTGGTCGGCCGACGGCCCCTCCGGGCGTTCGTGCCGCAACAGGCCCGCCGCCGCCTCCAGACCCTCGGCCAGCGCCGTGTCGGATCGCGTGCGCAGACCGCGCACCACATCGACCAGCGCGCCGCGTCGGGGAAAGGCGAAATGCCCGAACACCTCCGGGTTGTTGCACCGGCTGAAGGCGACCATGCCGATGTCGATTTCGCTTGGTGTCGTGCGCACCAGTTCCTCAACCGCCGTCTTGGCCAGGTCGATCCGCTGGCGGCCGGGGACGTTGCGGAACGACCGGTAGATGCGCTGAGCCTCCGCATACTCGCGTGCCAGCCAGAGATCGTTGGCGCGCCGTTCCAGCTCCGTGTCGATCTCGACCGACCAGTCCATGCTGCGCGACACGTCCAGCGCGATGACCAGCTCGGCCGGCGGCTCCAGGCAGGCATCGGCGACCCGCGGTTCGTCGGGTCGGGGACAATCGGGGGCGGCGACCAGGTCGTAGCGGACCCGGGCAAGCCGGTCTTCCAGCCACCGCTCGCGCGCCCGTTCCCGTTCCAACATGGTACCGCGAGAGTCGGCGATTTCGGCAGTCGTCGCCGGGCAGAAGTTCAGGATTGTCGCGCCCCCGGGCAGGGCTACCCCGCAGGCGGACAGCACCCGCCACGAGGTGAGGCCGAGCAGAAGCACCAGGACGGCCCATAGGGCCACTGTGCGGAGATGCCTGCGCATCGCTTCTGGCCACTCGGTTTCGGAACCGGAGCTTCCGGTGTAGTGCCCGATAACTGTTTCCCACAAAAGTAGCAGAATAGGGGCAGGAGGATCGGCCGATACGCGCCGGGGCCTTTGGACGCGGTGACCGAGAACTGCAATCGAACCTTCACACCAATGCCGGGTCGGCTGTGATACCGACGACCGACCCAAGATTTAGGGTTCCCTTAACCAAGACGAAAACGGCGGCGACAGGCTTTGGGATTGGTCTCCAGTCCCCGCAGGCCGATGCCGCTTGCGGCACAACCGGGAGACGAAAATGCTGATCGCCGGTGACCTTCTCGACAGCAGCAACCCTGAGGGCCCCAGCCTGAACCGCATCGACCGGACCAACACACTCGAAGGTGCCTTCTCGGATCCCGCCGACGGCTTCCAGGTGTATCAGCGCGGCGTATCGCCCTCGATCCCGTTTGCCGTCCTCGACGACACCGTCAGCGTCTTTACGGGCGATAGGCAGGGGATCATCGGCGAAGACAATCTGGACGCGTTCTTCGGCGTGACCGACACCGTCAACGGCAACAACACTTCCGGCGATGCCTCGGCCAGCTGGACCTTCGACATCAGCGGGGCGGAGAACCTGACGCTGTCCATCGACATGGGCGCGATGGGAGACTTCGAAGCGACCGATACCTTCACCTGGTCCTATCAGATCGACGACGGCCTGATGATGACCGCCTTCCAGTCCGCTGTGGACGAAGACGGCGGCCAGACCTACACGCTGGACAGCGGCACCGTGATCACGCTCGACGATCCGATGCTGGTCGACGGCACGGTACTGAGCAACGACCTGCAGACCCTGACCACGGCGCTGTCCGGCACGGGCTCGGTCCTGACCCTGACGCTGGAGGCCAATACCGACGGCGGCACGGAAGCCTTTGCCTTCCAGAACATCGCCATCGAGGGATCGCTGCCGCCGACGCCGGTCGCCTTCGATCTGGTCGACAGCACGTCGTTGAACCTGGTGAGTTTCGACAACTCGTTCGCCGGGGCATTCGGCAGTGACGGTGACGGCTTCGAAATCTACCAGCGCGGCGTGTCCGACTCGATCCCGTTCGCGGTCCTGGACGATACGCTGAGCGTCTTTCCGGACGACATGCAGGGCATCGTCGGCGAAGGCAATACCGAGCAGTTCTTCGGTATCGTGGACACCCTCAACGAAAACAATCTCGACGGCACCGCTTCGGCCACCTGGGTGTTCGACATCGCCGGGTTCACCGACCTGAGCCTGTCCATCGACATGGGCGCGATGGGCGATTTCGAAGCCAGCGACGTCTTCACCTGGACCTACCGGATCGACGGCGCCCCGAGCCAGGTGGCGTTCCAGTCGACGGTCGACGAGGCGTCCGGCCTGACCTACACGCTGGACAGCGGTACCGTGGTCACGCTGGACGACCCGATGCTGGTCGACGGCACGGTCCTGACCAACGCGCTGCAGACGCTGACCACCGGCCTGAACGGCGTCGGCTCGCAGTTGACGCTGACCTTGGAAGCGACCCTCGACGGGGGCTCGGAAGCGGTCGCCTTCCAGGACATCGTCATCAACGGCAAGCAGGTTTTCGCCTTCGATCTGGTGAACAGCACGTCGCAGAACCTGACCAGCTTCACCAACGCGTCCACCGATGCGTTCTCCGACCCCGGTGACGGTTTCCAGGTCTATGACCGCGATGCCTCGACCAGCATTCCCTTCAACGTGCTGGACGACTCGCTGAGCATCTTCGAGCCGGACAGCCTGGGCATCATCAAGGAAGGCAACACCCATACCTTTTTCGGCGTCACCGACACCGAGAACCCCAACAACAGCGGCCCTGTATCGGCTGACTGGGTGTTCGACATCGGCGGCTTCTCCGATCTGGAGCTGTCGATCGACATGGGCGCCATGGGCGATTTCGAAGCCGGCGGGACCGCCCCGGATTTCTTCCGGTGGGAGTATTCGATCGACGGCGGCGCCTTCCAGACCGCCTTTGCATCGGTGGTCGATGAGGACGGCAGTTTCACCTACACGCTGGAGGGCGGTGGCCAGTTCACGCTGGATGACCCGATCCTGGTCGACGGCGTCATCCTGACCGACGATCTGCAGACCCTGACCACCGATCTGGCCGGCACCGGCGAGGAGCTGAGGCTGCGCCTGACCGCCCAGACCGACGGGTCAGAAGCGTTCGCCTTCCAGAACATCCAGCTTGCCGGTTTCGGCACCGGTCCGGTCGGCCCGTTCGTGCAGATCGCCCAGACCGACGGCAGCACCGCGGTGGCCGAAGATGGCGGAACCGATACCTACACACTGGCGCTCAGCGAGGAGGTCGATGGCCCGGTCGAAGTGGAGATCAGCGCTGCCGACGGCCAGGTGCTGCTGAGCAGCGACGGCATCACCTTCTCCGACACCATCACCGTGAACCTGGCCGACACGACGCCGGTGACGGTGACGGTCCAGGCCGTCGACGACGGGGTGTTCGAAGGCACCTTCCACGACGGGCTGATCACCCACACGATCACCGCCAGCGGCGACCCCGACTTCAGCCAGGACCTGACGCCGATCGACGACCTGACGGTCCAGGTGGCGGAAAACGACTTCATCGAGACGGCGATCTACGACATCCAGGGCGCCGATCACCGGTCGCCGATGGAAAACATGGCGGTGCTGACCACCGGCATCGTCACCGCGATCGAAAGCAACGGCTTCTTCCTGCAGGATGCTTTCGGCGACGGCGACATCGCCACCTCGGACGGCATCTTCGTCTTCATCGGCTCGGCCCCGGTCAATGTCGACGGCGATGCGGTGGTCGTCGGCGACGAAGTGCGCGTCGAAGGCACCGTGGCTGAAGTTCGGACCGGCGCGAATGCGCTGACGCTGACCCAGATCGCCGACGTCTTCGAGATCCAGGAGCTGTCGGCAGGCAACGCGTTGCCCGATGCCGTGGTTATCGGCAATGACGCCACGGCCGATCGCACGCCGCCGACTGAAGTGATCGAAGACGACAACTTCACCTCGTTCGATCCGGAAACCGACGGCATCGATTTCTACGAGAGCCTGGAAGGTATGCGGGTCGAGCTGCGCGACGCCGTCGCCACCGCACCGACCGACGGCGGCGAGATCTACGCGGTCGCCGACCGGGGCGCCGGCACCAGCGGCTTCAGCGAGCGCGGGACGCTCAACATCGGCGAGGACCCGTCGCTCACCGGACCGCCGTCGGAGTTCACCCAGGGCGACTTCAACCCCGAGCGGTTGCAGATCGATACCGACGGCAACATCCTGCCCGGCTTCGGCCTGCCGCAGGTCAATGCCGGCGACCTGCTGGGCGATGTCACCGGCATCCTGCGCTATGACGGCGACGCCTGGTACGAGCTGGTACCGACCGAGGCGTTCACCCCGACCTCCGCCGGGCTGGAGCGCGAGGTCACCGAGCTGACCGGCGGGGACGAGCAGCTCACCGTGGCCAGCTTCAATGTGCTGAATCTGGATCCGAACGACGGTGCCGATCAGTTCGCCGCCCTGGCGGAGATCATCGTCGCCAACCTGAACGGCCCGGATATCATCGGGCTGCAGGAAATCCAGGACAACGACGGCACGGTGGAGAGCGATGTCACCGCGGCCGACGTGACCCTGCAGCTCCTGATCGACGCCATCGCCGAGGCCGGCGGCCCGACCTACGAGTTCATCGACAACACCTTCATCGGCAACGACACCAGCGGCGGGGCGCCCGGCGGCAACATCCGCACCGCCTATCTGTACAACCCGGAGCGGGTGTCGGTGGTCGAGGATTCGGTGACGACGATCAGCCCCGAGATCCCCCACGACGATCCGTCGAACCCGTTCGTCGGCAGCCGGCTGCCGCTGGTCGCCGATTTCGAGTTCGCCGGCAAGACCGTGAAGGTGGTCAACAACCACTTCTCGTCGAAGGGCGGCAGCGATCCGCTGCTGGGCGCCAACCAGCCGCCGGGCAACGGCAGCTTCGACGAGCGCGAGCGGCAGGCGGAGGCGGTCCGGGACTTCGTGGCGGAGACCAAGGCCGACGACCCCGACAGCAAGGTCGTCGTCATGGGCGACCTGAACGAGTTCGAGTTCTTCGGGCCCGTCGAGACGCTGGAGGAACCCGGCCTGACCAACCTGACCAACACCCTGGACGAAGACGAGCGCTACACCTTCATCTTTGAAGGCAACTCGCAGTCCCTGGACCACATCCTGGTGGACGACAGCCTGGCGAACCGATCGGAGTTCGACATCGTCCACGTGAACTCGGAGTTCGTCGATCAGGCCAGCGACCACGACCCGCTGCTGGCGCGCATCGACCTGGCCGACTACGACCGCGAGTTCGCCGGCGATGACGGTCGCGACAGGTTCACGGGCGGGTTCCGCGACGACTTTGCCCGTGGCGGCGACGGCGACGACAGGCTGTTCGGCTCGTTCGGTGAGGACCGGCTGCTGGGCGACCGCGGAGATGACCTGCTGGATGGCGGGTTCGGCAACGACGATCTGCTGGGCGGCGACGGCAACGACCGGCTGCGCGGCGGCTTCGGTAACGATCTGCTGCAAGGCAACGACGACGACGATTCCCTGATCGGCGGCTTCGGCAACGATGGGCTGAGCGGCGGTGCCGGGGATGACACGCTGCGCGGCGGGTTCGGCGACGACCTGCTGGACGGCGGTGCCGGGGCCGACAATCTGCGCGGGGACGGCGGCAACGATACCTTCCTGATGCGGGCTGGTGAGATCGCCGGCGACGTCATCCGCGATTTCGGTGCCTGGTTCTGGAATCAGGACGTGATCGAGTTCGTCGGTTTCGGGGATGATGCGACGCTGACCAATGACGGTGACCAGTGGACGGTCTCCGACAGTTCGATCAGCGAGACCTTTACCATCCGCCGGGTGACCGACCTGACCGAGAACGAAGACTACTTCTTCGTCTGATCCGGTGCTGCCGGGGTCCGCGGTGTCGCGCCGCGGATCCCCGGGGCGCCCTGTTCCGAGGTCACGCCACGTCCGGCTTGGTGCGATGCGGACAGGGCCGGGCAGGGGCCTTGTCGTCGTTCGCGGCGCTGGTCCGCGACCCCGCCAGCGGAAAGCTGACCGTAACCTCGGTGCCGACCGACTTCTCGCTGCGCAGGTCGACGGATCCGCCGTGCATGCGCACCAAGGCGGCGACGATCGACAGTCCGAGGCCTGTCCCTTCGGCCCGACGACACGAAGCGTCGTCTTCCTGCTGGAAGGGCTCGAGCACGCGCTTGAGATTGGTCTCGGCAATGCCGACACCCCGGTCGCGCACCGTCAGGTAGAGCCGATCGGCCTTAACCTGGTCGGTGATCTCGACCACGGTCTCGCGATGGGCGAACTTGCCGGCGTTCGACAGCAGGTTGACGAATACCTGCCGGAAGGCCCGCTCATCGGCTTCTACGCGCACATCGGGACGGACGCGGATGACCAGTTCCAGGTTGCGCTTCTGGTACTGCAGCCTGACCAGGGGTTCCAGTGTCCGCAGCAGCTCGATCGGCGAAACCTCCACCATGGTCAGGGTCTTCTGCCCGGTCTCGATCTGGCTGAGATCGAGGATTTCGTTGATCAGGCCGAGCAGGTGCGCGCCGCTCTGGTTGATGAACCGCGCGTATTCGACGACGCGGTCGCTTTCGCCGACGCCCATTTTCAGGAGGTCGGAGAACCCGATGATCGAATTCAGCGGGGTTCGCAACTCGTGGCTCATATTGGCCAGAAACTGCGATTTGGCCGAGTTGGCGATCTCGGCTTCGTCCGCCAGGCGCTCCGCCGTCTCTTTCGCCGCCATCAGCCGCGCCTCGCGTTCGGCAATGCCGTTGAGGAAGAACCTAGCGGCATCGCCGATCTCGGAGATTTCGTCCGACCCGTCGGTCGGGATCGGCACGTCGCGTCCCGAAACCTGCGCCAGCATGCTGTCGCGAAGCTGATGCAGGCGGCGAACGACCGACCGGCGGAGCGATAGCGCCAGACCCGCCAGCCACAAAAGGGTCGCGGCCGCGACGGCGCTGGAGATGAAGAATGCCTGTGCCAGGAGGCCGGCGAACTCGTCACGCTGCGCCAGCGTGTGTTGCTCGAGAATCGCCGTGAGATTGGCGATCCCGCCGACAAACCGATTAGCGAGCCGGGTGTTCTGGCCGACAAGACCGGCCACGCGTCGGCTCATGTCGATCTGCGCCTGAACCTGCGCTGCCAGGCCCGCTTGCGGATCGATGAGGCTGACAAGGTCGGCATGGATCGGGTCGAGCAGGGGACTTTGCGGATGCGCTGCGGAAATCGGCTGTCGGGCCAGCAGGTCACGCGCCGCCGGCTCTATCCGGCGCATCGCCTGGCGGACCAGAGCTTCGTTTCGCAAGCGAGACAGCGTCAGCAGGTCGTGGAACACGGTTTGGGTATCGTCGATCCATCGATGTGCCCGTCCCGGCCAACTGTTGGCGTCGGAAATGCCGCCGGCCTCAGCATCGATCGCGTGGCGAGCGGCGATGGCAGCGGCAACGGCGGCGTTCAACTGATCGATGTTCTGTTCGGCCGCCGCGCTGATCTCCAGGATCTGCTCCACCGTCTCGTTCAACACAGCCAGGTTCGCCACCAGGGCGGACCGCTGCTCGTCGATGACGGCAATGGTGTCCCGGCATTCCTGCCATCGTGCCGATGGGCATGCGGCCAGCCCTTCGAACACCTGATCCAGGTCGCGGAGATGGTCTTGCAGCCGATTCTGAACCGTCAACCGTGCCTGGTTGGTGCCGGCGACGGCCAATTGCGGTGCCGTGGAGACGATGGCTTGGGAGATCCTGGCGATCTGGGCGGCATCGGTGATGTTCGGCACCGTCTCGTCGGCAAGGCTGTCATAGCCGGTCTTGACGTGATCGAAGGCGATCAGGCTGTGAACCAGCGATCCGCAGACCAGGCAGCCGATCGAAACGGCGGCCAGCGTGTGGCGTATGGCGATCTTGGATCGCGCCGAACGGAGATAGACCCCCAGGCGTGGCAGGGACCAGACCCCCACGTCAGCGCAGCGGAGGAGCATAGATCAGCCCCCCGTTCGTCCAGAGTTCGTTGATGCCGCGCTCCATCGCCAAGGGCGTCTCGACGCCCAAGTGGCGTTCGAAGATCTCGCCATAGTTGCCGACCTGCCGGATCGCCTGATAGGCCCAGTCGGCCGGCAGTCCCAGCTGCGCACCGAAGTTGCCTTCCCGGCCGAGCAGGCGGGCGACTTCCGGCCGATCGCCGTGTTGCGGATCGTCGATGTTGGATGCGGTGACCTGATGCTCTTCGGCGATGATCAGCGCGAACAGGACCCACTGAACCGTGTCGAACCACGCGATGTCGTCCTGGCGTACCACCGGACCCAGCGGTTCGCGGGACAGAAGATCCGTCAGCAGGACGTAGTCTTCAGGGTTAGCAGCCCGGCTGGCGCGCAGGCCGATAAGCGACGACCGGTCGGTGGTGAACAGGTCGCAACCGCGGGCGAAGAAGGCGTCGTATCCCGCCTCGTTCGACTCGTAGGCGCGGATCTCCAGGTTGGTGTACTGCCCGGCGACCGCGTCCCGAAGATTGTCGATGGTTGTCGTATTCGAGTGGACACAGACCGATGCAGTCTGTCCGTCGAGGTCGGCCAGGCTGTCGATCCCCAGCGACCGGTGCGCCAGGAAGCCCTGACCGTCGTACATCAGCGGGCTCGTGAACGCCAATTCCAGGGCGATATCCCGTGTCATCGACCATGTCGTGTTGGCGACCAGAACGTCGAACGCCCCGTCCCGCAGGGCGTCGAAACGTGTAACGAAATCGACCTCGACAACCTCGACGGCTTCGGCGTCGCCGAAGATGGCTGCCGACAGGGCGCGGCACATATCCGGAAAGAAGCCCACCCACCGGCCCCGGTCGTCGATTTCGGCCAGGCCTTCACCCCCGACCGTCAGGCCGCAGTTCAGCAGACCGCGGTCGTACACCTCGGCCAGGGTCTGGGCCGTCGCCTCGCCGGAGAAGGCGGGGAACGCCGCGGCGGCAACGCAACCGGCTACGGTCCAACCCCGTCGGCCCACCCGCTTGTGCGCCGGCTTCGGCCGGGACGCGGGCATTGTGCGGGAGGCATGGGGCGGGGGAGAGGCTGGCGTCGTGGGCATCGTGCGCTTCAGCGTGGCCGTCGGTGTCGTGCTGCGGTTTCTGTCGAACACCTCGTCTGTCTACACATGTTCAGTTATCAACCAGTAAAATTCTTTATATTCGCGTTATCTAAATTAAATGATATCTGCCCAATTTTTGCGCAGCAGAAATAAAAATCGCATTTGTCAGAATATTCACAATCATGCCAATAGTCTTGGCAGGTTCCGGTAGGTGGGGCACGCGGCTGGCCTCCGACGCATCGGCCCGAACCACCGTCATCTGGCCCGTCTGACAAGGCGTCACATCGGTGGTCCCAATCAGCGCTTTGACCAGGACACTCCCATCGCGATAATCAGTATGGGTTTCGCCTCCCCGACCACACCCGGCCAAGAGTGGTGCAGGAAGGTTGCCAAGGGACCATTCACCGATCGTAACGATGCGACGGCGGCGAACGCGCCTTCCGTTCAAGGCGCTTGAGCGGACCCGGCCGTTTTCGCTGCGCGATGTTCTGATCCGAGCCCTGTGCTCAGCCATGCTGCTCGCGGCCATCGCGGGACTGGGGCTGTACTACGAGAGAGAGCGGCTTCGCGATCATGATCGGGCCTATGTGGTGTCGGCCGCCGAATTCACGTCCGAGCAGGGTGCGCGCATTCTCCAAACGGCCGGACTGGCGCTCGACCGGTTCACCGACCAGGTGCAGGAGGATTGGGCGGACGGGTCCCTTGCCCATGAGCGCGTTGCCCGGGACATCCGCCTGGTTCTGGCCGAGCGGACGCAGATCAGCGCCCTCTGGCTGATAGATGCTTCCGGCCGGCGTTTCGAGGATGGTCGCGAAGCCGAGGAACCAACGCTGGGGAATGTCAGTGGAGAGGACTATTTTCTGATCCATCGCCGGACCTCGCTGGTGCCCATCTTCGTAGGCGCTCTCTGGACCCACCCGGATACCGGGCGAACCTACCTTCCGCTCAGCCAGCGCCTCGCCCTGCCGGACGGGCGGTTCTCCGGAGTGTCGGTCGCGATGGTCGGGACCGACCATTTCCGTCGGCATTTCGATCGCCAGAGGCATCTGGGTCGGGCCGAGTTCGCGCTGATGAGTGTCGCGGGCCGGGTGCTCGCCGCCTCTTCCGGTTTCGGGTCAGGCCCCGACGGGACGGGCCGTACCCTCGACCCGAGCGTGATCGCTCACGCTTACGTCAACGACGGATCGTCGATCGACCGGTCGGCCTATCCCGGCGGCGCCGACGCGATCACGGCGACGTCATTCCTGCCGGAGTTCGGTCTGTACACGGTGGCCACGATACCGACCCCGCTTTGGGGGATGTTCCTGCGCCAGTCGACCATGGCGATCCTGGGCTTGTGGTTGACGGCAACAGGGATCGCGGGTGTCTACTTCGTCCTGAGCGCCCGGCACAACCGCGTCGCCTATGCCGCGCGGCTCGAAGCGGAAGCGGCCCGGCGCAGCGCGGAACGGGCCAACGCCGCGAAGTCGAACTTCCTGGCGAATATGAGCCACGAGCTGCGCACGCCGATGAATGCCATAATCGGCTTCTCGGAGATCCTGTCCGATGAAGCACCGCAAGTCGGTGATCCGCACAAGTACCGCGAGTATGTCGGGCACATTCGTGACAGCGGCTATCATCTGCTCAGCCTGATCAACGATATTCTCGACATCTCGAAGATCGAGGCCGGCAAGGTCGAACTCAGCCTGGACTACCTGATGCTGGATCGGGAGCTCTCGAACTGTGTCCGTATGGTGAAGGGCCGGGCCCACCAGCGCTCCCAGACCGTCACACTGCATGTGCCGCCGGGCGGCGTCGCGGTGATTGCGGATGCCCGAGCCCTGCGGCAGATCATCGTCAACCTGCTGTCCAACGCCATCACCTACACGCCCGAGGGCGGAAGGATAACCGTTGCTGCGGCGGAGCAGGGCGATCGCGTTTCGATCACCGTGTCGGACACCGGCATCGGCATCCCCGGTGATCGCATCGACGATATCCGGCGGCCCTTCGAGCAGCTGGACAACCGGTACTCCCGACCCCAGGGAGGGACCGGGCTCGGGTTGTCCCTGGTCAGCCGCCTTACCGAACTCCATGGCGGCGAAGTGAAAATCGACAGCATCGTCGGCCAGGGGACGACGGTGGAAGTCCAGCTACCGGTCGCGGACAAGGCTGTGGAGGCCGGTCTTTGAGGCTGGCCGGGCGCGCGGTCCCGCATCGCCGCAGATGTGCATCACCGCGGCGAAGTGCGTCGGGCATCCGGATGGACGGACCCCGTGGGTCTAGTCGCGAAAAGCCGATGCCAGCGTCGTGAAGAGGCGGACGGCGTCGAAGGCGTTTTCCCGGTCGCGCGCCGTCTCCATGGCCGCAACGGCCAGGGTAACGGCATCGTCGTAATCGCCGGCCAGCCGAAG
>JANQIU010000211.1 GCA_028281985.1 Alphaproteobacteria bacterium | reverse complement strand
GCCCGGACCGTTTCCTGGGTTTTCGCATCTCGCCGATCACCCGGCGGCGCTTGCACAACTTCCGCGCCAACCGGCGGGGGTGGTGGTCGTTCTGGATCTTCATCGTGCTGTTCGTCGCCTGTATGGCAGCGGAGTTCCTGGCCAACGACAAGCCTTTGCTGGTCTGGTTCGAAGGCGAGCCCTACGCCCCGATCTTCAACGTCTATGCGGAGACCGAGTTCGGCGGCGAGTTCGCCACCGAAGCCGACTATCGCGACCCGTATGTAAGGGACTTGATCGACGAAAGCGGGTGGATGGTCTGGCCACCCATTCCCTTCTCCTACAATACCATCAACTACGGGATCGACCGGGCGCCGTCGCCACCATCGGCCGAAAACTGGCTGGGTACCGATGACCAGGGCCGCGATGTCATGGCGCGGCTGATCTACGGCGTCCGCCTGTCGGTCCTGTTCGGCCTGACCCTGACACTGTTCGCCAGCGTCGTCGGTGTGGCCGCCGGCGCCGTCCAGGGCTATTTCGGCGGCTGGGTGGATCTGATCTTCCAGCGGGTGATCGAGATTTGGGCGTCGATGCCGGTTTTGTATCTGCTGATCATCATGTCCAGCATCATCACACCCGGCTTCTGGTCGCTGCTGATCCTGTTGCTGCTGTTCAGCTGGATGGCCTTGGTCGGCGTGGTCCGGGCGGAGTTTCTGCGCGCCCGCAACTTCGACTATGTGCGGGCAGCCCGCGCCCTGGGACAGCCGAACCGGGTGATCATGTTCAAGCATGTGCTGCCCAACGCCATGGTCGCCACGATCACCTTCCTGCCCTTCAATCTGACCGCGGCGATCACCTCGCTGACCGTCCTCGATTTCCTCGGCTTCGGTCTGCCGCCCGGTTCGCCGTCGCTGGGCGAGATGGTGCAGCAGGGCAAGAGTAATCTTCAGGCACCGTGGCTGGGCCTGACCGCCTTCTTCTCGCTGGCGATCCTGTTGTCGCTGCTCGTTTTCATCGGCGAGGCGGTGCGCGACGCCTTCGACCCGCGCAAAGCGGTCGGCCCCATGCCGGGCCGTGTCGATCAGAAGGCGCGCAGCGTCACCCGTAGCGCCCCCCAACCGGAACGCCGGGAAGCGGCCGAATGACGTCAATAACTCCCGACACGCAGCCGGCGGACGCGCCACTGCTGTCCATCCGCGACCTGCAGGTCGATTTCGCCCTGCCGGGTAACACGGTGCAGGCGGTGCGCGGTGTTTCCTTCGACCTGGCGCGCGGGCAGACCCTGGCCCTGGTCGGCGAAAGCGGATCGGGCAAGTCGGTGACCGCGCTTTCGGTCCTGCAGCTTCTGCCGTACCCGATGGCGCGCCACCCAGGCGGCAGCATCCGGTTCCGCGGAGAGGAGTTGATCGGTGCGTCCGAGCGGACCCTGCGCACCATACGCGGCAACCAGATTTCCATGGTGTTCCAGGAGCCGATGACCTCGCTGAACCCGCTGCATACGGTGGAAAAGCAGGTCAACGAAGTGCTGTTCATCCACAAGGGTCTGAGCCGGAGCGGCGCCCGGGCCAGAACGCTGGAACTGCTCGACCTCGTGGGGTTGCCGGACGCCGAAAAGCGCCTCGGCGCCTATCCGCACGAACTGTCCGGCGGCCAGCGCCAGCGGGTGATGATCGCCATGGCCCTGGCCAACGAACCCGACCTGCTGATCGCCGACGAGCCGACGACGGCGCTCGACGTGACCATCCAGGCCCAGATCCTGGAGTTGCTGCAATCGCTGCAGCAGCGGTTCGGGATGGCGCTGTTGCTGATCACCCACGATCTGGGCGTGGTTCGCAAGATGGCGGACCATGTCTGTGTGATGACCGACGGCGCGATCGTCGAAGCGGCCCCGCGCGAGCGCCTCTTCGCCGATCCCCAGCATGCCTACACGCGGAAGCTGCTTGCCGCCGAACCCAAGGGCCAGCCGAACCGGGCCGAGCCGTCGGCGCAGGTGGTCGCCAAGGGTGAGGAGATCCGGGTCTGGTTCCCGATCAAGAAGGGCATCCTGCGCCGGACCGTCGACCATGTGAAAGCGGTCGACGGCATCGATGTCACCGTCCGGTCGGGCCACACCGTCGGCGTCGTCGGCGAGAGCGGTTCGGGCAAGACGACCCTGGGGCTGGCCCTGTTGCGGCTGATCGGGTCGCGCGGCGGCATCTACTTCTCCGGAAAGCCGATCCAGGGCCTGCAGTTCCGCCATATGCGGCCGCTGCGCCGCGAGATGCAAGTCGTGTTCCAGGACCCGTATGGATCGCTCAGCCCCAGGATGTCGGTCTCGGAGATCATCGGCGAGGGCTTGAAGGTGCACGGTGTCGGCGGCGCCGGCGCCGAACGCGAACGCATGATCGTGGGGGCCCTGAAGGAAGTCGGCCTGGACCCCGACAGCCGCCACCGCTACCCGCACGAGTTTTCCGGCGGCCAGCGCCAGCGGATCGCGATCGCCCGGGCCATGGTCCTGAAACCGAAGTTCGTCGTGCTCGACGAACCAACAAGTGCATTGGACATGTCGGTCCAGGCCCAGATCGTCGACCTGCTGCGTGATCTCCAGAAGACGCATGATCTGGCCTATCTGTTCATCAGCCATGACCTCAAGGTGGTCCGGGCGCTGTCGGACGAGGTGATCGTCATGCGCGGCGGCCGGGTGGTCGAGCATGGGCGGTCCGAAGACGTCTTCGATGCCCCGTCCGACCCCTACACCCGGGCCCTGATGCGCGCCGCTTTCTCCATGGAAGCGACCACCGACGGCGCCGTCGGCGTTTGAGGCAGCCGGCCCGGCCCACCCGCCGGAGGCCGCGCTGCGTGGACGTTTCCCGCCGCCGTCGCCTATAGTCCGGCCGGGCTTCGCATTCGCTGCTGACCGAGATCGTGGGACAGGACCCGTACTTCGACAGCCTGGGGCTGCCGGCTTGCCGGCTGGACGCCAAAGGCCGCATCGTCGCCGTCAACCCGGTCTGGCGCGGCCGTTTCGGCGAGGCCTGCGGGCCGGGCAGCGTGCTCGACCTGCCGATGGTGGACGGCCTGGGCAACGTCGTCGCCGCGGTTCCTGATGCCCACGGCGTCTTGGACCGGTACCGCGGCCGCCTTGATCGGGCCGGTGAGTTCCGGTTCCTGACCCTGCTGGAGCCTGAGGCCAATGCCGACGTGGAGGTGGCCGGCGATCGCCGCCAGGTGATGGATACCCTGCTGGCCAGCGTGCCGGTCGTTTTCTTTCGCGTCGACGGCGCCGGCATCTTCACCCTGTCCAAAGGCCACGGCTTGCGGCGGCTGGGCCTGAAAGACGGCGAAACCCTGGGCCGCAGCCTGTTCGAGACCTATCCGGAATCGGCCGAGCCGATCCGACGCGCCCTGGCCGGACAAACCGTGGCGTTTGAGGTCCAGATCCGGGATCGCGACGGGCAGCCTGCACATTTCCGGACCCACGCCGTGTTCGACCGCCTGCGCGGCAGCGGCGCTTATGGGTTCTCGTTCGATATCACCGAGCTGAAGCAGACGCAGCGGCAGCTGCTGCGCGCGGTGGACGCGGCCGAAGAAGCCAACCGCGCCAAGACCCAGTTCCTGGCCAATATGAGCCATGAGATACGGACGCCCATGAACGCCATCATGGGCGCCGCGCAGCTGCTCGGCACCACGCCGATGGACCGCGAGCAGAAACGGTTCACCGAGATCCTTCGCACGGCGTCATCGACGCTTCTGCAGCTGATCGACGACATACTCGACCTGGCCAAGATCGAGTCGGGCCATCTGAGGATGGAAGAGATCCCTTTCGATCTTCGCGGCCTGATCGGCGACGTGGTCGGCCAGCACAGCCACCAAGCCGAAGCCAAGAGCCTGGAACTGGTCATCCGCTACCCCAACTCCGTTCCGCGGCATGTCCAGGGAGATCCGACCCGTTTGCGTCAGGTCCTGGTCAATCTGGTCAGCAACGCGATCAAGTTCACCGCAAGCGGCTTCATCGTCGTGGAGGCCGATGCGCCAGCGGATGGCGATCTCCTGCCATTCGAACTGGCGGTAACGGACACGGGGATCGGCATCACCGCCGAGCAGCAGAGCATCATCTTCGATATGTTCGCCCAGGCGGACGGATCGACGACCCGCCGCTACGGCGGCACCGGGCTGGGACTGGCGATCAGCCGGCGGCTGACCGAGCGCATGGGGGGCGAAATCGGTGTCGACAGCCATCCCGGCGACGGCAGCCGTTTCTGGATCAAACTGCCGCTGCGCCGTGCCGACGCCCTGGTGGGTCCCGCCGACGGCGCCGCCGGGTTGGCCGGCGCGCGCATTCTGGTCGTCGACAGCGACCCGAACGTGCGGGAGGTCCTGGTCGCGTCGCTCAATTCCTGGCGGGTCGAGAGCGCCACGGCGGTCGGGGCGGCCGAGGCGCTGAGCGCCCTGAAGACCGCCCAGCTCTCCAAACGGCCGTTCGACATCGCCGTCCTGGGCCGCCAACTGCCCGAGTGCAGCGGCGAGCAGCTGGCGCAGATGATCTCCGGCGAAAGCCGCATCTCGCGGACAGCGCTGGTCCTGGTCACCGCCCCTGGCAGCAGCGACGATGCCCGCCGGCACGACACGCTCGGCATCGTCGGCACGCTGTCCAAGCCCGTCTTGCCGTCCGTCCTGCTGGAGACGCTGGTTCGGATCTGGCAACACCGCGACATCTCCGATGAGGCCGACCTGGCGCAACGGATGAAGGCCGGTCTGCTGACCCCGACCGGAGAGGGGGCCAAGGGAACGGTCATGGTCGCCGAAGATCATGAGATCAACCAGACCATTGCCCGCGCCATGCTGGAGAAGCTGGGTTGGGCGGTCGTCGTTGCCAGCGACGGCCGCGAGGTTCTCGACCTCGTCAGTCTGCAACCACCGCAGGTTATTCTGATGGACGTGCAGATGCCGCGTCTGGATGGGCTGGAGGCGACCCGCCAGCTGCGTCGCATGGAGACCGATGGTCAGATCCCCAAGGTGCGGATCATCGCCATGACGGCGGACGCGATGAAGGGCGATGCCGAACGGTGCCTGGCGGCCGGCATGGACGACTATCTGGCCAAGCCGATCACCGTCGCCGACCTACAGGCCAAACTCGACCCGAACCATCGGGACGATGCATCGCGGGGCCAGTGACGCCCGATTGGTCGGCGATGCGTCAGAAATGATCGTGCCGGACGACGGCGACGTCGCTCAACAGGACAATCGCGGTGTAGCTCTCCAGCATCTCGTAGGCCCGTTCGACGATCCGATCGGCCACCGCGTCGCTGGTGATCACCACGACCATGACCCGGTCGCTGGCGCCTGAGAGATCGCCCGCCTGCCAGGCGCCCGATTGGCCGCGTCCGCGTTCCGTCCGCAGCACGGTGTAGCCGGTGGCGCCCAGGCCATCGACCAGATCCAACACCGCGGGCAGCAGTGGCCGTTCGACAATGATCTCCACTTTCTTTTTTGGGTGTGTGCGCATGCAGATTCCTCCCTCGCTGTCGGCTCTTGTACCGGGTTCTGCGCCTATCCGCCGATCACGGTGCTGGCCATGGCGTAGTAGAGCGGGATTCCGACCGACAGATTGAACGGGAAGGTGATCGCCAGCGACAGCGTCAGATAGATCGCCGGGCTGGCCTCCGGTAGGGCCAGCCGCATCGCCGCGGGCACGGCAATGTACGAGGCGCTGCCGCAAAGGATGCCCAGAAGCGCCGCCTCGCCAACGCCAAGGCCGATCATGCTGCCGGTCAGAACCCCGATCGTCGCGCCAATCAGCGGCATCAGGATGGCATAGGCGACGGCGCCGGCCGACAGGGTGGTCACGCTGCGGAACCGCGACGCCGCCACCAGTCCCATATCCAGCAGGAACAGGCACAAGACGCCCTTGAACGGTTCATCGAGGAAAGGCCCCACGGCGGCCATGCCGGGGTCGCCGGTAACCACCCCTATGATGAAGGCACCGACTAGCAGCACCACGCTGCCGTTCAGGAAGATCTCGCGGAACAGTTGGCGCCCGCGCCCGAACCCCAGCGTCGGTCCCGCCGCCGGCCCCGTGCCGGTTCGCGCCAGAAGCAGGCCGGTGACG
>JANQIU010000190.1 GCA_028281985.1 Alphaproteobacteria bacterium | reverse complement strand
CCATGCGCATGCCGTCGAACGGCATCGGCTCCCTGCCGAACTCGGCGAAGCCGGGGTCGGATCGCATCTTCTGCTGGCCGGCATCCCGCGTGGCCTTGTCGGGCCATTCGATCCACGCGAAGACGACCGTCTCGTCCGGCTCCTTCTTCACCGCCATCGGGAACGAGGTGACCTTGCCGTCGGGTACGTCGTCGCCCCAGCATTCCCACATCGCGGTCGCCCCGAACGACTTGAACAGCGGCCAGGATTTCTCGGCATAGGCCTTGTAGACATCCTTCCGCCCGGTCGGAACGGCGAGCAGAAACCCGTCGATGTACGCCATGGAAACCTCCTTGCTGAAATCTGCCATTAGACATTGACAGGAAATAAGGTTGATATCAACTTATATGACGACAATGCGTGATGACCTGCCCCTGGCGGCCACCCATGAGGTCCGCGATCGATGCCTGTGCCTGCATGTGCAACGGGCCGCCCGCACCCTGGCCCGACGCTTCGACGAGGCGCTGCGCCCCTTCGGCCTGACCAACGGGCAGTTCTCGCTGCTCATGTCGCTGAACCGCCCCGATCCGCCGCGGATCCGCGACCTGGCGCCGTTTCTGGCCATGGACCGGACAACCCTGACGGCGGCGCTGAAACCGCTGGAGCGGGACGGGTATCTTCGCGTCGTTGCCGACGCCAACGATGCCCGCAGCAAACGACTGATCCTGACCGATACCGGCCGCGACCTGCTGGTCCGGGCGCTGCCGGTGTGGCGCGACACCCATGACGACGTGGACCGGGTGCTGGCCGGCGTCGACCCCGGCCCGCTGCGCGCCGGTTTGCTGGCGCTGGCGTAACGGGCCTGCCTTCCAACAGGAGATGACACCATGACATGCGAAGTCGCTGCGTTCCGCTGGGCCCCGCCGTTTGCCCAAGGCTTCGTCCGCGACCTGCGGGTCCGCTGGGCGCTGGAGGAAGCCGGCCGGCCCTACGAGGCGACCCTGATCGATCGGCACATCCAGAAATCGGAAGACTACCGGGCCTGGCAGCCGTTCAACCAGGTCCCTGCCTACCGGGACGATGGGGTGGAGATGTTCGAATCGGCGGCGATCGTCCTGCACATCGCTGCGCAGTCCGAAGCGCTGGCGCCGGCCGACCCGGTCGGCCGGGCGCGGGTCACCAGCTGGGTGGTGGCGGCGATCAATTCCGTCGAGCCATACGCCCATAACGCCAGCCAGTTCCACGACGCACCGGACGGCGATGCCTGGATCCGGGACCGCCGGGAACGGGCCAACGCCCTCCTGGACCATCGGCTGCGGGCGGTGGCGGCGTGGCTTGGCGACAAGGAGTATCTGGAAGGCCGGTTCACCGCCGCCGACCTGATGATGACTACGGTGTTGCGCGAAATCGTTGAGCTTGAAGTCCTGCCCCGCTTCCCGACCGTCGACGCCCTGCGTCAACGCTGTGAAGCCCGCCCGGCCTTTGTCCGCGCCCTGGAAGCGCAGATGCAGCCGTTCCGCGAGAACTCCCCGGCCTGACGGCGGCTTCGGCTCATCGGCCCAGGAGATACCGGGTCAGCACCGCGCCGGTATCCATCCGCCGATGCTCGACCAGTTGCAGCTTGCGGCGCAGGCCATGGCCTTCGAACAGGCGCGTGCCATGGCCGAACAGCTCGGGAAGGGTCAGCAGCCAGATCTCGTCGACGACGCCCGCGCCGAGCGCGGTCTGCGCGAACCGGGCACCGGCGAAGATGACCATGTCCTTGCCCGGGCCGGCCTTCTCCCGCGCCACCGTCGCCGACACATCGCCATCGGCGATCACGGAGTTGGACCAGGCCGATGCGTCGGCCATCGAGCGGCTGAAGACGATCTTCCGGGCCCCGTTCATGAACCGCGCCAGCTCGCGCTGCGGTTCGGGCGTCTGCGGGTCATGCTCGGCCCGCGGCCAGTAGGCCGCCATGTCCTGCCAGGCCGCGCGGCCGTACAGCAGCGTATCGAACCGGTCGATCATGTCGAAGGTCCACCGATCCAGGTCCGCCGACCAGTCCGGCGGAATGAACTCGCCGCCGGGTCCGTTGGTGTAGCCGTCGATGCTGACCACCATCGACAGCACGAGCTTCCGCATCGGCATCTCCAAACCGATTGCATCTTGCAATCAGTAGAATGGTGCCCGATGTGGTTGCATAGTGCAATCGGATTCGAAGCCGGAGGGTATCGTGCGGGAGCGGTCGGGATGCCCCATCAATCTGTCCATGGAGGTTCTGGGCGACCGTTGGACGCTGGTGATCCTGCGGGACATGATGTTCGGCAACCGGCGCAGCTTCCGCGACCTGCTGACCAACTCCGTCGAAGGGATCGCGTCGAACATCCTGGCCGCCCGGCTGAGGATGCTGCTGGCGGAAGGCATAATCACCAGAACGCCGGACCCGGCGCACAAGCAGAAGTCGACCTACAGCCTGACGGAAAAGGCGATCGCCCTGGTGCCGGTCATGGTCCATCTGGGGGCCTGGGGAACCGCGTATCTGCCGGTCACGCCCGAGCTGGCAATCCGCGCCCGAGTGCTGGCGGACGGCGGCCCGGCGCTGTGGGACGACTTCATGGACGAACTGCGGCACCTGCATCTTGAAGCCCGGCGAGCGCCGGAGGCCGGCAGCGTCCTGGACCGGCTGCAACGGGCCTACGAGGCCGTGGCCGGATCGGCTGGAACCGGTCGCCACACCCCCTGACATCCTGGACCGTCGTCCGCCGCTGGCCCAGGGAGCTCAGGATCGATACCGCCTCACGGCAGCAGCACGGCCTTTCCGCCACCGGCGCCGGTCTCCAGCCATTCATGCGCCGCCGCCGCCTCGCCCAGCGGAAACGTCCGCACCGGCGGTGGGGCCAGCAAGCCGTCTGCAAGACCGGCGAAGACGCTGTCGGCTGCCGCCTGACGGCGCGTAGGGCTGTTGAGATGGTCACCCAGACTGGCCCACGCCATGCTGAGCGAGCCTGCGAGGCCATCGTCGAAGAAACCCGACAGCGCCGCGGGCACGATGGGCGGCGGCACACCCGCAGCGAGCCCGTAGTTCACGTAGCGGCCCCGGGGCCTCAGCGTCCGCAGACCCGGCAAGGCGTAAGGCCCGCCGAGGGAGTCGAGCACGACCGCGACCCGGTGCGCTCCGCCTAGTACGGCGCTGACGGCGCGTGTCAGCATCGGCGCATCGGTGACGAGCAGCGGATGGTCGATGCCGTCGGCCCGCAGGGTGTCGACGCCGCCGGCCCGCCGGCTTGTGCCAACGACGATGGCGCCGGACACCTTGCAAAGGCGCGCGAGATGGCGGCCGACCCCGCTGGCGGCTGCGTGGATCAGAACGACGTCACCGCGCCGGGGA
>JANQIU010000093.1 GCA_028281985.1 Alphaproteobacteria bacterium | reverse complement strand
TCCGGCGGGGGCTGTTTCCCCGACTGTCGGATCGGGATACGTAGGAACCCGGCCCCGATCGGTCAATGCCATCGGCCGGATGGAGGAGACTGGGCCTTCGCGCATCCGCAATGGCAAGGTCCCTGCCCGCTTCGATCGTAGCCTTTGATTTCACCAGGGCTGGGCTTTAAACCTAGCCGCCCATCACGCGAGCCTGCAACGCATGCCAGCGGCCAAGCCGACACTGAACGACCTCCGGAGCGAGATCGACTCCATCGACGACGCGATCCATGACCTGCTGATGCGACGCGCCAGCGTGGTCGAGAAGGTCGCCGCGACCAAGCGCACGGCGCGCCATGCCGGCTCCGACGAGGCGCTTCCCCTGCGCCCGGGGCGCGAGGCGGCGATGATGCGCCGCCTGGTGGCGCGCCACTCGGGCGCCCTGCAAATCTCGGTGATGGCCCGGATCTGGCGGGAGATCATGGCCGGGAGCAGCCGCGTGCAAGCCGATTTCTCGATCTCGGTCTGCGCGCCGGAAGGCCAGCGCCAGCTCTGGGACATGGCCCGGGACCATTTCGGCAGCACCACGCCGATCACCGCCGTCACCGCGCCGGTTCAGGCGATCCGTGCCGTGATCGACGGAACCGCCTCGGTTGCGGTCGTCGCCTGGCCGGACAGTGACGATCACGACCCCTGGTGGCGTGCCCTGCTGCATGAGGATGCGAAGACGCCGCGCATCGTGGCCCGCCTGCCGGTGCTGGAACCGGACGATCCGCCGTATGGCCAGATCTGTCTGGCCATCGCCAGGATGGATCATGAGGACACCGGCAACGACCACACATTCGTCGGTCTCGAACTCCCGGAAGCCATAAGCCGCAGCCGCCTGCGCGAAGCGCTCGTCGACTCCGAGCTGCCCCCCACGGCCTTCTGGAACGCCATCCCCAACGGGGCCGGTGACGGGATCCTGCAACTGGTCGAGATCGGCGGCTATGTGGGCCGGCTCGACCCGCGGCTTGCGGCGGTGGCCGAACGGCTTGGCGATGCTGCGGTGAAGGCCCAGTCGATCGGGGGGTTCGCGGTACCGATCCGCCTGCCCGTCGACGCCAAGAAGGGCTGAAGTGCTCATGTCGATACCCCGGCCACGCCCCGGCATCCTGGACATCGCCCCGTATGTGGGCGGCGAATCGCGGACGGTACCGAACCCGGTCCTCGGCCGGCCGATCCGGCTGGCCTCCAACGAAGGCGCCCTTGGGGTCAGTCCGGCGGCGGCCGGGGCCTACCAGTCCCTTGCGGGCGATCTGCATCGCTATCCCGACGGTGCATCCTCCGCTTTGCGTACGGCCATCGGACGCCGGTACAGCCTTGACCCTGCGCGCATCGTCTGCGGCGCCGGGTCCGATGAGATCATCAGCCTGCTGATCAACGCCTATGCCGGACCGGGCGATGAGGTGCTGCACAGCGCCCATGGATTTCTGATGTACGCGATCAGCGCACGGGCCGCCGGCGCCACGCCGGTGCGCGCACCGGAAAACCGCCTGTGCGCCGATGTCGATGCCCTGCTCGCCCGGGTCACACCGCGCACGCGGCTGGTGTTCCTGGCCAACCCCAACAACCCGACCGGCAGCTTCCTTACCCCCGACGAGTTGGAGCGTCTGCACCGCGGGCTCCCGGGATCGGTAATCCTGGTCATCGACTCGGCCTACGCCGAGTACATCGCGCGCAACGACTACAGCAGCGGCGCCGAACTGGTCGAACGGGCCGATAACGTGGTCATGACGCGCACCTTCTCCAAGATCTACGGCCTGGCCGCGCTGCGCCTGGGCTGGGGCTACTTTCCCCCGGCGATCGCCGACGCCCTGAACCGCGTACGGGGACCCTTCAACGTGACCGCCGCCGCGCAGGCGGCCGCGGTGGCGGCCTTGGACGACATTGCGTTCATCGATACCAGCCGGGCGCACAACGACACGTGGCGCGCCTGGACGGCGGATCGGTTGGGCGACCTGGGGCTGACCGTTCACCCGTCTATCGCGAACTTTCTCCTCGTCGACCTCAATACAGCGACCCGCGCCGACAACCTGCGCGACCATCTCAAGCGGAACGGCATCCTGGTTCGGCAGATGGGCGCCTATGGCCTGCCGGCCTGCCTGCGCCTGTCGATCGGTACGGAAGCCGAGATGCGCGCCGTCGTCGACGAGGTCGCCCACTTCGTGTCCGCACCCAGCCAGCATGACGCAGCCTGAAACGGGACCGGTTCTTGGCCGTCTCGCCCTGATCGGCCTCGGACTGATCGGATCGTCGGTCGCGCGCGCCTGCAACCGCTATGGCGCGACGCAGGAAATCGTCGGGTACGCCCGTTCGTCGGCGACCCGCGCCCGGGTGACGGAACTCGGCATCGTCGATCGGGTCGTGGAAACCCCGGAAGCCGCCGTGGCCGATGCCGATTGCGTCATGATCTGCACGCCGCTCAGCAGCTATGCGGCCATCGCGCAGGCGATCGGGCCGCATGTGCCCGCCGACGCCATCGTCACCGATGTCGGTTCCGTCAAGGCATCGGCCTTCGCCGATCTCGCCGCCGGCATTGCCGACCCGTCACGGATCGTCCCGGGGCATCCCATTGCCGGGACGGAGCATTCCGGTCCGGACGCCGGCTTTGCCGCCTTGTTCCGCGACCGCTGGTGCGTTCTGACACCGAGGCCCGAAGCAAGGCCTGAGGCGGTCACGACCCTGACCGAACTCTGGCGGCGCATGGGCTCTCGGGTGGAGCGGATGAGCCCCGAGCACCATGACCGTGTACTGGCCATCACATCGCATCTTCCGCACTTGATCGCCTACACGATCGTCGGCACGGCCACCGATTTGGCCGACGATATCCGGTCAGAAGTCATCAAATACTCGGCTGGCGGGTTCCGCGACTTCACGCGCATTGCCGCGTCCGATCCGGTCATGTGGCGCGATGTGTTCCTGCACAACAAGGACGCCGTGCTCGAGGTCATGCAGCGGTTCAACGAAGACCTCACCGCCCTGCAGCGGGCCATTCGCCGTGGCGAAGGCCAAACGCTGGAGGACCTGTTCACCCGCACCCGCGCTATACGCCGCGGCGTGATCGAGGCCGGTCAGCACGTCCCGCCCGATCCGGCGCGCAACGGAACCCAACCGGTGGAGGACACGCCGTCTCCGCCGGGCGACGCAGTGGCTTGACGCGGGTGTCGCGCGCCAACCCGCTCGCCGCCGCGATGGCCAAGTGGACCGCCCCGGGCGGACCCTCGGAGGGTCCAGCCGTGCCCCTCGACAAGCCCCTATGGGTCTTCGGCTACGGCTCGCTGATGTGGAATCCCGGCTTCGCCCATGCCCGCCGCTCCCGGGCTCTGCTCTACGGCTATCATCGTCGGTTCTGCATCCAGTCGCTGCGGTACCGGGGGACGCCGGAGGCGCCCGGCCTGGTTCTGGGCCTGGACCGTGGCGGTTCGTGTGTGGGTATGGCGTTCCAGGTGATGCCGGCGGACATTCCGGCAGCACTCGATTACCTTTGGCAGCGTGAAATGGCGACCGGCGTGTACCGCCCGCGGCTTCTGCGGGCGCGCCTGATCGGCGAGGACAGGGTCACGGTCTACGGCTTCGTAGCGGACCGTCGCCACAACCAATACTGCCACTACGACGATCCAGCCGATGCGGCCCGGCTCATCGCGTCGCGGACGGGGCCGGCCGGCCCGAACTGGGAGTACCTGGCCAACACCGTCGCCCATCTCGACGAGCTGGGCATCGGCGACGGCCCCTTGCACGACCTGCTGGACCGTGTCCGGGCGGTGATGGGCGGCCGCCTGCCCTGCGAGGCGTGATAGCGGGCGCAGTCCTCAGGAGCAGCGTGAATAGCCGCACGACATGCAGGTATCGCATCCCTCCTGGGCGACCAGCGACGGCTGACCGCATTTCGGGCATTGCCGCCCGATGACACCTGCATTGACCACCTGCTCACGCACAATCATCGGCCCTTCGCCTGCCTGGTCGTCCGGCTGCGGCAGGAAGCCGATCGCCACCATATGCTGCTCGATCACGCCGCCGATGGCAGCCAGTAGTGACGGCACGTAACGCCCGCCCATCCATTGCCCGCCGCGGGGGTCGAACACCGCCTTCAGCTCTTCGACGACGAAGGACACGTCGCCGCCGCGCCGGAACACGGCACTGATCATCCGGGTCAGCGCCACCGTCCAGGCATAGTGCTCCATGTTCTTGGAGTTGATGAACACCTCGAACGGACGCTGGCGGCCGTCCTGCACGACGTCGTTCACGGTCACGTAGATCGCATGGTCGCTGTCCGGCCAGCGCAGCTTGTAGGTCCGCCCGGGCAGCGCTTCGGGCCGGTCCAGCGGCTGGCTGATGTACACGACGTCGCCGCCGGCCTTCTTTTCCGCCGGGTCGGCCATCGCGCCGTCCGGGCTGGCCTCGCGCGCATCGTCGGTGCCCTCCGCGGGCCGGGTGGACAGGACTGACCCGGTAATCGCGTTGGGCCGATAGGTCGTGCAGCCCTTGCATCCCTGGCGATAGGCCTGCCGGTAGACGTCCTTGAAGGCGTCGAACGGAAGATCGGCCGGGCAATTCACCGTCTTGCTGATCGAACTGTCCGTCCAGCGTTGCGCGGCGGCCTGGATCGCCACATGGTCCAGCGGCGACAGATCGTCGACCGCAACGAACGCGTCCGGCAATGGCGCGTCATCGCCGTGCCGTCGGCGGAACAGGTCGTAGGCAAGGTCATTGACGGCTTCGGTCCGCCGCTTGCCATCACGCTGCAGCACCGTCCGTTCATACGAGTACGCGAACACCGGCTCGATCCCGGATGACACGTTGTTTGCCAGCAAGCTGATCGTCCCGGTTGGGGCGATCGACGTCAGCAGCGCGGTGCGGAGGCCATGTCGGGCCACGGCATCGCGGGTGTCGTCATCAAGGGCCTGCAGCATCGGCCGGGCCAGAACCGCATCGCGGTCGAACAGCGGATAGGGTCCCTTCTCCGCGGCCAGGTCGGCCGACGCGCGATAGGCGGACACCTGTATCTCGCGCAACCAGCTGTCGGTCAGCGCGATCGACTCAGGCGATCCGTAACGCACACCCACCATGATCAGGGCATCGGCCAATCCGGTGACCCCAAGGCCGATCCGCCGTTTGCGCTTCGCCTCCTCCATCTGCTCCGGCAAGGGGAACCGCGATACATCGGTGACGTTGTCCATCATCCGGACGGCGACCGGTACGATCGCGCGCAGGCGATCCACATCCAACCGGGCGTCGGCGGTGAACGGCTCGGCGACGAGGCTGGCCAGGTTGACCGAGCCCAGAAGACAGGCGCCATAAGGCGGCAACGGCTGCTCGCCGCACGGATTGGTCGACCGGATCTCCTCGCAATAGGCCAGGTTGTTGCTGGCGTTGATCCGGTCGATGAAGATCACGCCGGGCTCGGCATAGTCGAAAGTCGCCCGCATGATCCGGTCCCAAAGCGCCCGGGCCTGCACCCGTTGGTAGATTGTGCCGCCAAACACCAGGTCCCAGTCGGCGTCGGCCTCCACCGCCTCCATGAACGCGTCGGTCACCAGCACCGAGAGATTGAAGTTGCGCAGGCGCGCCGGGTCGCGCTTGGCGTCGATGAAGGTCTCGATGTCGGGATGGTCGCAGCGCAGGGTCGCCATCATCGCACCCCGGCGGGCGCCGGCCGACATGATGGTCCGGCACATCGCATCCCAGACATCCATGAAGGACACGGGGCCGGAGGCGTCGGCGGCGACGCCCTGCACCGTGGCGCCGCGCGGTCGCAAGGTCGAGAAGTCGTAGCCGATGCCGCCCCCCTGCTGCAGCGTCAGCGCCGCCTCGCGCAGATGGGCGAAGATGGCCTGCATCTGGTCTTCGATCGTGCCCATGACGAAGCAGTTGAACAGGGTCACCGACCGACCGGTTCCCGCACCGGCCAGGATCCGACCGGCCGGCAGGAACTGGAACCCCTCCAACACCCGGTAGAAGGTCTCCGCATACCGGCCGGCATCGGCTTCCGGAGCCGCCAGGGCATTGGCGACCCGGCGCCAGGTATCGTCGATCGTGTCGTCGATCGGTATCCCGTCCGCCGTCTTGAACCGATACTTCATGTCCCAGATCTGATGGGCAATGGGGGACAGGGCGGTCATCGGCATCCTCCGTCCTGCTGCGGCTCGGTGACCGGCGCCACCGGCTGCCGCGCCCAACGCACCGCTGCGGGTTCACCGACCGGCACCAGCAGCGGCCTGCGCCGTGCCACGCGCCGGCCGGCCGGCAGCGCCTTGTAGAGCTGCTTGGTGGCTTCTATCAGCAACACGCCGGACAGGCCCGGAAACCAGCGCAACCCGACCCGTTCCCACGCCGGGGCGGCGCCAAGCCACACCCGCCAGCGGGTCGGCGGGATGAACAGCGCATGTCCTTCGGTTTCCGGCAGGAACTGGTTGTCGCGCAGCATGCCGTTGACCTGACGGGTGGTGTACGGGTGCCCGTGCCCGAACGGCGTCCGTTCGATCCGGGCCCAGATGCCCCGCCGGTTGGGCACTACGGCCAGAACGCTTCCGCCGCTGGACAGAACACGCCAAACCTCCCGCATCATCGCGGCCAGATGTTCGGTGGCTTCGACGCCGTGGACGATCAGGACCCGGTCGACGGACATGTCCGGCAAGGGCAGCTCCGCCTCCTCCACCAGCGCGGAGCAGTTTCGACCCTCTCCGGGCCAGGAGGCCACACCCTGCGCCGCCGGCATGAAGCCGATCACCCGTTCCGCCTCACCGCGAAACACGGGCAGGTAGGGCGTCGCATAGCCCATCCCCAGCACCACCTGTTGCCGGACATCGGGCCAGACCCTGCGGATCCCGGTCTGGATCATGCGCCTGGCGGTGCGGCCCAACTGGGTCCGGTAGAACGCCCGCAGATCCACCACATCCTGTTGCATCGCCATACCCGGGTCTCGCCAACGTGGAGGTAATATACGACGATCCGCTGCCGCCGCCCGATTAATCGAGAGGTTGAGGCGGCCGGCCCCGGCTGGCATCTTCCACCGCGTCCGCTGAATGGGGAGTTCGACCGGTCATGGCCCTGGACGTCACGTTGATCCCGGCCTTGTCGGACAACTACATCTACCTGTTGCAGGACACCGAAACCGGCCAGACGGCGGTGGTCGATCCGGCGCAGGCGGCCCCGGTGCAGAAGGTCCTGGATGAGCGGTCTTGGCCCCTCAACCTGATCATCAACACCCATCACCATCTGGACCATACCGGCGGCAATGTCGACCTGAAGGCCCGCCACGGCGCCCTGGTGTGCGGGCCGAAATCCGATGCCGGCAGAATCGGCGCCCTGGACCGCCAGCTGGCCGAGGGCGATACCGTGGCCGTCGGCGACCAGCAAGCGACGGTGTTCGAGGTGCCGGGGCACACGTCGGGCCACATCGCTCTTTGGTTCGGTGATGCCAACGCGCTGTTCTGTGGCGACACGTTGTTTGCCCTCGGCTGCGGCAGGCTGTTCGAGGGCACACCCAAGCAGATGTGGCACAGTCTGCTGCGCCTCCGGGATCTGCCCGACGACGCGCTCGTCTATTGCGGACACGAATATACCCAGTCGAATGCCCGTTTCGCAGTGCACGTGGACCCCGACAACAGCGATCTCGACGATTATCGGCGCTGGATCGACGACCGTCGTTCGGAAGGCCAGCCGACCATCCCGGCCAGTCTCGGGCGCGAGAAGCGGACCAACCCGTTTCTCCGGGCCGACGTGCCGGCCTTGGCAGCTGCCATGAACCTCAGCGGCAGCGCGCCGGTCGATGTCTTCACGGCCTTGCGCAGCCGCAAGGACAGCTTCTAAGGCGCCCCAAGCCAACCGCCCAACCACACGGGAATCAGCCCATGTTGTCGCTGCGATTCAGTCCGACCTCGCCCTATGTCCGGAAAGTCCGCGTGGCGGCGATCGAAATCGGACTGCAAGACCGGCTCAAGCTCGTCCCGACCGATCCCTGGTCGACGGACACCGACCTTCCGACCGACAATCCGCTGGGCAAGGTCCCGGCCCTGACCACCGAAGACGGCACCGTCCTCTTCGACTCCCCGGTGATCTGCGAATATCTCGACAGCCTGCACGATGGCCCAAAGCTGTTTCCGGCGCCCGGCCCGGCCCGGTGGAAGGTGCTGCGCCTGTTGGCGTTGGGGGACGGGATCGCCGATGCGGCCGTCGCCAGGCGGCTGGAGGACATGCGACCCGCCGAGCGTCAGCACGAAGCCTGGCGGGAACGCCAGCGCGCCGCCCTGTCGCGTGCTCTCGACGCCCTCGAAAGCGAGGCCGATACCCTTGCCGATCCCGCCGGCCCACTGACCATCGCCGACGTGGCGGTGGCCTGTGCTTTGGCCTATCTGGATCTTCGCTTTGCCGCCGATGAATGGCGGAACCGGCGGCCCAAACTCAGCGCCTGGCTCGATCCGGTGTCCAACCGCGCCTCGATGCGGGAAACCGCGCCCCCTGCGGCATAGAAGGGCCTCGCCCACCGTGCTCGACACCACGATGAAGGCGGCGGACATCATCCGCCTGCTCGGCCTCGTCCCCCATCCGGAGGGCGGCCACTATGCCGAGACTTGGCGGGACGCGCCCGCGGATGGCGGCCGGGGTGGCGGCAGCGCCATCTACTATCTGCTGCAGCTCGACGAAGTGTCGGCCTGGCACCGGATCGACGCCACCGAGATCTGGCACTGGTATGGCGGGGCGCCGCTGGCCCTGACGATCTCCCCCAATGGCCATGACGCCCAGGCTTTTCACCTGGGCAACGACCTGGCCCAGGGCCATCGGCCGCAGGTGACGGTCCCGCCCCACGCGTGGCAAACGGCGGAAAGCCTCGGCCGCTGGACGCTGGTCGGCTGCACGGTCAGCCCCGCATTCACCTTCGACGGTTTCGAAATGGCGCCGCAGAACTGGCGGCCGACGCCGCGAAAGGCTGGCAGTCCCTAGATCCCCCAGCCCAATCGACAGGAGCCTATCCGGCCGGTGCCGTCGGCACCGTGCATTCTCCTCGTGCGTAGATCTGCTTGATCCGGCATGTCGCACGCATGTCGATCACCACGTAGCCCTGGCAATCGCTGACGTCGACCCAGGCCACCACACTGCGCAGAATGTCGAAATCATCGTCATCGTCGCCACGACCCCGTAGGCGGTCGTCGACATAGGTGATCGACTCCACGCGACCCGACAGCCCCAGGGCATCCACCTGCCGGTCGACCACCGGTGCGCATTGCTCCGCGCGGCTGACCGTCACCAAAGGGCGCTCGGGTTCGACGAAGTCGATATCGGCCGTTTGGACGCATCCCGCCAACACCAGCGTGGCTGCCACGGCGCCACCGCCGAAAAACCGATTGCGGAACATGATGTCCGTTCCCCTGCTGCGATGTGCATGCTCAGCAGATGGGGGAAACGGCGGCCCGAGTGAAGCGGCAGAAGAACACGTCCCCGAGAGCGTCCCGTCATGGGCACACTGGCTACGGGCGACAGCCCCCTACAAACCGGCTTGCGATTGGCGCTGATCGGGCAACTGGCAATCACCCTGGGTGTACACCCGACGAACGCGGCAGGTGTCGCGCATGTCGAACACGACGTAGCCCTGACATGTCGTCAGATTGACCCAGGCATGGAAGCGGCGGTTGAAGTCGAAGGTGCGCAGGCCAAGGTCGAAATCATCTCCCAGATAGGTGATGGAATCGACCTCGTCCGCCAGCCCGTAGGCCGCCACATGCTGCTCGACGACCGGCGCACACTGCCTGGGAAGGTCGACCGGATAGGGGTATCCACCGGGGCCGACGTTGCTTTCGCTGACCTGCTGTACGCAGGCCGCCAGGCACGCACTGCCGAACAACACCCCTGTCACGCGCGGCCATACTGCCATGATCAACCACCTCCAAATCCCGTCACGCTCGACGGACCCTTGCATGGCGGCAGTTTGGCCGCGAATTTTGGCGATACGGTGAAATTGGCCCGCCACTTCCGGTCGGGCCACCGACCCGCCGCAACCTGACCGGAGCCCCCATGACCGCGGCAGCCCCTCTCCAGGCGCCGAGAACCCTCTTGCGCACGCTTGCGGGACCCGTCTTCGCGCTGATTACCTTTGCCGCATTCTCGGCTGCCGATGCCGGCATGAAATGGCTGACCGATGCGCAGGGTCTGCCTCTGCCGACGTCGCTGCTGCTGTCGAGCGCCTGTGCGTTTCTGCCGGTCGGCCTGTACCTCCTCGTAACGGACGGCCTGCGTTCCGCCATCCCACGACGACCGCTGGCGACGGCGTTCAGGGGCTTTCTGGTGTCCGCCAGTGCGGTGTGTATCCTCTATGCCCTGTCGATCGGCCTACCGCTCGCCGACGCCTACGCTTTCGTCTTCATGTCCCCGATCTTCGCCGCGCTGTTCGCCATCCTGTTCTTGGGCGAACGCGTCGGCATCCGGCAATGGGCCGCGATCGGCCTGGGATTCCTGGGCATTCTGATTGCAGCGCGCCCAGGGCTGGAGGCCGTCGGCATTGGCCACGGCGCGGCGTTGATGTCGGCGATCCTCTTCGCGTTTGCCGCCATCGTGGTCCGCCGCATCGGCGATAGCGAGCGTAAGGGCGCGCTCATTGTGGGCACGCTGATCATGGCCCAGTTGATGTTGGCGCCTCTCGCAGCCTTCGACCTGCGCTTGCCGTCCGGCGCGCAATGGCTGGTCATCGTGGCATGCGGCATCTTTGCCGGTATCGCCCAGGTCGGGCTGGTTCTGGCGTTGCGCCTGTCCGCGCCCCAGGTGGTGATGCCGTTCCAGTACACGCAGATCCTCTGGGGCATCCTGCTGGGCGCCCTGATCTTCGATCAGTATCCAGGGGTATTCCTGTTGATAGGCGCCGGGCTGGTCGGCGCTGCCGGTCTATGGCTCCTCGTGCAGGAGGCCCGATCCGATGTCAGTCCGGCTTCGGTACCGAAGGTGGCGGCGCCAGGGCATTTGCAGCCGCGCGAATAACGGCCCGGGCCGCGGGAAACCGGATCATCCGCACCGCTTCCTCGACCGGGGCCCATCGCGCATCCAGGGCATCGTCGAGCGGCATCGGGTCACCGGACTGCCATTCGGCCAGTATGTCGATGATCGCATAGTGATAGTCGATCCCGCCCGCATCGTTTCGAACGATGTTGTCGACCGCCGCCAGCACCCGCACCGGGGCGACGGTCACGCCCGTTTCCTCCCGCACCTCACGAGCCGCGGCCTCGAACAGCGTCTCCCCCAGTTCCTGGCTCCCGCCGGGCAGGCTCCATTCGCCTTCTCCCGGCGGTTTTCCGCGCCGAACGGTCAGCACCGCCCCGCGGCGCATCACCACGACCCCGACACCAACCCGCGGTCGGCTCCAGTCCTTGTCCCCGGGTGCGACCATCGCCGGCTCAGCCGACCGGCCGGCGCAGGACGGGGTGCGGGCGGAGCGGCGGCTGCAGATCGTCGTCGACGGTCCGCGACATCGCATGGGCGACGTCCAGACCGATCAGGTCGGCCAGCGTGAATGGTCCCATCAGGGCACCGGATCCCAGCATCATCGCCTTACCTAACACCAGTCGTTTCCGTCCCCTGCTCCGGCAGACGGATCGCATTCATGAGATAGAGGGTCAACAGGCGGTCGACGTGACCGGGGCCATCAGCCGATCAGGATCGCGCGTTAGGCCTCGAAATCCACGGTACGGTGGACCGCCCAGTCCAGGGACATGGCCCGCCGATAGGACAGGTTGGCCGCAGCATGGGCATGCGCACTCCTGTCCGCCGATCCACCTTGATACGGTATCGGTGCTGCCGCATTCACCCGTTGGCCGCGTCCCGGACCCGCTTCGCGATCGGCGATCACGGGTAGGGCCGGCCCCCGCCCCGTCGTCTCCGCGACGACGACCGCCCTTGAATCCTGATGCGCCGGAACGGGCAGCCGTTCCGGACGAACAGGAGAACCATAGGCACGAATTGGGTTCACGGAGCCGCCAAATCCACCAAGTGTGACGTGATCAAACCGAATGATCCGCAGTTTCGCCCTAAATACGTAGTAACTGCCTCACCGGATCACAAATCACAGTGGCGTCAATCAACACCTCGGCCGCTGCTTCCCTGCGGACCCGGTCAAACGGCACCCCACGACCGACCGATCCCAAGAAATGGTAAACACTTCGTTTAGGAAGCGCCGACTAAACGAAGCGCAGGCAGGCCGTATCGGGCCAACCTGGGATCGGCCCCTTACTTCGTCTCCACATCGCTGTCTGCGGGTACCGCCTTGGCCATGTCCTTGAGTTGCTCCTGCAACTCGCCAAGCTTCGCCTGCAGCGCGTCCAGATTGCCACCCGCCGACGGATCCGTGTCGGCCCTGGGGTTCAGCCCATTACCCGCTGGGGCCGAACGCGCCAACTCGCCATCGTCGGTTTCGGACCCGAAAGCGGCCGCCAGGGAAGAAAACGGGCTGAAAACCTTCATCGCCCGTTCGAAGATGGCGATGTTCTGCTTGCTCATCTCCTCCAAGGCACCAAGCGGAAACATTCCGCTCATCGCCTGCTGGAGATACTGCCGCATCTGTTCCTGGTTTCGGGAGAAGTACTGCATCGAATGCTCCAGATATCTCGGGACCATCCATTGCAGACTGTCGCCATAGAGGCTTATCAACTGCCGCAAGAAGCTGATGGGCAGCAGGTTCTGCCCTTTGGCCTCTTCCTCGACAATGATGTGAGTGAGAACCGACCTGGTAATATCTTCACCAGTCTTGGCGTCATAGACAACGAAATCGGTACCGTCACGGACCATCTGAGCCAAGTGATCGAGCGTCACGTAGCTGCTTGTTGCCGTATTGTATAGCCGCCGGTTCGCGTATTTCTTAATCGTGATCGGCTGGGCCGAAGTTGCCGCCGAAACGGCTGAATCTTTGCTAGCCATCAGACCCGCATGCCACTGGTGCTGACCGCAGGGTTACGGTCTTCGCATCTGCCAAAATAAGTAAAGGATCGGCGGTATAGTGCGCAAGTGCGCACTCGCAAAAGGGAGCAAAAACCTGACCAGCCCGCGGGTCTTTGCCGCGCCGCCGCCATCGCCCAACCCATGGTGCGGCCGCGCAAAGCCCGCCGCACAGCGGTGAGCCGCCCTGCCGTCGGGCCACTGGCCTGGCATTCGTCGCGCCGCGCCGCGCCACCTGCGGCACCCGGTCGCTGCTGGGCCGGCAGACAGGCACCGACGGCATCGGTCCCCACAACGCACACCGGCACGCACCTGCCGATATGTGACGGTCGGCGGCGACGCGTCTAGGCAGGCCGACCCACCGTTTCGTATACTGGGCTCATGGGCAGTTCGGATCCGCTAAGCGACCTCGTTCGCCAATACCTGGATCTCTGGCAGAAACAGTGGTCGGCAGCGGCGGCAGAGCCGCGGTTGGCATCCGCCTTTGCCGGTGTCGCCGAGGTACTTGCGGACACCATGGTGGGCGGTGCGTCGGGGTCAGCCCGCCGCCAGTCCGAAGGGGGCGACGATCGACAATCCGCAAGCGACGACGGAACACCGCAAACCGGCCCGGTTGGGACCGCGCCCGCTGCCGCTGCATCTCGGCCTGGCCCACCTGATGTGGATGAGCTCCTTGGCCGCCTTGCCCTGGTTGAGCGCCGGGTCGCAGCTCTCGAAACCCGATCCGGAAACCGGGGCGGCAGCGCCGCCGCCCGTTGCTGGCATCGACGCGCTTTGCGCCGTCGCGCGCGAACTCACCACCCACCCGCCTGACGCCGTGGTCGGCACCCTCCTGATGGAGGTGTCGCGGCGCTCGGCACAGTATCTGGAAGGCATCGGGCGGTATCATGCCCATCCCTACCGTCGCGATCTTGACGACCCGCCGGTGCTCTGGCGGGAGGGCAACTCCCGGCTGCTGGATTATGGCTACGGTGACGGACGGCCCATCCTGTTCGTCCCGTCCCTGGTCAACCGGGCCTATGTGCTGGACCTGTCACACAAGCGCAGTCTTCTGCGTTGGCTGGCCGGGGAGGGATTTCGGCCCCTGTTGATGGACTGGGGCGAGCCGGGCGTGGTGGAGCGCCAGTTCGATCTGTCCGACTACATTGCCGGCCGGCTCTGCCGCGCCCTGCGGGCAGCCAGCCTTTCCGTTTCGCGCCTGTCGATGCCGGTGGTCGGGTATTGCATGGGCGGCCTTCTGGCGACCGCCCTGGCACAGCTCCGGCCCCTCCAGGTCAGCGGTCTGGTGTTAATGGCGACGCCGTGGGACTTCCATACGCAGGCGGGGCCGGGTCCCCGCGCCATGGCGTCGGTCGCGCGCCTGCTGGACCCCTGGATGACCTATTGGGGACAGTTGCCGGTCGATATGCTCCAGGCGTTCTTCAGCGCGCTGGACCCGCTGCTCGCTCTTCCCAAGTTCTCCAGCTTCGGGCGACTGGCCGGCAGCAACAAGGCCGAAGACTTCGTCGCGCTCGAAGACTGGCTGAACGATGGCGTGCCCTTGGCCGCACCGGTCGCCCGAGAGTGCCTTGTCGGCTGGTACGGCGCCAACACGCCCCATCTTGGAAGCTGGACGGTGGCAGGCGACCCGGTTCGTCCCGACAGGTTGGACATCCCGAGCCTGCACCTGGTGCCCAGCCGTGACCGCATCGTCCCCCCGGCCAGCGCGCTGGCCTTGGCCGACGCGATGCCGAACGCGACCGTCATGGAACCGCCGCTCGGGCATATCGGAATGGTCGTCGCCGGCGCCGCGCCCAAACAGCTATGGCACCCCTTGGCCGACTGGATGCGCGCCCTGCCGGAAGCCACCTGACGGTTCTCCCCGGCTCTGCCGGCGCGGTTATGCGGGCGGTTTGCCGCCGTCCGGCTTGCGAGACCGCACCACGGAGGTCTTGGCCCGGGGCGTGCCAGCCGGTTTCGACCGGACCGTCGCGGTTCGCCCCTTGGCTGTCGGGGTCTTCGCGCCGGTCGACCGGGTTCGCTTCGCTGGCGACGGGGGCGCGCCGTTCACGCCGGAAGCCGGCTTCTCGTCCGCGACCGGCTTGGCGACATCGGCTGCCAACGGCTTCCCATCCGCAGCCGGCTCGATGACATCGGTGGGTGCGGGCGTCTCGTCCGGCTTCTTCGCAGCACGATCCTTCTTGGACTTCCTGTCGGCCTTGCTCCGGTCCTTCTGCTTGCCCTTGGCCTGTTTCGTCTTCGATTTCGTCTTGGGTTTGGTGTCGCCTTCGTCCTCGGGCCCCTGGTAGTCGGTCACGCCCTGGGCAATGGCGTAGCACGCCAAGCGCACGGACATCGGTATGACCACGGCGTCCCCGTCGCGCTCGCCCTTTTCGTAGTATTGGACCATGCGGCGTTTCAGGCCGAGGGCGTTGGCCGCCTCTTTCTGGGAAAGACTGAGGGACTTGCGCCACCGTTTGAAGTCGGCTGGATGCACCGGTATTGCGCTCCGTTTTCTTTTGGCGTCGCTGCTCGCCATGGGATGTATATCACAGATCGCAAAAGCTGCAGGCCTAACCTACGACCGGCTCAGGCGATCTGCCTGTCGACTCAAATATGCACTATGTGCGCTTTTCTTGCCAACCCTGGCGTTTGTCCCAGTTTGCGCCATGTCAATGCGGCGTGGCGAGGCAACCGGCAGGGTCACGCGAATTCCGCGAAAAACCATGGTACGGACCGGATGCTTCCCGGTTCGGCAACTCTAGTCGCTGCCAAGGAGTGAAGCCGACATGGAGCTACAGGACGTTGTGATGGTCAGCGCCGCGCGCACCGCCATCGGCAAATTCATGGGAAGTCTGAAGGACGTTCCGGCTCGCGACTTGGCCATGACGGCGGGCAAGGCGGCGATCGACCGGGCCGGCATTGACCCCGGCCTGATCGACGAGATCGTGATGGGTCAGCTCTACACCGCCATGCAGGGGTCGCTCCCCGCCCGCCAGGTCAGCATGCGACTGGGCCTGCCGCACCGTTCCGGTGCGGTTTCGGTGAACCAGAACTGCGCGTCAGGTATGCGCGCCTTGCAGATCGCCTCCCAGAACATCCGGGTGGGCGAAAGCGATATCGCCCTGGTCATCGGTGCGGAGAGCATGACCAACGCCCCGTATCTGATGCCGAAGGCCCGCATGGGCTATCGGATGGGCGAGGCCACCATCGAAGACTCGATGTTGCATGACGGGCTGGTCGACGAGCTTGTGCCCGGCCATATGGGGCTGACCGCGGAGAACGTCGCCGAGAAGTATCAGATCACCCGGCGCGAATGTGACGAACTCGCCTACACCAGTCACACCCGGGCGCGCGAAGCGATTGATTCCGGCCGGTTCGACCGCGAAGTGGTGCCGGTGGAAATCAAGAGCCGCAAGCAGACCATCGAGTTCAAGCACGACGAGCATCTGATCCGCGATTGCACGATTGAGGGGCTGGAGGCCCTTCGCGCCGCGTTCAAGAAGGACGGCGTCGTCACCGCCGGCAACGCCTCCGGGATCAATGACGGTGCCAGTGCGGCGATCCTGATGTCCAAGGCCAAAGCCCAGGAATTGGGCATCACCCCGCGGATGCGGCTGATGTCGGTCGTGACGGAAGGCGTCGATCCGACGGTCATGGGCCTGGGTCCGGCCGTTGCGATCCCCAAGGCGCTCGACAAGGCCGGGCTGGCTTTCGACGATGTGGAGTACTGGGAGATCAACGAGGCTTTCGCCGCCCAATGGCTAGGCGTCGGCCGGATGTTGAAGAACGACCACGGCTACGACCTGGATATGGACAAGGTGAACCACAGCGGCTCGGGCATCGCCCTCGGCCACCCGGTCGGCTCGACCGGTCTGCGGATCATCGTCACGCTGCTGCACGAGATGGAGCGGATGGACGCCACCGTCGGGGGTGCGTCGCTTTGCGTCGGCAGCGGCCCGGGCATGGCCTCGCTGTGGACCCGCGATGTCTAGCATGGGGCGTCCGGGCCGCCGCCCACAGGCGGCGGGCCGTTCCCTGTGGGGGACAGCAATGAGCCGGTGGCTGGCCGGTCCCCAAACCCTGCCCAGCTTGCGCGGAATACCTCGGCTTCATACGATGGCGAACGGGCTTGAAACGCCCGGGACCCACCGGACGGTGGCTGAACCGAGGTCGTTGACGTCGACGAGAGCCAGGGAGCACCGGGAATGCCCGAGGTCGTCATTGCCAGCGCCGCCCGCACGCCGGTCGGCGCCTTCAACGGGGCACTGAGCTCTCTGGCGGCCCACGAACTGGGCACCGTTGCCATCACCGGCGCGATCAGTCGCGCCGGTCTGTCGCCGCAGGATGTTGACGAAGTGGTGCTTGGCCAGGTGCTGACCGCCGGCGCTGGGATGAACCCGGCACGGCAGGCGGCACTCGCGGCTGGGCTTCCGGTGGAAACGACGGCCTATGGATTGAACCAGGTCTGCGGGTCGGGCCTTCGCGCCGTCGCCCAAGGCAGCCAGGCCGTCGCCTCCGGCGCCGCCGGGATCGTGGTTGCCGGCGGCCAGGAAAGCATGAGCCGGTCGCCGCATGCCATCCACCTGCGCAACGGCGCCCGCATGGGGCCGACCGACATGGTCGATACCATGATCCGCGATGGCTTGTGGGACATCTTCAACGGCTATCATATGGGCATCACGGCCGAGAACGTCGCCGAGCGGTGGCAGATCACCCGGGCAGAGCAGGACGGGTTTGCCGCCGCGTCGCAGGCCAAGGCTACCGCGGCCCGCGACCAGGGCCGCTTCGTCGACGAAATCGTCCCGGTAACGATCAAGACGCGGAAGGGCGAAACCGTCGTGGATACCGACGAGTACATTCGTCCCGAAACCACGGCGGAGGCTCTGTCCAGTCTGCGCCCCGCCTTCAAGCCGGACGGCACGGTGACGGCCGGCAACGCTTCGGGCATCAACGACGGTGCCGCAACGGTCGTCCTGATGACCGGTGAAGAGGCCCAGCGCCGCGGCATCACGCCGTTGGCGCGGATTGCCAGTTGGGCGACCGCCGGTGTCGATCCGTCCGTCATGGGCTCCGGGCCGATCCCGGCCAGCCGCAAGGCCCTGGAACGCGCCGGATGGGCGCCGGACGACCTGGACATCGTCGAAGCCAACGAAGCCTTCGCGGCCCAGGCGATTGCCGTCAATCGGGATCTGGCCTGGGATCCGGAAAAGGTGAATGTCAACGGCGGCGCCATTGCCATCGGTCACCCGATCGGTGCGTCCGGCGCCCGTGTGCTGGTTACGCTGCTGTTTGAGATGGCACGTCGTTCGGCCCGGCGCGGGCTCGCCACGTTGTGCATCGGCGGCGGCATGGGCATCGCCATGTGCGTCGAGCGGCCCTGAGCCGACGGCGTTCGAGCGCGTCCGGGTGTCGGCTCATCCGGGCGGAACCGCCGCCGGGTCCTTGGCGGCTATTATCAACCTGACGGGGAACTCAAGGAGGATGCAATGGCGCGTACAGCGTTGATCACAGGGGGAACGCGCGGCATCGGCGCGTCGATCGCAAAGGCTCTCAAAGCGGCGGGTCATACCGTCGTCACGGTCGATATCGTCGACGAGCAGCTGGCCAGCTTTGAATCGGAAACCGGCATCCGCGGCTTCAAGATGGACGTCAGCGATTTCGACAGCGTCCAATCGGCTGTGGCCCAGATCGAGGAAGCCGTCGCCCCGATCGACATTCTCGTCAACAACGCCGGCATCACCCGCGACGGGTTCATGCACAAAATGGACCCGGGCAAACAGTGGGACGCGGTGATCAAGGTCAACCTGACCTCGGTGTTCAACACCTGCCGGGTGATCGCGCCGGGCATGCGGGACCGCGGCTTCGGGCGGATCGTCAACATCTCGTCGATGAACGGTCAGCGCGGCCAGTTTGGTCAGTCGAACTACTCGGCCGCCAAGGCCGGCATGATCGGCTTCACCAAGGCGATCGCCCAGGAACTGGCCAACAAGGGGATCACCGCCAACTGCGTGGCCCCCGGTTTCATCATGACCGAGATGACCGCTGCCATGCCGGCGGAAATCCTCGATGCCGAAGTCAAGAAGATCCCGATGGGACGGATCGGTCAGCCGGATGACATCGCATCGATGACCACCTTCCTGGTCTCCGAGGAAGCGGGCTGGGTGACCGGTCAGGTCATGTCGGTGAACGGCGGTCAGTTGATGCCGTAGAAGGCCCCTGGCAGTTCGCTTCGACGATGCCTCCTGGGCATCGTCGAAGCGGCTGCGCGCGGCCATCAGGGCCGCATGGCGGCACCCCGGTTGACGGACAGGTGTCTACCCGACCGACGACTGGGTGGGTTCGCTTTCGTCCAGTGCTCTGACGACACCCGCAATCTCGGGCAAGCCGAACGGTTTCTCGAGTATGACGTCGGCCCCGAGTTTCCGGGCGAACTCCAGGACCGTCATGCCGTTCATCTGCCCGCCTCCGGACATGGCGACGATGCGCAGGTGCGGCTTGGCCTTGCGCAGCGCGACGATGGTTTCGATCCCTTCTTGGCGCGGCATCAGGATGTCGGTGATGACCAAGTCGAAGTCGCGTTCGTTGGCGCAAGATACGCCGGCAGCTCCGTCCTCGGCCTCCGTCACGCCGCATCCGAGTGCTTCCAGCATCTCGCGGAGCACGGTCCTCAGGTCCGCATCGTCATCGATGATCAGGACATCAGGCATGGTCGACACCCCTTACTCGCGGTGCAGGCATCGGCGTCCCGCCCGCACTGTGCGGTGGGGCACCAACATCGTTGGCGTCGCCCGGAGGTAATCCGGTCAGCGCGTTCCTGATTTTCTCGGCCAGTTCTGCTCGCCGGTAGGGCTTGCTCACAAGACTGTCGGCGGTGACGACTTGTCTCTCGTGAACCATCGCCGCTTCGGCATAACCCGTTGCAAAAACGATCGGCAGGTTCGGGCGGGTCAGCCGGGCTGCCCGGGCCAGGTCGGTGCCATCCATGCCGCCCGGCATCACGATATCGGTGAACAGCAGGTCGACCTTCTGGTCCGTGCCCAAGACGGCAAGCGCCGATCGCCCGTTCTCCGCTTCCAGGACCGTGTATCCCAGGTTCTCCAATAGGGCGACGGCGACCTCCCGCACTTCGGGATTGTCTTCGACCACCAGGATCGTTTCCTCGCCCCGAACGGGCGTGTCCTTGCGCGGCGCCGACCTCTTCTTTTCGGTTGGCGCATGCGGATCGACGGGCAGGAACATGCGCACCGATGTCCCGCGCCCCACCTCGCTGTAGATCCGCAAATGCCCGCCCGACTGCTTGAGGAATCCATAGACCATGCTCAGGCCGAGGCCGCTTCCCTTGCCAACATCCTTGGTCGTGAAGAACGGTTCGATCACCTTCGAAACGATGTCCTGGGGAATGCCGAAACCCGTATCGGTGACGGCGATCAGCACGTAGTCGCCGGAAGCGACGTCGGTCTCCCGGGCAACGTAGTCCTCGTCCAAGTATACGACACTGGTGTCGATGGTCAGCGTGCCGCCATCGGGCATGGCGTCGCGGGCGTTTACCGCCAGGTTCAGGATCGACGACTCAAGCTGGCTCGGATCGGCCCGCACATGGGGCACCGGCTCCATGGGACAGTCCAGGGCGATCGCCTCACCCAAGGTACGCTTCAGCATGTCCGCCAATCCGGAAAGCAGCGCGTTGGGATCGACCGACTTGGTTTCCAGCTTCTGTCGGCGAGAGAACGCAAGCAGCCGCCGGGTCAGTTCCGCCCCACGGTCGACGGCGCGCAGGGCGGCCGCAATCCGGCGGTCGGAGTCGGGATCGGTCTGGCCAACCGCTTCAATCAATTGGAGGTTTCCGGAGATAACACCCAGAAGGTTGTTGAAGTCATGCGCCAGACCGCCGGTCAGTTGGCCGACGGACTCCATCTTCTGCGCCTGGATCAGCTTGCGCTCGAAGCTCTTCCGCTCGGTGATATCCGTGATGACCGCCATCGACCGGATCATCTTGCCGTCATCGCCATATTCCGCGACGGCCGACAGCAAGACGTCGACCGGTTCGCCTGATCTGGTCAGAAACTGGTAGTCGATGTCCTTGACGACGCCCGTCGCCATGAACTTTGGCAGCACTTCGTTGATCGCCCTCTTGGCGGATTCCGGGGTCAGGAACTCCGTCGACGGGCGCCCTATCACCTCGTCGCGGGCATATCCCAGCCGTTCCAGCCAGAAGTCGCTCACACTCAACAAGCGTCCGTTGCAGTCGATGGAATGCAACATCACCGGCGTCTTGTTGTAGAGCTGACGATACTTCTCCTCGCTCGCCAGGACAGCCTGCTGGGCTTCCTTTTCCGCCGTGATGTCCGTTGCGGCGACCAGGATCGAGCGCTTGCCGGTGACCGGATCGAAGTGTGGCACCTTATCGGTGCGAACCCATTCGCGCTGTCCATCGCCTCGTGTGTAGGACTCGATGGTACCGAGTTTCGGCTTTCCGGAACGGAAGACCTCAAGATCGTCGAGGTAGAGCTTCTCTGCGACGTCAGGGAAAAGTGCGGAAGTGTTGGCTCCCTCGCCCTCTTCGACGGTTATGCCCATCGATCTGGCGGCCGCCTCATTCAGACGCAGGATCCGGTTCCCATCATCCTTGTAGAAAATGCGGACCGGAACATTGTTCAGGATCAGTTCCGTTTCCGCGTCTTTCTGCCGGAGCCGCTGCTCATACCGGCGCTGTTCGGAAACGTCGCAGCCTTCGGCCAGCAGCATGACGACGGTATCGTCTTCGTTGACCACTGGTGTCATCGAAAACTCGATCTGCACCAGCGCCCCAGATTGGTCCGGAACCTCAATATCCAGGTGAACGGTTTTTCCCGTCACGACATCGGCGACCATGGTCTTGAAGTCGTGCCGATGCCCGTCGACGGCCCGCCATAGCCCTGTATGCCAAAGCGGCAAACCGGCGATGTCGCCGCCCGCTAACCCGGCAAAGGCAAGCGCGCTCTCGTTGGCGTCGATCAGCTTTCCACCGGCATCGAGCAACGCGCATTGCTGCCGCGAGTTGCTGAAGATCGTCCTGTGCAGCGCCTGTACGCTGCGCCATTGCTCTTCGCGCGCCAGTTCGCGTGCTTCATAGCCGGTCAATACGTCGGCGGTCTTCCGGCGCAGTTCGGTGCGGTCCATGACCAGCGCGGCGAGATCTTCCAGTATCGCCTGGTCCCGTTCGGTGAACTCGGATCTCGGCTTGGTGTCCACGAGACATAGCGTGCCGAGATTGTAGCCTTCGCTGTTCGTCAGCGGGGCACCGGCATAGAAGCGGAGTTGCAATCCGCCGGTCACCAGGGGGTGGTCGGCAAACCGCGCGTCCTTGCTCGCGTCCAGGACGATCAGCGGTTGCCGGTTCAGGATCGTGTAGGAGCAGATCGCGAGGTCTCGCGGCCCCTCGTTCGCCTCCAATCCCCAGGCAGCCTTGAACCACTGACGGTCTTCATCCAGGAAGGTCACAAGGCATATCGGCACGTCGAACTGGCGCGCCCCAAGCCTCGCGATCCGATCGAAACTCGCCTCGCGGCCGGTATCGAGAATACCGGCCCGGTAAAGCGCGCCCAGGCGCTCCCGCTCGTTATCCGGGGTCGGGCAACAAAACGTCATGGCTGGCAACCGGGAACCGTCCGACCGGTACGCTGGAACTGTGCCGGCGCACCGACCATGCCGGCGCGACGGCAATGGCGGCGAGGGGTGAATTCGGAGATGAAGATGGCGGCCCCCGTCGTGGGTGCTGTTCAATATGCTGGCGGTTGCGGTACCGGCCTTGCGACGGCGTGCCCGAGTTCATCGCCATCCATCCGATTGCCGAGGAACCGTAACGCGGTTCCCGAAACGCGCAGCCTGATCGATATCCGCAAAGGCCATGACACAACGCTATCGTTAACATACCGTGAACAGATCACCAGAAACACTATCCACATGAACTAGTACAATATATGTTTCGAGTAATACTATGAATTACTTCATAATATAGAAACACTGCCCCATGAAAAGCAACCGAGACGTGCTGCTGGATATGGGTGAAGTACGTTTCACTCGTCAGATCCTCGGTTTTGATCCGCCCATCCGGCGACAGCCATGCCCGCAGCGGCCATGATCACCGTCAAGCGCATCGGTGGTTTGCGTCCGCGCTATGGTGATCGCCCGCATAGGCCCCATTTCTATCCGGCGAAGACAAGGGTTGCCGCTCAGACGAGCCGTGCGATCCCGAACCGGTAGCGAAACCGGGTTTCGACATTGATGGATAAGGAGTGGGGACGTGCTCGGACACACATATCGGCTCGTTCTGATGGTCATGGTTCTCGGCATCGCCGCCTGCCAGACCGGAGGTGATGCCGTGGCGCCGGAAGCGGCTGCACCGCAGGATACCGTCGTGCCCCTAGCGACGGCCGGTGTTGCGGCGGAAACGGCCCAGTCGTCCGACACGCCGCTGTCGCCGGGCGTCGACCCGTTTGTCGGCTACTGGTTGGGGACGACGGCGCCGCGCGGCGAGGTTCTCCGCGAAGCAACGGTCATCGTCGAGCCGGAACCCGACGGCGCGTTCGCGATAACCTGGAAGAACTTCTCGGCCGCTGGTGACGGGGCCGGCCTCGTCCTGCGCGAACGGACCTTGCACTTCCTGCCGACCGGGGAACCGGGTGTCTGGCGGGCGGAGGGATCCGGCGATCCCCTCGACCAGTTCTCCTCATGGGCCTCGCTGGACGACGACACGCTCGTCGTCGACGTGGTCGCCATCGACGCGACCGGAAGGCTCGAACGCCAGGCCTATCGACGAACCGTCGCCGGCGATGGGATGTCGCTCGCCTACACCCGCCAGCGCGATGGATCGTCCGACTTGGTCATTGAAGGCACCCTCCTCCGCCTTTCCGAGGACTAGCGCCTGCCAAGTCGGACGGCAGGAAAATGGAGGGCATGCGCGAGGTCGGGGGACAGGCGCTTCACGCGCCATCGAACATCTGCTCCTGGATGTAGTTCTGCAGGCCGACCCGCTTGACCAGGTCGATCTGTGCCTCCAGCCAATCGATGTGCTCCTCGGTGTCTTCGAGGATCTGGGTCAGGATGTCGCGCGAAACGAAATCGTGCGCGGCCTCGCAAACCGGGATCGCTTCCTTCAGGTTCGTCTGGTTTCCGCGCTCCGATGCCAGGTCGCAGTCGAAGATTTCGGGCACATCCTCGCCGATGCGGAGTTTGTGCAGGTCCTGCAGGTTGGGAAGACCGTCCAGCATCAGGATCCGCTTGATCAGCATGTCCGCATGCTTCATCTCGCCCAGCGACTCTTCATAGACTTTGTTGGCCAGGCGGTTGATTTCCCAGTTACCCAGGATGCGCGCGTGCAGGAAGTACTGATTGATGGCAGTCAACTCGTTGGCCAGGATCAGATTGAGCTGACGCAGCACTTCACGATCACCTTGCATCCCTATCTCCCTTGGGTCTTCAACGTATTCCGATCCCCACCACGGGCACCATAGCCCGGCTCCGCGCGCCACGCACGGTCAAAGGTCGGTTACAAGCTCCCGCTAACTTAGGGCGCCGGAGCGGTCAGGTGGCCTGCCGGCGGCGTTCGGCCGCGACCGCCTCCAGCACCGCCGCCACCTCCGGGCTTGCCAGGAGCGTCGATACGGTCCCTCCCAGCCGCCTTTGCCAGTTGGGATGCTCGCGCACCGTACCAGGCAGGTTCTGCTGTTCGGCCTGGGCGACGGCATCCTCGATCTGCACCATCATCAGACGCGAAGGCGCCCGCGCCAGGTACCGGTGGATGGCTAGGAGCAGGGCACGGACATCGGTGACCGACGCGGCCGACCAGGCGCCGTTCGGCGCCGGCCACAAGCCCGCATCGGCCAGGGCGTCCACGAGCCGGCGCAGGTCGGCCTCGCGTCCGGCGGCGTCCTCATCCCGCATGGCGTCCGACGGATAGAGGTCCAGCTTCTGTCGCCAGGCGATATCCCGCTTGGCCCAGAACCCGGCCAGGGTCGGCAGGTCGTGGGTCCCGGCGGTGACCAGTGCCGCTTCCGGATAGTCGCTAGCGCGCCGGAACAGGTTGTCGCCGACCCGCTCGAACTGAAACACCCGGTAGGACAGGACACCCGCGGCCGCCATCTTCGGGCGGAAACCGTCGGGAACGGTGCCCAGATCCTCACCGATCACCAGGCATCGGTGACGTCGGCTCTCCAACGCCATTACCCGGATCAACTCGTCGATGGGGTATCGGATATAGGCCCCTTGGCTGGCGGGCAGTCCCGGCGGCACCCAGTAGAGGTGCAGCAAGCCCATGACGTGGTCGATCCGCAGCGCGCCGGCATGGCGCATGTTTGCCCGCAGGGCGGCGATGTACGGATCGAAAGCCTGTTCGCGCATCGCCAGGGGGTGGAACGGCACCAGGCCCCAGTTCTGGCCCACATGGTTCAGTTTGTCCGGCGGGGCGCCGACCGACACCCCGCGGGCGAAGGCGTCCGGATTGGCCCAGGCGCTGGCGCTATCGGATCCAACGCCGATGGCCAGATCGCGATACAGCCCGACCCGCAAACCGCTGGCCCGGCCCCGCTCGGCCGCCGTCCCCAACTGTTCGTCCGCCAGCCATTGCAGGTAGATGTGGAACTCGACGTCTTCGGCGTGCTCGGCAGCGTATGCCGCCACCTGGGGCGACCCGGGTTCGTGGAAGCCCTCGGGCCAGTTCTGCCAGTTCTGCAATGCCCGGCTGCCGTCTGCGAAATGCGCCTGCAGGGCATGAAACGTCGCAAAGTCGTGCAACCGGCGCCCGCCCTCCGCGACGAACTCACGATAAGCTTCTGCGCGGCTGGTATCCCGTGACAGATGGCGTTCGCGGAACGCTTTGTGCAGCAGTCGCAGCAACGGGAACAACAGGCCCGCGACCGCCTCGTAGTCGACGAACTCACCCGCCCGAAGCGCCTCTAGCCGCCGGACCCGATCCGGTGCGGTGATGAAATCCCTCGCCTCGGGGCTTTCGACGAAGTCGGGAACCGCCTCGGGATCGATGTACAGGACATTCAGGAACAGGCGGCTGGACGGCGAATAGGGGCTGATCTCCGACGGGTTGGCCGGATACAGCGCATGCAACGGATTGATGCCGACACTGTCGCCGCCCAGCCGGCCGATACCTTCCGCCAGATCGCCCAGCATGGTGAAGCTGCCGATGCCCTGCCCCCGGTCCGAGCGCAATGCGTAAAGCTGGCACGAAACGCCCCAGAACCGGTCGTCTTCGGCAATGTCTTCCGGTCGCCAGCAGGTGGCCGGAGCGACGATCACCGTGCAGGACCCGCGCCCCAGTTCCGGCGGGACCCGGCCGGCGCCCCCCGTCAGGGTCAGCGCCAGCCGGTGATAGCCTTCCGGCAGCACCTGACCGATTGGCAGCGCCACCCGACGTCGGTCACCC
>JANQIU010000100.1 GCA_028281985.1 Alphaproteobacteria bacterium | reverse complement strand
CGGACCGGCACGACGCATCTGCACAGCCTGATGGGGTGCTCGCCCGCCTTCGGGCATATCTCGCCGATCGCCAGCGGCCTGCCGAACGAGATCCTGACGCTGGGCACCTGGTTTCAGCCGCTGCTGGAGAAGGCGCTGCCGGAGGACCGGCATGTCGACCGCGTCGCCGTCACCCCGACCTCGCCGCAGGAAGACGAGATCCCGCTGGCCAACATGCAGCCGCTGTCCGTCTTCCACGCCCTTTACTTCCCGAAACGGTTCCAGGAACAGATCGATCGCGGCGTGTTCTTCGACGGGGTCGGCCAGGCCGAGATCGCCCGCTGGGCGCGGCTGGCCCGGGGTTTCGCCGAGAAGATCGCCATCCAACAGAAGGCACGGCGGCTGGTGATCAAGAACCCGGTCTACACCGCCCGCATCGCCCGGCTGCGCGAGATCTGGCCGGCGGCACCTTTCGTCCATATCCGGCGAAACCCCTACGAGGTGTTTGTTTCGACCCGCCACTATTTCCGTAAGCTGATGCCGGAACTGGCCCTACAGGCCCATGACGGGATCGACATCGAGGCCTTCGTCCTGGCCACCTTCAACCGGATGATGGGCGTTTACGAGGTTGAAAGCCGGGACGTGCCGCAGGGCCAACTGGTCGACGTCAGCTACGAGCGGCTGAAGCGGGCGCCCTTTCAGGTTCTGGCCGACATCCATGATCATCTCGGCCTGCCGGGCTGGGAGGCTGCCCGGCCACGGGTTGCCGCTTATCTGGAGTCGATCGGCGCCTACCGGACCAATGCCTACCAGATCTCCGCCGCCGACCGGACGAAGGTCGATGCCCATTGGGGTGACGCCGTGGCCGCCTGGGAAGGCATGCCGCGGTAGCGGCAACCTGCGGTGCTGGTCACGGGCGCCGCAGCAGGCGGCGAACCGCTCCGGACTCGCCGATCTGCCAGGCAAGCAGGCCGGGTACGCCGACGCAGACCTCGCGAAGCCGCTTCGCCGCCGCCAAGGCCACGGCGACTTCCGGCCCGATGCCCAGCGCGCTGGAGACCAGCACCAGCGCGCCCTCCTGCGCGCCCAGGGCCCCGGGAATGGCGAAGGCCGCACCACGCGCCATCTGCGTCAGGCTCTCGATCACTAGCGCCTCGGCGATGCTGACTGGATGGCCCAGCACCATCATCGCCAGCCAGACCTCCCCGGCCATCAGGACGCGGAACCCCATCCGCAGGGCCAGCGACGCCGCCATCCGCAGGCGGTCGCGGTAAAGGCCGCGGATCCGGTCGTCGATCGCCGTCGCCGCATCGTCCCAGCCGGCGCCGTGGAAGGTCGGCGCGATCCGCTGAACGCCGCGGCTGAACAGGGCGAACAGGCCGGTGCGCTGCAGCCGGTAGAACAGGACGATCAGCACGGCGAAGACCAGGGATCCGACGGCGATCGGCAACGTGACCTGGGTCTGGCCGATGATCACCGTCATCAGCACCAGGCCGGCCAGGGCAAACAGCACCTGGGTCAGGGCTTGGAACGTCTGGTCGATAACGACGCTGGCGCCGGCCGACGACCCGGGGCACCCCCGCTGTGCCACCCAGCGCGCCTTCACCACCTCCCCGCCGATCTGCGCCACGGGCAACAGCCAGTTCACCGCCAGGCCGATCCATGTGGCGATCAGGAGCCGGAAGGGCGGCGGCGGTTCGGGGGCGAACAACAGGCGCCACGACGCGGCGGCGAAGGCGATCGGCACCGGCGCCCAAAGGACGACGACCAGCAGGCCGCTTCCGGCGTTGCGCAACAGCGCTAGGACGTCGCCGACGCCTGAGTGAATAACGATCGCCGTGGCCACCGCCGCGCCGACGATCAGCAGCAACGCTGCCACGGCCCGGGTTCGCCCGCGCATCACGCCGTCACCGCGATAGGGCCGGTCCCTGCCGTCCGTTGCTCAGCGTGGATGGTGATCATCCCCGGAGGGCAGATGGCCCGCCACCAGCGCCCTGTTGGCGTGGACGTGCAGCGGCTGGGCGGCAAAGCCGGCGTCGCGCAGGGCCGATAGCAGATCCGCCAGCGACAGGGGCCGGTCGCCCTTCTCCCGTTCCAGGCGGTGGTGGGCGGCCAGATCGGCGGGCACCGGATCGGTGGTGCCGTAGACCGCGGCCCATCGGTCCCAGGCGGCGCGGAAGGCCGGAAACAACGGCGGGTCGGTCACCGCAATGCGGTCGCTGATCAGGAACCAGCCGCCCGGCGCCAGATGTCGGGCGACCCAGGCAATGGCGGCGCGCTGGTGATCCGGATCCAGCGTGTGCAGGGTTTGCACGGCGATGGCGACGGCAAAGCGGTGCTGCGCCTTGTCGGCCGGCAGGGCGATGGCGTCGGGGCTGCGCAGGTCGCCGGCCACCTGGACAAGGTCCAGACCGAGCCGGCGCATGCGCTCGTCAGCCATGGCCCGCATCGGCTGCGACGGCTCGATGCCGACGACCCGGGTCCGGGGCAGTTCCTCCAAGACGCGGCTGGCCACCAGCGCCGAGCCCGAGCCCAGGTCCAGAACGGCATCGCCCGGGCGGCAGACCTCGCGCAGGCAGGCCATCAGGATGTCCAGGTGTTCGCGCCGTACCGGATTGCCGCGGTCGGCGGCAGCGTCCCACCGCCGCACGAAAGCCGGATCGTGCCAATCGTCCATGCCGCCCCGTATTCTCCGACGCGCCGTGGCGGCGCGAAGCGGCGGAGAAAACCATGGGCCGCAGCCTTTGGCGAGACCCGAGGGTTGCTATTCGCGGTTCTGCTTTATCAGCCGGTTTTGCTCTTCGGTGATCTCCACCAGCCTGCCCATCATCTGAGCTGTCGCAATTCCGGCACGATAATGATGCGCGGCGGCTATACCAAAAACACCGAGGAACATGACGATTATTCCGCCAATAATCGTGAAAAAGAATACGAAGAAGATGCCCAGTAAAAAACAAATCCAGCTGAACACGTGAAGGAATCGCCAGGAACGACTGGATGCCACATGGTTCGCTTGAAAGGTTTTGACGGGGTCCCAGATCGACGCTTCCGAGGCCGGGCCGGTCGGGTGCGTTGGGTCCGACCCTCGCTCTGTAACGTCTTCGCGTGACAGGCCGGACTCCTCGTCCGCGGCATCGCGAATGTCTTTCGAACAGGAAGCGCACATATACTTCAGCGTGGCTGGGGCCGCCGACCGGTTGGCGGCGGGAAGCCGGCTGAAGGCGCTGACAAACGGTTCAGCGCCGCAGAAAGGGCAGGATGCCGGAGTGGCTGCGTCCCGCTGCCGTTCGATAGCCGGCCCATGCCAATCGACCATGCTGCCCCCGATCCCCCCGGCGCGCCGTGGCGGCGCGGCGCGATGAAGAAAACCATGGGCTCCGGGGTCAGCGCAAATAGTCGGTCAGCGACAGCGACGTGATCGAGGCCAAGGCCGAGTAAGACGCCTCCAGCACCACCTCCAGCTCCGATACTTTGGCCGCCGCTTCCGCCACATCGACGGATTCCACCGTCTCCAGGGCGCTTTCCGCGTAGAGCTGGAAACCGGTCTCCCGGTCGATCAGCGCGGCAAGCTGGCCCGACTGGCCCGACAGGTCCTCCTGCAGGCGGCCCAGATCGGCGGCGGCGGTGTCCAGCAGGGCATAAGCGTCCTGCAGCGCGGCCATATCAGGCGGATCCGTGGTCATCTCGGCCAGCATGGAAAAGGCGCGCAGGGTGGTCTCGAACCCGTCGGCATCGGCAGTCACGCCATAGGTCAGGCTTTGGCTGCCATCGACCATCAGAGCGGTCGTCGTCCCGCTACCCCGGTAGTAGCCGGTGTCGGCGACGGTCGGGTCCGCCAGTGGATCGTATGCCGGATCGCTCAGGTCGACGGGTGGGGTGTCGGCCCCGGACCCGCCGAACACGTAGGTCCCGCCGGCCTCCGTGTTCAGAAGATCGGCGGTATCCGCCAGCCAGCCTTCCGCCTTGGCCTGCAGGCCGTCTGTGGTTTCCACCGACCCGTTGATTACCCCGGCGATGTCGGCTTTGGCCGCGGCCACCAGGTCGACGAGGCCGGCAACGGCGCCGTAGGCGATGTCGACGGCGGACTGCCCCGCCCCGGCCTGGGTGACCAGATGCTCGGACGTCTTCAGGTCGCTCTTCAGGTTGACCGACAGGCCGGCGGCGCCATCCAGACCCGCCAGGCTCTGGCTCTTCTGGCCGGAGCTCTGCTGCACCAGGGCCACGTTGTACCGGGCCTGGACTTGCAGGCTCTGGGACACCAGGGCGGCGTTCATCGTCGAGGTGGCAACGCGCATGGCAATCTCCCTATCGCATCATGCCAATCAGGCTGTCGAACATGTCCTGGGCCGTCGTCAGGATCTGCGCCGAAGTCTGATAGGCTTGTTGGTAGAGGGTCAGGTTGGCCATTTCCTCGTCGACATTGACGCCATGGGCGTTGTCGAAGGCCGTGGCCAGATAGTCCAGGGTCAGGGCCGAGCTGTCGGCCTGGCTGGCGGCCGCCTGGGTCCGGTCCGCGAAACCATCGACGATGGTCGCCACCTGGGCGACGGCGGATCGCTCGCCGCCGGTCAGGGCGCCGGCCGCGTCGAAGGCGATGGGCTGGTCCAGGGCGGCCCACACCGCCTGCAGCCCGCTGGTATCACCGGCCACCAGCGCCGTTTCGCCGACAACGGTGGAAGCCGGGGTGGCGATCGGCAGGGTCCCGTCGTCCAGGCCGTCGGCGGCAGCAATATCGGCCGCCCCACTGCCCGCCAGCAGATCGTTGAAACCAAGATGGTGGGACACCGACCGGCCATCGGGCGCCACGCTCGTGTCCCCCGCAAGGGCGATGCCCTGGCCCGCGGTATCGGCGGCGACAACCAGCCGGCCGTCGCCGTCGAGGGCGGCGGAGACGCCGGGAACGGCGTCCAGCGCATCGATCAGGTCCTGGTGCGTCGCCAGGGCCGAAAGATCGATATCGGTGCTGCCGGTCACCGTCCCGTCCGCATCGGTCTGCAGCACGGTCAACACGCCGCTGCCGCTGAAGGCGGCGGCCGGGTCGACCGTGTCTGCCGATGTCAGCGACGATGGCGCCGGAACGGCCGAAGCGCCGTTGGCTGCGGCGTTGACCGCGTCCATCACGCCGGCGGCCAGCGCGTCGAGTTCTTCCTGCAGTGCAGGCAGCTCGTTGTCCCGCAGATCGACCAGGGCGCCGATCGTGCCGCCGGTCAGTTTGCCGGTGACATCCTGCCCGCCGATGGTGATCCCGCCGATCCCTGACCCCGAGGCGGGGGCGTAGGTAGCACCGGCGTGCATGGGGCCGTACGGCGTGTACGACAGCGCATGTGGAACCGATGTCAGCAGGGCCTGTCCGCCGTCGGTGTAGACGTGCAGCTCGCCGGTCCCGGTCCGGTAGGTCGACACGTCCACGTAACCGGACAGCTCGTTGAGCGCGGTCCGCTGCCGGTCTTCCAGATCGGCCGTCGGCTGGCCCGCCGCCTTGGCCCGCAGGATCTGGTGGTTCAGGTCGTCCAGGTCGACCAACAGGCTGTTCACCTGCTCCACCGATTCGGCCAGTTCCACGTCGGCGGCGGTTCGCGCAGCCTGGGTCGCGTCGGAGGTGGCCTGGACGGTCGCCGCCCAGGTGTCGAGGGCTTCGCGCACGTCGGACTGGGCGGCCG
>JANQIU010000037.1 GCA_028281985.1 Alphaproteobacteria bacterium | reverse complement strand
CCCTCCACCGAGCCCTCCACCAGCGTGCCGGTCGCCGCATCGAGGGTGGCGGTATGGCCCTGGACCTCCCCGCCGACCAGGCGGTCTGCCAGGCCGGGGACGGCGGAAACCACGATGCGGTCGCGCCGGCCGGTCACAGGGTCGGCGGAGAAGGCGACGCCGGCGGCGCGCGGCGATAACTGTCGCTGCACGATGACCGAGGGGGCCTGGCCGCCGGTGATACCGCGGGCCGCCCGGTAGGCATCGACACCGGTCCGATCCCCGGACTGGCGGACCGCGCACACGGCGTCCGCCAACTCGCCGTTGGCCACATTGAGCCGGGTCAGCAACTGGCCGGCATGGGAGTGATCGGCGCCGTCTTCGTCGCGGGCCGAAGACCGCACCGCGAAGGGACCGGACCCGATGCCCGGAAGCGCCGCTTCGATGGCCTGTGTTGCTTCGGTCGTCAGGGTCCCGTTGGCGAACGCGGTGCCGGTGACCACCAGAAAAGGCGGTACATCGAAGCCCCCCCGGACCAGCGCGGCCAGGGCCGCCGCCTTGCCGCCGCTGTGCCGGCGGTCGGTGGCCTCGCCCATCGAAAGGATCGCTGGCGCGGTCATGGGGCGACCAGGGGAGCGGCGGCGAGCCCGGCATAGGTCAGCAGCACCCAGAGGCCGGCAACCCGGTCGATCCGCCGTTGCGAGGCGTCGTTCAGCGCCTCGCTGAAATCCAGGGCGGCGAAGAAGGCGAGCAGCAGGCCCAGCAGGACCGCGGGGCCGATCACCGCTTCCGCGCGAAGCGACACGCCGATGGTGAAGGTCAGGGCGGCAGCGGTCAGAACGGTGATCAGCCACACGCCGGCGGCCGGTTTCCCTCCCCACAGGCTCGAATAGGTCTCCACCCCGTCGCGCTCGTTGTCCGGTGCGTACAGCTTCCGGCCGATCTCCAGAACGATGCCGTTGGCGAAGCTGAGAAGCAGGAGCAGTCCGACGCCGTCCGGCACCTCACCGGTGCGGGCCCATGCGAGACCCGTCACCAGCAGGGTCAGCAGCGGCAGGATGACCATGTGCGAAACGAGATAGGGAACCGGCCGGGCCTTGAGCCAGGCCGGAACGAAGAACTCCACCGTCATCAGCGCCAGCCAGATCCAGACCGCGGCCAGGAGGTACAGCAGGGTGGGGTCGATCGCGGCCGTGAGCCCTGCCGCCACCGGTACGCCCAGTCCACCCAGCCAGCGCAGCTCGACCAGGCTGATCAGGCCGCGCGGTACCGGTCGCTCCGGCCGGTACTGGGTGTCCGCGGCGTGGTCCTTGTGCTCGTCGCAGACGCGCATCTGGAAGAAAACGACGAAGGTTGCCGCCCAGGCGACACCGTAGGCGGTCCAGGGCGGCGGGGGCGTGCCGGCCAGAAGTGCGGTGGCGTTTATCCCGGCCGTGCAGAAGACGGCCAGGAACACGGCCGTCTTGGCCACCGGAAAGCGCTCGGCCTGATAGATCCAAAGCCGTCGCCAAAGCGGGGCTTTGCCGGCTTCCGACGGGTCTTCGGGTTCCCCGGCTGGTGGGGATGGTGGGCCTGGCACGGTGCGATCGTTCCCCATGCGGTGGCGGTGTCGTGGGCGCCACCCGGAATCGGCGCAGATGATGCGTGCGAGGTTGGCAGGAATAGGGCCGAACGGGAAGAACTGAGCGCGGGGGCTTCCGGGCAGGGTGGCCCGAAAGCCCCCGCGGCCGCTCAGCGTGCCAGATGGGCGCGGTACCAGTCGGCGATGTTCCGGCCGATGGATTCAGGCTCGTCCTCCTGCAGATAGTGGACGCCGAATCCGACGAAGCGGGCTTCGGTGTTGGGATAGTTGGCCGCCATCCAGGCCGCGGCTTCCGGCGGGGTCAGGGCACCCGGCGCGGCGTACAGAACCAGCTTCGGCTGGTCCGACGTCGACAGCCATTGGCCGATCGCTTCCACCACGGCCACGTTGCGCGCCGGCTCGCCGGCGATCGGGATTTCGTTCGGCCACATGAAGATCGGCTCGCGGTCGGCCGGGTCCAGGAACGGGGCGCGATAGGCATCCATTTCCGCCTCGGACAGGGGACGCAGGATCGCCTGGGGCATGAGCTGTTCGATGAAGGCGTTCTGGTCGATCAGCAGGTCCCGACCCAGTTCGGGGTCGCGGAACGCCCTGAAGGTCTCCTCATAGGGGCCCATATCGGCCAGCGACTCCATCGGGAAGGCCGGCGGGATGATGGCCTCCATCAACGCCACGCCGCGTATGGTGTCGGCGTGGTTGGCGGCATAGTACAGCCCCAGCGCCGAGCCCCAGTCGTGGACGACCAGGGTCAGGTCTTCCAGTTCCAGCGCCTCGATGAACCCCTCAAGATAGGCGTAGTGCTCCTGGAAGGTGTAGCCGCTCTCCGGCTTGTCCGACTGGCCGAAGCCGATCAGGTCGACGGCGATCGCCCGCCCTTCGCCGGAAACGAAGGGGATGACGTTGCGCCAGAGATAGGACGAGGTCGGATTGCCGTGCAGGAACAGGATCGGATCGCCGCTGCCCTGCTCGACATAGTGCATGCGTGCGCCGTCGACCTCGACGAATTGCGACTCGTACGGGAACTCCGCCGACAGGGCGGCGGTGGCGGGTGTCGGCGGCTCGCCTGTCTGGCCAAGCGCGGTGACGGGCACGCCTGAAACGGCAAGAGCGGCAGTCGTCAGTATGGGCAATCGGGTCATCGGCTTTCACTCCTGGTTTTGGCGGGCAGTTGCCCGTCCGCGGGTGGTGGGTCGTTAATGACAATGATCGTTGTCGTTTGGGGCAAAAAAAATCACTCGAGGCTGGTGAGCGTCGTTTCGACGAAGTCGTTCACCATGGGCACCGGTGTGTCCGACCGGGCCATCACGCAAACGCCTTGAACGACACCGACAAGGTAGTTGGCGCGCGCCTCCGGATCGGATCCAGGGGGTACCTGGCCTTTCCGCCCGGCGCCGGCCAGGGCGTTGCGAAAGGCCCGCCGCATCCGGTCGAAGTAAAGCTGAACCTGCTCTGCAGCCGGCCGGTCGTAGGCCGCGCGTTCCAGCGCCGTGTTGGCGATCAGGCAGCCCATACGGGCTTCTTCGGTTCCACAGTTGCCTGCGAAACCGCGCAGCAGATCCGCGATATCGGACAGGTCGGCATCCGCTTGTTCCAAGGGGCCCAGGTTCCTGTCGCCGACGACCCGCCGGTAGAGGGTCAGCACTTGCAGGAACAGGTCGTGCTTGTCCCGGAAGGCCCGGTACAGGCTCTTGCGGCCGACACCGGTGGAGGCCTCCAGGTCGCCGACCGACGTACCGGCATAGCCGTGCCGCCAGAACGTCAGCATGGCCTGCTCCAGCGCCTCGTCCGGTTCGAATTCCAGTTGCCGCGCCATGGGTCCGCATCGTGGGGGATGTTTGACAACGATCGTTGTCATTATGTTGGAAGGGATGTCGTATGGCAAGGGCGTTGATCGCCTCGGGTTCATCCGTTTCCAGCCACGCTCTACTGATTGCGTAACCCTCTGCGCTTTCCGCGAGCCGGGGGCGAAAACCGCAACCGAAGGAGTATGAAGCTGTCGTCGGCCGGGTTATGCTTTATCACGGTATCGAACGGACGCTGGCATGCGGTCCGCGGTGCGTCGTAAGGCGGCTGTCCGTACCCGTTGATCGCGGACTATTGGCAATGGTGTCGCACATCTACGTGGCCGCACGCCTGTATTCGGCCCTGGACCGATTCGCCGCCGGCCTGCTGGCGATGGAAATTGAGCGCCAGGCGGCCCGTCAGAAGGTGAACGGCGGCCTGAAGCCCTTCCTGCCGTTCCGCGACACCAACCAGCAGGCCTTCGCCGGCGACAACAAGGCCCGCGCCATCTATGAGGCGGACCTGGCGGGCATGGCCCAGTCAGTGGGTCTGGTGGCGCTCTATGACGGGCTGACCAAGGACAGCGGCGTGTCGATGGAAGTCGGCTTCGCCTACGGCCGCGGCCTGCCGGTGGGCATCCTGCTGACGGACTTCATCTACGAAGGCTTCGATGCCGGCCACTACTGGACGCTGGATCCGATCATCGGGTGCATCGCCTCCTATGTCTCCGTCGATCCGGACGTGACCCTGGTTCAGCCGGACTACTCGGCCGGCCATCTGGCGCATCTTTTGGAGACCATGCGCGATTTCGTCGAAGGGTTCATGAACGGCGGTCTGGCGCGTCGCAATACGCCGGCGCTGCCGGCCGCCGGTGCGCCGGTTTATTGCGACGTCTTTGCCGGGCGGTACGACTGGAGCCGGCGGCTGCAGGCGGATCTGGCTGAAGCCCTCGGCCGGGCCGGGGTCGACTGCACCGTGGCCCGGCGCTACAGCAAGTCCGGGCTGTCGCCGGAGGAAGCCGCCCAACGCGACATCGACGCCATGCTCGCGGCCAGGGTTCTGGTGGTCAGCCTGGACGGCGGCGAAATCGACGCCGGCACCGGCGCGCTTGTCGGTCTTGCCCGGGCGATGGACAAGCGGATCATCATGATCAGCACCAGCGAGGTCCAGGCGGTGAACCCGGACGGTCAGCGGATGCGGATCAACCTGATGATCGAGCAGGCGGCCGATCGTCTGGTCACCGATGCCGGCGCGTTCGCCGATGCGGTGCTGGAGGCCGTCGGCTAGCACCGAACAGTTGTTTCAGGGTCCGGCAGGTCGGCGAATTGCGGTCGCCGCGACGGCCGCGGTGACCTATGTTCTTGGGCATTCCACGCTGACGACAGCGATGCGGCTCACCTGCCGCCGATGTGCTTGGAGAGACCGATGGCACGTCGCCGGGTTCGCAGCCTTCTGGCAGTTGCCGCGGTGGCGATGGCCGCCTTCTTCGGCTGGCGTTACCTCGCCGAACCGCAGCATCGGGTGCTCGCGCTCGACGCCGAAACCGGCTCGGTCCTGTGGTCCACCGTGTTGAGTGAAGGTCCGGCGATGGTCGGAGCGATGACTGCCGGGGCTGGCGGCGTTTTCATCCGCATCGGTGAACCGGCCGTCGACGAGGCATTTCGCCCGTCGGTAAAGGCCGTCGATGCCGCCAGCGGCATGGCGCTGTGGACCTACCGCCCGACGGACGATCGACCGCTGGCCTGGATGCCCTGGCTTATCGAGCCGCCAATGGTCATCGATGACATGCTGCTGTTCAACAGCGATACGGCCGACAATGCGACCGCGACGTTGACGGCGCTCGACATCGCGACGGGCGGGGTCCGGTGGACCTACGCGCCCATGATGTGGATGTACGGCGAAAGCCGGCATCCAAGCATCGCCGCCGTGGAGGACGAGGTTTTTGTCTTGGCCGAGGAACACCCGGGCCGGCGGCAGGACGACCAGGTGTCGATCGCGATCCGCGCGCTGGATGCAGGCACCGGCGATTACCGGCGGTCGGTCGCCGGCGGCATGCCGCGCGGCGACCTGCGGTCCCAGGTGGTCAATGCGCCTTTTCTCGTCGCCAACCACGAAACGGTCGTGCTGAGCGGTACCCCGGGCGTGGTTGCCTTCGATCGGTTGACCGGGACCCCGCTACACCAGCCGGATCAGCAATGGAACCAGCTCTGGCTGTCGCAAGGCCTGCTCTACGCCGACCGGACGTCGACCCTGGCCGCTTTCAACGTGGCCGATGGTGCACCGGTCTGGTCCCGGGCGATCGCCGGCACGGGTGTCCCATTGCTGGGCAGGTATCGGGTCAGCGAGAATGCGCTGTTCGCCCTGGTTTACGACAGTTTGTCCAATGCCGGATCGCTGCTGGCCATGTCCGCCGCCGACGGCCAGGAACGATGGCGCGTGCCGCTGGATACCGAGACCGGCATTCTGATCTTCCAGATGCCCGCCATTTCGCCGCAGGCCATCTTCGTGTTGACGGCGCCGGTCGAGCGCACGGAAGCCGATCGGCGCGTGTTGATCGCTTTTGCCCGCGACGACGGGCGCGAGCTCTGGCGTGTCGACGTGCAAAGCACCGTCCGCACATCGCCGGTGACCGACGGCCGGCGCGTGTTCGTGCATGACGAGCGGTCGCGCTGGCGGGCTTGGTTGGTGGTCTGGGGGTTTGCCGGTCGTTGATCCGGAACGCCAAAGGCGTCCCACCAACGACCCGAAAAGGCAGGAAGCATCGTAGCTTCCCGCCTTTGGCCCAGTTGCCTAGAGCATTATGCGGCTGAGAAGCCGAAGGGCTAGCCGCTCACCTCTTCAGTGCGCCGGATCGTAAGGGAATGCGGAATGATGGACGTCGATTAAGAGATTCCCATCGGTACCGCGAACATATTCAAACGTAAACTCGACCTTGGCTTCCTCACCGGTTCCTGCGTCCGTGAAGAAGTAGTTCCCCAATGCCTAGCAGAAAGTCGACAGTTTAATTGACAGAAAATACACTAGGATAGGTAAGTATGAGGGAAAAATTATCTGATTTAATTTCGTACTTCACCTTCTCTGTCGGTGTGTGTCATTTTAATTTCTTGTTTGGCCGGTTTGTCGAAACGTGACTCAATCCAGACGGGCAGGCCCGACTTCCGGGCCAGCTCAATAGGAACGCAGGAGTCGCTGATCGATCTGGGGCGGCCGGCAGTGACGTTTCCTGCAGTCCGGTTTCCGAAGGTGCACCGTCCCCAGGTGAAGCAGGCTTCGCCCGGGTTTCAACGCGGCCGACGGCGCAACCCACCAACAGATTCCGAAAAGTTTCCCGCCGAAGGGAATGAACCGGCGGCCGGGGCGTTCTACGGGACAAGTGCTAACGCAAACCAAGTCGACCCGGGCCGACAGGCGGGGATCGGCGGAGACGGTGCCCGAGATGCCCCTGCCGAGAATTCTGACCGGCGCACGCCGTGTACGCTTTGCCTATCTGGTCGCCAACGGCGTCGCGCAGGCCGGTGTCGCCGTAGCGACCGCCCTGCTGGTCCGCGCCGGCTTCGACACGCTGGTGACCGATGCCGGGGCCGTTCCATCGGGACAGATGGTCGAAACGGCGGCCCTGTTTGCCGGCGGCCTGATCGCCACCATCGGCTTCGGAGCGTGGTTGCGGTGGCGCGGACATGTGGACGGCGAGCAACTCGGGCAGAGCTATGTCCACTCCGTGCGGATGACGCTGTTCCGGCACCTGTCGCGGATCGGCGCCGATGGCGCCCGGCAGATGAGCCGGGGTGCCGTCGTGCTGCGCTTTGTGGGCGATCTGACTGCCCTGCGGCTCTGGGTCAGCCTGGGGTTGGCCCGATTGACCGTGAGCGGCCTGGCGGCCCTGTTGGCGATCGTGGCCCTGGGCTTCGTCGAACCGGTGGTGGCAATCGCCGTCTCGGTCGCCGTCTTCGTCGCCACCGGACTGGCCCTGACGATCGGGCCGCGTCTGCGCTCGGTGACCCGCGAAGCGCGGCGGCGGCGCGGCCGGCTGGCGGCGACGCTCAATGATCGGGTGTCCAACATCGCGGTCATCGAGGCCTTCGGTCAGCAGCAGCGGGAGCGCAACCGGTTCGGCAAGTTGAGCCAGAGCCTGCGCGGGGCCTTGATCACCCAGGCGCGCGTCGTCGGCCTGTTGCGCGCCCTGTCGGAAGCCAGTGCCGCCATTGCCGGCATGTCCGCGCTGTTCGTCGGCGCCGTGCAGGTCGCCATGGGGCAGGCGACGCCGGGGGCGGTCGTCGCCGCCATGGTGGTGGCTGGCCTGCTGGCGCCGCGCCTGCAGGATCTCGGGCGCGTCTACGAATACTGGAACGGGGCGGTCATCGCCCGCCAGAAGCAGCAGGAACTGCTGGATCTGAAGCCGCTCCGCCGGCAGGCCCAGTCCGGCCGCAAGCGGGCCCTGGCCGATGGGCCGGGTCGGATCGAGCTCGTCGATGCCAGCCTGAAAGGCGTCCTGACGTCGGCGTCGATGATGGTGGAACCCGGCGAGCGCATCGCCCTGATGGGGCCGAACGGCGCCGGCAAGTCGACCCTGCTGCAGGTGATCGCCGGGATCATTCACCCGGAGACCGGCAAGGTGCTGCTGGACGGCGAGGACATTGCCACCGGCAGCCGCGCGACGGTGCGGCGCGCCTTCGCCCTGGTGTCGCCCAGCCTGCCGCTGATGCGCGGATCCTTGCGGCTGAACCTGACATATGGTGCCGGCAAGCCGCCGCGTGAGGACATCGACGCCGTTCTCTCTCTGGTGGGGCTGGACGACCTGATCGACCGGCTGCCCGACGGCATCGATACCCGCGTTTCCGAGAACGGCGGCGGCCTGTCGACGGGAGAGGCAGCCAAGGTCTGCCTGGCCCGGGCGCTGCTGGCGCGACCCCGCGTCCTGCTGTTGGACGAGGCGGACGCCAATCTGGACGGTGCAGCGGGCCAGGCCCTGGTGCGCGCCGTCGAGGCGTTCGCAGGCACCGTCGTCATGGTCACCCACAATCCTGCCATTGCCGCGCGGGCCGACCGCGTCTGGCACCTGGAATCCGGTCAGCTGGCGTCTCTTGACCCTCGGCCGGTGTCGTCGGCGCCCGATGCGGCGGCCGACACAGCCCGTCGGGCCCATCTGCGGCCCGTTGGATGAGTTCCTTTCTGACCCTGAACCCAATCGAGGAGGCATAACCGTGAAGCACTTCAAGTTGATCAAGGCCAGTGTCGACGTTCAGCCGTATCTGGACGAAATCGCTTCGGTCCCCGGCGCGTGGGACATGAACACCGGCCGCCAGGACAAGGTCGCGGTCCAGCGGGAAGCCCAGGCCATTCCCCTGCGCGGTCTGGTGAAGTCCAAGATCGGCGATCGCAAGCGCCGCGACGTCCATGAGAGCCGCTACACCACCACATCGCTGCAGTTCATGCGCATTCG
>JANQIU010000075.1 GCA_028281985.1 Alphaproteobacteria bacterium | reverse complement strand
ATCGACAGCTCCCAGGAGCGATGGCCCGGCGGCCGGGCAACCCGGCACGGTCGCGCCGTGACGGCGGTGGGGAGGGCCGGACGCCGCCCGGCCCTCCCCGGTCAGCACGTGCTCAGTTGCCGTAGCCCAGGCGCTGCAGCTCGGCTTCGGCTGCCGCCGCAGCCTGGTCCAGGGCATCCCCCGGCTCCATCTCGCCGATGATCGCGTTGTAGATGAACGGCGCGACCACTTCGCGAACCTGGCCGTGGAACGGATACGGCGGGGCGCCGGCGAACAGCGGGCCGCTTTCCCGCATCAGCGAGTAGTACCCGTCGACCCGGGCGTCCTGCTCGATCACCAGGGGATCCGTATAGGTCGCCGCGTGAACGATCCGCGAGCCGGCGACCGCCCATTCCGCCTGCACCGACGGCTGGCCGATGAACTGGAGCCACAACAGCGCCGCTTCCTTGTTGCGCGAGGAATGCGGGATGCCGAAGGCGCCACCGTCGTAATAGCCGATATAGCCCATGCCGGCGGCCGCTTCGTTCATGACGTACGGGCCGGTGGGCGGCAGGCGTACGCCGACATTGCCGACGACGGTCGAGCGATCCGGATCGGTAGCGATCCATGCCGCGTTTTCACCGTAGACCCAGCCCTGGGCGGCACGGCCGGCCGCAAAGCTGGCGGCCACTTCGTCCCAGGTCGACGCCGTCGCTTCCGGCGGGGCGAATTCCAGCAGGCCGACCCAGAAGGACAGCGCCTCCTTGGCCAGATCGCTGTTCATCGTGCCGCCGTTTTCAACCGTGGCGCCGCCGGTCTCCAGGTTGATGCCCCAGTTGTAGATGCCGAAGCTGGGCGCGATCGACTCGAAGAACTCGTAGAACGACGCCGGATGGCCCGATGCCGCCTGGACCGTGCTGCCCCAGAGCTGCAGGCCGTTCTCGTCACCGTAGGCAGTGAAGAACTCGGCGTTGTCGCGGTACTGGTCGAAGGTGATCGCCGGTGCAAGGTCGTAGCCGTACTGCTCGGCGAACGCCGCCTGGATCTCCGGATCCTCGAACAGGTCCTTGCGGTACAGGTACACCTTGATGAAGGCTTCCATCGGCACGCCGTAGACGTCGCCGGTTTCCGGCCCGCGGAAGTAGTCGATGAACGACGTGAAGTCTTCGGCGTTGAAGTCCGGCGAGGCCAGGCTCGGGTCATCCGCCAGCGACTGGGTGATGTTCACCAGGAAGTCGCGTGCCAGATAGCTGTAGATGATGTCCTGTTCGATGTAGACGAAGTCGTAGATGCCGGTATCCGCCTCCATGTCCTGGATGGCGTTGTTGTACATCTGATCCCAGGAGGTGATCTCGAACTCGACGGTGATGCCGGTCAGTTCCTCGAAGGCCGGCGCCAGCACGTCCTGCACATAGGCCGACGGCGGTGTGCTCTCCGAGATGCCGCGGATCGTGACCCCCTCGTAGGGCTGGGCCGCGTCCGCCCAGAAATCGGCCAAGGCCGGTGCCGACACCAGTACGGCGGCCACGGCGGTGGTGGCAAACAAGAACTGCTTCTTCACGACTGATCCTCCCACTGTGTTGTCTTGGTGTTTTCCCTCCGGACCGGAGGGCGGGTCGTGTATGAGCGTTTTCTGGTCGTCCAGGCGCCCGCACCGGCGCGCTGGTCCCCTTCAACATCCCCCTTCTTCGCTGCGGGCGTTCCCGCGATCTGGACAAGCCTAGCATGTGTGATACAAATGTACAGCGAAACATATAAATGTAATTCCGGTTTCGCGAAGCCCTCGGGGAGGAGGCGCGCAACTGTGCAGCGGGCACCGCGGTCATGACCGCCAGCCCATCGACCGGCGCACCGGAACCGGACAGCGACGAGCTGTTCCTGACCACGGTGGCCTGGTTGTACTATGTGGAAGGCCTGACCCAGAGCGAGGTCGCCGACCGCATTGGGGCGACGCGGATCCGCGTCAACAAGGCCCTGGGCGAAGCCCGGCGCCGCGGTCTGGTGCGGGTCGAGATCGTCTCCGCCAGCGTGATGTGCCTGGACCTGCAGGATCGCATCAAGGGGCGGTTCGGCTTGCGCGACGCGATGATCGCCCCTAGCTCGCCGACCGTCCGGGCCACGCAGATGAGCGTCGGCGCCGCCCTGGGGCACTACCTGAACACCCTGTTCCTGGACCCGAAGACCAGCCGGCTTGCCGTCTCCTGGGGCGAAACGATGGCCTTCGCCTGCCGGTCGATCCTGCCGGTCAGCCGCCCGGGGCTCGAGGTCATTTCCATGATGGGCGGTCTGACCAGCGGCACCGCCACCAACACCTTCGAGATCACTTCCAGTTTCGCCAAGGCGCTCGGCGCCCGCTACAGCTTCCTCGCCGCGCCGATCTATGCCGGATCGCGGGACTCCCGTGACGAGATCCTGGGCATCGACGTGTTTCGCGACGTCGTCGACCGGATCCTGCGGGTCGATGCCGCGTCGGTCAGTTCCGGAGACATGACCGACCGGTCGCTGCTGATCCGCGATGGCCTGCCCGAGGATGTCCGGGTGGAGGAACTGGTGGAGGCCGGCGCCGTCGGCGACATTCTGGGCGTCTTCCTGGGCGCGGACGGCCGCCCGATCGACCACCCGCTCAACGGCCGCGCGGTCGGCGTCAGCGTCGATCAGCTTCGCCGGATGAACAACGTCATTATGGCGGCCGGCGGCGTTCACAAAGCCCCGATTATCGCCGCCGCGCTTGCCACCGGCGCGATCAACGTGCTGGTGACCGATCAGGCGACCGCCAGCGTGCTGCTGGGCGAGGCACCAAGCGCGACCGGCTGACGCCACCGACCGACGCGACCAACCGCAACAAAAAAGGACCACCCGAATGTACCTCGATAAATACAAGCTGACCGGCAGGACGGCCTTCGTCACCGGTGGGGGCAAGTCCATCGGTCTGGCCTGCGTTCAGGCATTGGCCGAAGCAGGGGCCCGGGTGGTGATCGGTGACATGGATCCGGAGGCCATTGCCGCCGGCACCGCGGCCTGCAAGGAAGCCGGATACGACGTCGAAGGGGTTCAGGTCGACGTGACCGATTCAGCGGCCGTCGACCGGGTCGCCGCCGACCTGAACCAGCGCTACGGCGCCGTCGACATTCTGGTCAACAATGCCGGGATCGCCCGCAGCGAAACGCCGGCGGAAACGGTCACGGACGAGCACTGGCTGAACGTGGTCGACGTCAATCTGAACGGGCTGTTCTGGTGCTGCCGGGCGTTCGGCCGGCCGATGCTGGAGCGCCAGCGCGGCACCATCGTCAATATCGGCTCGATGTCCGGGGTCATCGTCAACAAGCCGCAGGAACAGTCGTTCTACAACGCCTCCAAGGCCGGCGTGCACCAGCTCACGAAATCCCTGGCTGCGGAATGGGCCGACCGGGGCATCCGGGTGAACGCCGTCGCGCCGACCTATATCGACACGCCGCTGACCGCCTTCGCCAAGAGCAACGACAAGCTGTACCCGGTGTGGATGGAGATGACGCCGATGCACCGGTTGGGCGCGTGCGAGGAAGTGGCCTCCGTCGTCCTGTTCCTGGCGTCCGAGGCCTCCAGCCTGATGACCGGGTCGATCGTCCTGGCCGACGCCGGCTACACCTGCTGGTAGGGGGCGCGACATGGGCAGGCTTGAAGGCAAGGTCGCGGTCGTCACCGGCGGTGCCCGCGGCATCGGCCAGGCGATCGCCGAACGCTACGTGGCGGAGGGGGCGAAGGTTGCCGTTGCCGACATCAACCTCGGCGACGCGGAAGCCCTCGCCGGGCGGCTTCGGGACGCGGCCTGCGCAATCCACCTCGACGTCACCGACCAGGCGTCGATCGACGCCATGGTCACCGCAGTGACCGACCGCTGGGGCGGGATCGACATCCTGGTGAACAACGCCGCCGTCTTCGACATGGGTCCGATCACCGAGATCAGCCGCGACTCCTACCGCAAGGTCTTCACGGTCAATGTGGAAGGCCTCTTGTTCACCCTGCAGGCGGTGGCCAAGCGGATGATCGAGCAGGGCCGCGGCGGCAAGATCATCAATCTGGCGTCCCAGGCCGGGCGCCGGGGCGAGGCGCTGGTCGCCGTCTATTGCGCCAGCAAGGCCGCCGTGATCAGTCTGACCCAGTCGGCCGGCATGGGGCTGATCGAACACCGGATCAACGTCAACGGCATCTCGCCCGGGGTTGTGGACACGCCGATGTGGGACGAGGTCGACGCCCAGTTCGCCCGGTACGAGGGCAGGCCGCTCGGCGAGAAGAAGCGGCTGGTGGGCGAAGCGGTCCCGTTCGGCCGGATGGGGCTGCCCGAAGACCATGCCGGTGCGGCCGTGTTCCTGGCGTCGGCGGAGGCCGACTACGTGGTGGCGCAGACGCTCAACGTCGACGGCGGCAACTGGATGAGTTGAGCGGCATGACCAGCCTGGTGATCTTCGACTGCGACGGTGTCCTGGTCGACAGCGAACCGATCAGTTGCCGGATCACGGCGGAGGTCCTCGGCAGCTATGGCGTGCCGATCGACACCGCGGGCGTCATGCGGCGGTTCCTGGGCCACAGCCAGGCAGCCATTCGCCGCCTGGCGGCCGAGGAGTTCGGCGTCGACATACCCGAGCGCTATCTTTCGGAGGTCCGCCAGCGAATCGTCCCGGCCTTCCGGGCCGAGTTGCGGGCGATACCGGGGATCCACCAGGTGCTGGAAGCCTTGACGGTGCCGATCTGCGTCGGGTCGGGCAGCCAGCCCGAGCGCATCCGGCTGTCGCTGGAACTGACCGGCCTGGACGGGTTCTTCGGCGAGCACATCTTCAGCGCGTCGCAGGTGGCCCGATCCAAGCCGGCGCCGGACCTGTTCCTGTTCGCGGCGGAGAAGATGGGGCATCCACCGGCCGACACGCTGGTGGTCGAGGACGCCGTCGCCGGTGTCACCGCCGCGGTCGCCGCCGGCATGACCGTCGTCGGCTTCACCGGCGGCAGCCATTCCGACGGCGCGCCGATGGCAGACCGGCTGCGCGCCGCCGGGGCGATCGACGTGATGCCGGACATGCCGGCCCTGGGGCGGTGGATCGCCGGCGGCTAACGGCGCTTTTGCAGGTCCAGCACGAAGGCGATCGGCCGCCGGCCCGTCCGGTCGATGGACCGGAGCCCTTCCGCCGGCAGCCATGTCGCGTTGGCCGCGGTAATGCGCTTGACCGCCGTAACCGCCAGCCCGGCCCGGTCGGCGGCGACGTGCCAGTCGGCAACCGTATGCTTGACGGTCGTCACCATGATCTTGCCGTCGACGGTCGGAAGCTCGGTGGCCACGTAAGGGTGCTCCGGCGCCAGATCGGAAACGATGGCATGCCCGCCCGGGCTGAGCAGGCGGCCGATCTCTTCCGCCACCGGCGCCAGATGCTCCAGGTGGCTGGCGACCCGGTTCATCAGCACCAGCCCCGCCGACGCATCGGCCATCGGCACCCGGCGAATATCGGCCTGGACGAGATGCACATCGTCATCGGCCTCGCGCCGGGCCAGCCTCAGCATCCCGGCGCTCAGATCGACGCCGACGCGCGCCCATCGGCTGTCCAGGAGCGGCGCCAGCCACCCCAGAAAGGTCGCCGGCCCCGTGCCCAGGTCGATCACCCGGCGCGGCTGGGGATCGGTGGTCAGGCATCGCTCAACCAGGTTGCGCACCAGGGGCCACTCGTTGCGGCGCCAGAATTCCTGCCAGCGCCAGGTGCCATAGCAAGGCGCCGCCAGGTCATAGGCGACCTGCGGCGCAAGGCGCGGGCGCGGTGCGACGTCGGCAGTCAGCGTTGCGGCGGCCAGGTTCATGCGGTCGGCTTCCCGTCCCCCTTTCGGGTTTCAATGCTGAAGACTACTGCCCTTGCTCGGCATCCCGCAAACGCTCTAGTTCCGTTTCAAGCTGGATGATC
>JANQIU010000006.1 GCA_028281985.1 Alphaproteobacteria bacterium | reverse complement strand
TGGCCGCGGAAGCCGTCGTCTGCGAGCTCGATCCCGGCACGCGCATCGCCTACGACATGCCGCCGCGGCCGGGGCGGGGACACCATCTGCTGCTGCTCGACGGGCAACTGTCGGTCACCGTCGACGGGCAGTCCCACGACCTGGGGCCCGGCGATTGCCTGCGCTACCAGCTCACCGGCGCCAGCGCCTTCGCGACGCCGGATCGTGCGTCGGCCCGCTATGTCGTGTTTATGGTGTGAGGCGGCATGACCGAACCGCCGACAATAGCCATCCTGTCCGCCGAGGATGTCGGCCGCCACCTGCAACCGCTGGGCGGGCTTCTGCATGCGTGTGTCCATGGCGGCGCCAGCATCGGCTTCATCCTGCCGTTCTCGCCGGCCGACGGCGTGGCCTTCTGGCGCGAGGCCGTTTGGCCCGCCGTCCGGAGCGGCAGGCGCACGCTCCTGGTGGCGTGGGAAGGCGGGCGGATCGCCGGGTCGGTCCAGTTGGACACCGGCACGCCGGCCAATCAGCCGCACCGGGCGGAGGTTTCCAAGCTTCTGGTTCACCCCGACCGTCGCCGACGGGGCATCGCACGAACCCTGATGACGGCGCTGGAAGACCGGGCCCGCCGGCATGGGCGCCGGCTGCTGACCCTGGACACCCGGACCGGCGACCATGCCGAGCCGCTCTACGCGTCCCTGGGCTATGAGACGGCCGGCACCATCCCCGGCTATTGCCGCGACACGGTCGAAGACCGCTTCGACGCCACGACGATCATGTACAAGGTGCTCCCGACACGCCCGCGTACGGATGGCACACGCAGCACCGCTTAGCTCACGTAGAAGGCCAGCATCAGGGACAGGCCCAGGATCACCAGCGTCTCCGCCACCAGGATCACCGATGCCGCCGGACCGATGCGGGCCATGGCGCCGAAGGACGTCTTGTACCCCAAGGCGACAATGGCCATGACCAGGAAATAGCCGGACACCGACGAGATATATGGCTGGCCGTAGGAAAGGCCGAACGAACTGGCCACCACCAGACCGATGAAGACCAGCAGGAACCACGGCAGGACCGGGTGGCGGCCGCCGCGCTCGGCCTGGGTTCCGGCAAAGCACACTGCGATCAGGGCGACACACGGAACCAGCAGGGCGACACGGTACAGCTTGGTGGTGACCGCCAGATCACCGGTCTGCTCGGAAACCGCATAACCGGCCCCGACGACCTGGGCGACATCGTGAATGCTGGCCCCGAACAGGATCCCGGTCGCCAGCGCATCCAGGCCGAGATACCGCGACCCCAGCGGATACAGGACCATGGCGATCGTGCTCAGCGTGGTCACGCCGATGATGACGAACACCACCTGGCGTTCCGAGTTCCTGTTCTGGGGCAGCGCCGCGGAGATCGCCAGCGCGGCGGACGCACCGCAGATCGCCGTCGCGCCACCCGCCAGCACGCCGAACGCCGTCCCGCGCCTCAGCAGCAGAGACAGGCCGATACCGATGACGATCGTCCCCGCCACCACCATCGGGACGCCGACCAGCGTCGGCACCCCCAGGGCGCTGATTTCGTCCAGCGTGATCCGGGCGCCCAACAGACCGACGCCGAGGCGCAGCACCGTGGTCGCCACGAAGTCGATACCGGCGGCAAACCGGTCGTTGCCGACCGCAATCCGGGTCAGATAGCCCAGCAGCAGGGCCAGGACCATGACCGGCACGCCGGAATACCGTTCGATGAACGTCGCCACCAGGGCGATGGCGCCGGCCAGCAGCAGCCCCGGCAAGATATCGCCGGACGTCTTGAAGAGCCTGAGGCCCCGTCTCTGCGCCGCTGAAACTGCCGCCAAAACTCGACTCTGCTGCCGCGCGACCCGTGTCGCTGCGTCTTTCCTGCTTTCGAAAACCCGGACCCGCAATGGGAATGGGCAATACGGGAGGTCGCGGTTCCGCGCAAGCGGCGTACCGGCGGAAATCCGAGCCGCGCCGAAGTCGGAGCCTCGCCCGCCCACTATGGGCGATGAAGCCTGCGTCGGGCAATCACTAGCGTCGTTCAGCGGGTCTAAGGTTCACCGCTCCGTCAGTCCGGCCTTTGCCCGTCGCCGAAATGGACCACCAGATGGTCGACGAAGCAGCGGAGTTTCGCCGGCAGGTAGCCGCCCTGGGGATACACGGCATAGACGGCCCGCTCGGCATAGGCGTCGAACGGCGCCAACAGGCGGGTCAGCCGACCCGCGGCCAGGTCGTCGGCAACGGTCGAGTACAGGCAGAGCCCGATGCCAAGCCCC
>JANQIU010000360.1 GCA_028281985.1 Alphaproteobacteria bacterium | reverse complement strand
TGGAATCGGTCCAGAAGGAAGTGCTGGACGACGTCGAGCGCACGCTGCGGACCGAGTTCATGTCGAACCTCGCCCGCACCAACCGCCGCGACAGCCACGAGCTGATGGCCGAGATCTTCAACAACCTCGATCGGGCGACGGAGAGCAAGTTCCTGGCGGCCCTGGAAGAGCGCAACCGCGACGCCGCGGAGCGGATCAAGGCGTTGATGTTCACCTTCGAGGACCTGGCGCAATTGGATCCCACCGCCGTCCAGACGATGCTGCGCGTGGCCGAGAAGGACAAGCTGTCGATCGCGCTGAAAGGCGCGTCGGAAAGCCTGCGCGAGCTGTTCTTCAGCAACATGTCGGAACGCGCCGGCAAGATCCTGCGCGACGAGATGCAGGCCATGGGTCCGGTCCGCCTCAAGGATGTCGACGACGCGCAAATGCACATGGTGCAGCTGGCAAAAGACCTCGCCGCCCGGGGCGAGATCGTGATCTCCGAGGGCAAGGGTGAAGATGAGCTTGTCTACTGACATGCCGACGGATCGCGGCCAGGCTGGCGGCAGGCGCAAGGGCAAGGCGCCCGCGCCGTCCACGAAATACCTCTTCGAGGTTTCTTTCGACGGCGAGGCCGACCCGGCAGGCGACGAACCGCCGGCGCCGGTGGCCGACGCCGCGCCGGAGCCCGAAGGGCCGCCGCCCATTCCACCGGCGACCTTCAGCGAGGACGACCTCGTCCAGGCCTGCGCTGCCGCCCGGGCGGAGGGCGAAGAAGCCGGACGGCAGATCGCCGCGGAGGCGTTCGACGCCCAGGCCAACCGGCTGTTGGAAGCGCTGCTCGCCCAGATCAACGACCTGGTCGCCCGGCAGCGCGACGCCGATGGCGACCTGGCCCGGCAATCCGTCGAGATCGCCATCGCCACGGCCCGCAAATGCCTGCCGCAGATGGCACGGCGCGGCGGCCTGATGGAAATCGAGGACATGGTGCGCGAGATCCTGGGCGGCATGCTGGACGAACCGCGGGTGGTGATCCGCGTTGCCGACAGCGTGCTGGACGACCTGCGTGCCCGCATCGACGCCATCGGCCAGCGGCTGGGGTTCCAGGGATCCGTCGTGCTGCTGTCGGATCCCGACATGGGTCCTGCCGACTGCCGCGTCGATTGGGCCGACGGCGGCGCCGAACGCATCGCCCGAAATGTCTGGGACGACATCGACGCCGCGGTGAAGCGGGCCTTTGACGACGGCGCGCCGGCCATGCCGCCGACACCGCCCGGGGACCCGACATGAACACGCATGACCGGTCAGCCCGGCCACGCCCCCACCAAACCGAGATGCGCCTGCGGGTAGGAGAGTTCTGATGACCAGCACCGAAAACTTGGACCTTGACGACCTGGAGACCCCGGCACCGCTGGCCGACCAGGAAGACATGCCGCCCGGCCAGATCACCAAGGAACTCGAGGCGATCTACGACATCCCGGTCCAGATCTCCGCGGTCCTGGGCAAGACCACGATGCAGGTGAACCAGCTCCTGAAGCTGGGTCGCGGGGCCGTCGTGGAGCTGGATCGCCGGGTCGGCGAGGCGATCGACATCTACGTCAATAACCGGCTGGTCGCCCGCGGCGAAGTCGTCGTCGTCGAAGACCGGCTGGGCGTGACCATGACGGAAATCATCAAGTCAGACCGGGCCTGAAGCCCGCGCCGACGCTGGATTGCAGTGGGAGAGTTTAGAGATGCGCGTGCTGATCGTCGGGACCCTGGAAGGTCACATCACCACCGCCGGCAAGATCGCCATGGCCCGGGGTGCGAAGGTCGCCCACGCGGAAACCATCGACAGCGCGCTGGAAGCGCTGCGGGCCGGCCAGGGCGCCGACCTGGTCATGGTCGACGTCAAGCAGCCGGTTGGCGACATGGTCGACAGCCTGCAGCAGGAACGCATCCATGTTCCATTGGTCGCCTGCGGGATCGGCACCGATGCCCAGGCCGCTGTGCGGGCGATCCGGGCCGGCGCCAAGGAATACGTCCCCCTGCCCCCGGATGCTGAGCTGATCGCCGCCATTCTGGAGGCGGTGTCGCAGGAGAGCCACGCGATCGTCACCCGCGATCCGGCCATGGCCCGATGCATGCGCCTGGCCCAGCAGGTTGCACCGTCGGATGCGTCGGTGCTGATCACCGGCGAAAGCGGCACCGGCAAGGAGCTGATGGCGCGGTTTCTCCACCGCAAGAGCCGGCGCAAGGATGCCGGCTTCGTGTCGGTCAACTGTGCCGCTATCCCGGAGAACCTGCTGGAGTCCGAACTCTTCGGCCACGAGAAGGGCGCGTTCACCGGCGCGGTCGCCCGCCGTATCGGCAAATTCGAGGAAGCCAACGGCGGCACCCTGCTCCTGGACGAGATCTCGGAGATGCATCCGCGGCTCCAGGCCAAGCTGCTGCGCGCCATTCAGGAGCGGGAGATCGACCGGGTCGGCGGGACCGCGGCCATCAAGGTCGACATCCGCCTGATCGCCACCTCGAACCGGGACCTGGAAGCCGAGGTGAAGGCCGGCACGTTCCGCGAGGACCTGTTCTTCCGCCTGAACGTCGTCAACCTGCGGGTTCCGTCGCTGCGGGAGCGCCCCCAGGACATCGAGCTCTTGGCGGAGCATTTCGCCCGCAAGTACGCCGAGATCAACGACCTCGATCCCAAGGCCTTGTCGCCTGAGGCATCGCAGATGCTGCTGGCGCATCACTGGCGGGGCAATGTGCGCGAGCTGGAGAACACGCTGCACCGCGCGGTCCTGCTCTCGGTGGAAGCCTCGATCGAACCCGCCGCCATCATGCTGTCCGGCCAGAGCCTGGGCGCCGAAGAACCGGCCGCAGCCCCCCTCCCACCCTTCGGCAGCGCAGCGGTAGCCCAGCCGGCGGCCATCGACGCGGCGCCGCCGGCTGCGTCGGGCAATCTGGTGGGACGGACTGTGGCGGAGGTCGAGCGGGACCTGATCCTGGAGACGCTTCAGCACACCTTGGGCAACCGGACGCACGCCGCCAACATTCTGGGCATCTCCATCCGGACGTTGCGCAACAAGCTCAAGCAGTACAGCGACGAGGGCCTGCCGGTGCCGATGCCGGGCGAACCGGAACGGGCCTTCGTCTGACGCGCCCCCTTCGTCCCTGATGCCGATCGGCAGGCAAGGCGATGTCTGACCAGAGCGACGCAGCACAGTCCGGACCGGACGCGGGCGGCGGCGGGGCCGATGCCCTGGCCAATATCGGCCGCCAGCTCCTGGACACGATCCGCCGCAGCGATACGGCGATGGCGCTGGGCATCGTCGCCATCCTGGTCGTGCTCATCCTGCCGATGCCGGCCTGGATGCTGGACATCGCCCTGACGGTGTCGATGACCTTCTCGGTCTTGATCCTGATGACGGTGCTGATGTTGCAGCGGCCGCTCGACTTCAGCTCCTTCCCGACGATCCTGCTGATCGCCACCATGATGCGGCTGGCCCTCAACCTGGCCTCCACACGGCTGATCCTGGCCGAAGGGCACACCGGGCCGGACGCCGCCGGACACGTCATCGAAGCCTTCGGCGCGTTCGTGATGAGCGGCAACTTCGTCATCGGCCTGATCGTGTTCGGCATCCTGGTGATCGTGAACTTCGTGGTCATCACCAAGGGTTCGGGCCGCATCGCCGAGGTCTCGGCCCGGTTCAACCTGGACGCGATGCCGGGCAAGCAGATGGCCATCGACGCCGATCTTTCGTCCGGCCTGATCGACGAGAAGGAAGCCCGGACCCGCCGGCAGGACCTGGAGGACGAGAGCAACTTTTTCGGCGCCATGGACGGCGCGGCCAAGTTCGTCCGCGGCGATGCCATCGCCGGGATCATGATCACGTTCATCAACGTGGTCGGCGGCATCATCATCGGCACGACCCAGCACGAGATGTCGATCGGCGCGGCGGCGCAGAGCTTCACCCTGCTGACCGTCGGCGACGGCCTGGTGAGCCAGATCCCCGCTCTGATCGTCTCCGTCGGCGCCGGCCTGCTGGTGTCCAAGGGTGGCATGCGCGGCAGCACCGACCGGGCTGTCGTGGGCCAGCTTGGACATTATCCCAAGGCCATGGGGCTCAGCGCGTTTCTGCTGGTCTGCCTGGCCCTGCTGCCCGGCATCCCCATGCTGCCCTTCCTGACCCTGGCCGGGCTGATGGGCTACATGACCTATCGGGTCCAGCGGACACAGGCTTCGGTGGCCGAGGAGGAAGCCCTGGCGGAGATCGCCAGCCAGGCCCCCGCACCCGTTTCCGAAGAACCGATCTCGTCGTCCCTGGCGATCGACCAGATCCGGTTGGAGCTGGGATACGGGCTGCTGCCGCTGATCAACGGCGAAGGCGGGCACCGCCTGACCGACCAGATCAAGGGACTGCGCCGGCAGATCGCCGCGGAACTCGGCTTCGTGATGCCGTCGGTCAGGATTCAGGACAACCTGCAGCTCGGCGCCAACGCCTACTCCCTGCGTATCAAGGAGATCATGGCCGGCGACGGCGACGTTCGCCCGAACATGCTGCTGGTCATGGATCCGCGGGGCGATGCCATCACCCTGCCCGGCGAGCAGACCGTCGAGCCGACCTTCGGCCTGCCGGCCATGTGGATCGACGCCGGCAACCGCGAAGAGGCGATGTTCAAGGGCTACACGGTGGTCGACCCCCAGACGGTGATCACCACGCACCTGACCGAGATGGTCAAGGAGCACATGTCCGAGCTGCTGTCCTACGCGGAGACCCAGAAGCTGCTGGACGAGATGGACAAGGACCACCAGAAGCTGGTGGCCGATGTCATCCCCGGCCAGATCACCGTCGGCGGCCTGCAGCGGGTGCTGCAGAACCTCCTGGGCGAACGGATCTCGATCCGCGACCTGCCGGGCATCCTGGAAGGCATCGCCGAGGCCTGCGGGTACACCCGCAACATCAGCACGATCACCGAGCATGTGCGCGCCCGCCTGGCGCGGCAGCTTTCCTCCGCCAGCACCAACGAGTCCGGCTTCATTCCGCTGATCACCCTGTCGCCGCAATGGGAACAGGCGTTTGCCGAAGCCATCATCGGCGACGGGGAAGACCGGCAGCTGGCGATGGCGCCCAGCCGGCTTCAGGAGTTCATCACCCTGGTTCGCCAGACTTTCGAGCGCCATGCGATGATGGGCGAAAGCCCGGTGCTGCTGACCAGCCCGGCAATCCGCGCCTATGTCCGTTCCATCGTTGAGCGGTTCCGCCCCTCAACGGTCGTGATGTCGCAGAACGAGATCCATCCCAAGGCCAAGATCAAGACCCTGGGTCAGGTCTAGCGTGGGTCTCCTGGAAGGCATGCAGCCGTGCGTCTGAGATCGTTCACCGCCCCCACGTCCACCGAAGCCATGAACGTGGTGCGGGAAACCCTGGGCGACGATGTGATCGTCGTCGCCACCCAGGATGACGAGGGCGGGGGTGTCCGGGTCACCGTGGCGATCGACGAACCGGATGTCGATCCGGGGCCGCCGAGCCTGGCGATGGCGCCGGCCAACGGTCGCGCCAGGGGGCCTGAGCCGGCCGGAGACATCGTCGACGAGGTCTACCGGAACCTGCGGTTCCATCGCATCCCGGCCGCGATCGGCGACGAAGTCCTGGCCATCGCCGAAAGTCGCCGCTGGCCCAACGCCACGGTCGCTTTAGGTGCCGCACTGGAGGAGCTTATCCGCTTCGATCCGCTTCCCGCCCCCGGCCGCACCGCACCGCCGGTCATGCTGGTCGGTCCCCCCGGGGCCGGCAAGACGCAGACGGCCGCGAAGCTGGCGGCACGGACGGTCATGGACGGCCGCAAGGCCGGATTGCTGACGATCGACACCAAGCGGACCGGCGGTGCGGAGACGCTTGCGGCCTTCGCCCGGCAGCTTCGCATCGACCCGATCCGCGCCGAAACCCCGCAACATCTCGTCGACGGGCTGCTTGCCGTCGGCAACTGCGACTGCGCCGTCGTCGACAGTGCCGGTTGCAACCATCTCGACATCGCGCAGATGTCGGAACTCGGCCGCCATGTGGCGGTCGCCGAGATCGAGCCGGTTTTGGTCCTGCCCGCCGGCATCGATCACATGGAGGCGGCCGATATCGCCGCGGTGTTCCGCGAACTGGGCGCGCGGCGGATGATCGTCACCCGCGTCGATATGAGCCGCCGGCTGGGCACCGTCCTGGCGGCGGCCGCCGCAGCGGATCTCGCCTTGGCGGAGATCGGCGACACGCCGCGCATCAAGGACGGTCTGCAACCGGCCGATCCGTTCGGGCTAGCCGAACACTTCATTCCAACAGTCGCCGCCGCGCACAGTCAACGCACGGGAACCGAATGATATGTCCACCATGACCGAAGCCAGCATCGCCGCCGGCGCCGACGGCGCCCCCAACGGCATCACGGCCATCGCCAGCGGCAAAGGCGGCGTGGGCAAGACCTGGCTGGCGATTTCGCTGGCCCACGCTTTGGCCAAGATGGGACAGCGGACCCTGCTGTTCGACGGGGATATCGGGCTGGCCAATGTGGACATCCAGCTCGGGCTGATGCCCAAGCGCGACCTTGGCGCGGTGCTTGAGGGAACCATCGGACTGGCCGCGGCGGCCCAGCGGTTCGACGCCGGCGGTTTCGACATCATCGCGGGGCGTTCCGGCAGCGGCAGCCTGGCCCGGACATCGCCGCACCGTCTCGGGGAGTTGCAGGGCGACCTTCGCGAGCTGGGCGGCGCCTACGACCGGTTGTTGATCGATCTGGGGGCCGGCGTCGACCGGTCGGTCAGCCAGCTTGCCGGTATGGCCAGCCAGATCCTGGTCGTCACCACCGAAGAGCCGACCGCCCTGACCGACGCCTACGCCTTCATCAAGGTGATGCATCAGCAGCGCCCCGACCTTGATGTCCGCGTCATCATCAATATGGCGTCGACACCGGCGGACGGCGACCGCACCTATCGAACGCTGCTCAATGCCTGCCAGAACTTCCTGAAGATCGCCCCGCCGCTGGCCGGCATCGTCCGCGCGGACCGCCGGGTGCGCGAGGCCATTCGCGCCCAGACGCCCCTGCTGGTGCGGTCACCGAACACCGAAGCGGCGACGGACGTCATGGCCATCGCGCGGCGCCTGGCGCCGGGACCCAGGTGACCGCCAGCCCACAACTTCCCCCGACCCAGCCCGTCGGCACCGCTACGACGGCGCCGCCCGCCGCGCATGGGGCAACGCCGGCCGAGCGGGTGGAAGTCGTCCGGCTTCCCGATGCCCTGCTGGCCCGGCTGATCAACAGCGCCCGCCCCTTGATCCTCAGCGGAACCGTCCAGCAGCCCAAACCCGACGGTACCATTCCGCTTCGGACCCAACTCGGCGAGATCCTGCTGAACGCCGGCAAGACCGTCGTGGCCAAAGGGCAGATCAGCCTGCACATCCCACCGCCGGCCGGCGCCAACCCGGCCGCCCAGCTCAACCAGCGCGGTCTGACCGCCTTCATCCTGACGCCGCCATCCGGCGGCACGGTGTCGGCTCCAACAGCGATGCCAGCCGCGCCTACGGCAGCATCCCCGGTGCCAGCCGCACCGGGCGGGCTCCTCCCCCAGGCGTCGACCGCTGCATCCCCAGGGCAACCAGCCTTGCCGCCGGCCTCCCCGCCCACCCCAGCGACCGGCACGGGGCAAGCGGGCAGCAACACCTCTGTAAGTCTGACCGCGCAGATGCTCGGGCAACGGACCGCGCCGGGTGGACCGACCGCCGGCCAACTGTCGCCCGGCGCCACAGCACCGGTCGCCCGGCCCGGTCAGCCCGCGCCCGCCGCGGCGCCGCCGGGTATCCAGGCCGCACCGACGACAGGGACCGGTAGCCCGGGCGCAGCCCCCGGTTCGGCGTCCTCATCCGGCGGTATGCCGGCCCTTGCGGCAAGTGCGGACCGTCTCGCCGCGCCGTCACCATCGACGCGACCCGCCGTCCCCTTGCCGCCCGCCCACCTCCTGGCGACGTCGCAAGCCCTGCCCGCGGCCGAGCAGTCAGTGCCTGGAACCCGCATGCTCCGCAGCCTGACGGAGACGCTGCAGGTCCTGGCCCAGGGCAACGATGCGCTGGCCGGCCAGGTGATGCGCGCGCTGGTGCCGCAACCAGGGTCCAGACTGACCGCCTCGCTGCTGTTGTTCTTCTTCGCCGTCAGGGGCGGCGATTCCAGGGGCTGGCTGGGTGAACGTGCCTCGGCCACCCTCGACGCGGCCGGCCGCGGCGACCTGCTCGGCCGGCTGACGGCGGATTTCGCCGCCATGGGCCGCGGCGACGCTGCGCCAGGCCTGGCCGGCGAGGCCCGGCCGGTCACGATCCCGTTCCTGTTCGGCGGGGAACTGCACGGCCTGCGGTTCAGCATCCTGGCGGATCCCGAGCAGGATGATCCGGCCGGCCGCCGGAAGCGACGCGGAAAACGGTTCCAGATCGACCTGGAGCTGAGCCAACTGGGTCCGGTTCAGTTGGAAGGCATGATGAACGTGAAGCGCTTCGATCTGGCCTTGCGGACCTACCGTGCCCTGCCGCGCGAAGCCCGGGCCGAGGCGGTCAAGGTGTTCGAGGCGGCATGCCAGGCGTCCGGCCTGGTGGGGTCGCTGACGCTCCAGTCCGGCCCAAGGTTCTGGATGGACTTGGCCACCCAGGGACGACTGGGCCCGCGTGCCAACGTTTCGGCCTGACCGGACGTCGGCCGCCTAATCCGTTGCGCCGGCTTCCTTGCGGCGGTGGTGCCGCGACGTGCCGATCTCGTCATAGGTCTGGGTTTCGCGGCGCTTGCGGCGCGCCGCTTCCCGCCGGTCCCGGTCCTCCTGAACCAGTTCGAACCGCTTCAACTCCTGAAACGCTTCGGCAATCTGGTCCCGCGAGGTAGCAATCTGCTGGCGGACTTCCTCAATGGACTCGTTCAGCCGGGACTTGCGGTCCAGCATCGCCTGCGTATAGGCGCCAAAGCCCTGGGGCGGTTCGGCCGCCTGGGCCGCGAATGCCTGCTCCCGGGCCAGTTCTTCATCCAGTTGCCCCACCTGTTCGTGAAGGCGGTCGGACAGCGCTTCCAACTCGGCCAGGGCGCGCCGCTTCTCGTCGAGCTGCCAGCGGTGCAGGCGGATCAGCGGTTGCAGATCGGTCACGACGCCGCCTCCGCCGCACCGGGCACGGGCAGCCCAAGAACATTGGCCAGGGCGGCCAGGCCGGTGGCGATGTCCGTGCGCTCCTTCTTATCCTGCTTCAGGAACGCCTCGATCGCCGGATAGAAGCCGATGGCCTGGTCGACGCTGGCGTCCGTCCCCTTGCGGTAGGCCCCCAGCCGGATCATCTCCGCCATGTCCTCATAGGTGGCGAGAACCTGCTTGGCCCGCTGGACCACGGTGTTCTCCTCGACCGTGTTGCAGCCCGGAAGGGTCCGCGACACGGATTTCAGCACGTTGATCGCCGGGTACCGGCCGCGTTCGGCGATCGACCGTTCCATGACGATATGCCCGTCCAGAATGCCGCGCACGGCGTCGGCGATCGGCTCGTTGTGGTCGTCCCCTTCCACCAGAACCGTGAAGATGCCGCTGATTGCGCCGCCCCCGGTTCCGGGCCCGGCGCGTTCCAGGAGGCGCGGCAGCTCACTGAAGGTTGTCGGCGGATAGCCCTTGCTGGTCGGCGGCTCACCGGCCGACAGGCCGATCTCCCTCTGGGCCATCGCGAACCGGGTGATGCTGTCCATCATGCACAGCACATGCAGCCCCTGGTCGCGGAAGTGTTCGGCAATCGCCATGGTGGTGTAGGCAGCCTGACGCCGCATCAGCGGGGGTTCGTCCGATGTCGCGATAACCACGACGCTGCGGGACAGCCCCTCTTCGCCCAGGTCGTCGGCCAGAAACTCCTGAACCTCACGCCCGCGCTCGCCGATCAGGCCGATGACGTTGACCTGCGCGGAAGTGTAGCGGGCGATCATCGACATCAGGATCGACTTGCCCACGCCGGATCCGGAGAAGATACCCATGCGCTGCCCCTGGCACATGGTCACGAACGTGTTCAGCGCCCGGATGCCCAGATCGAATTTCGATCCGACGCGCGTCCGCTGGCTGGCCGGCGGGGCCGTGTTGCGCAGGGGCGCGGGATGATTGCCGTGGGGCAGCGGCCCTTTGCCGTCGATCGGTTCGCCAAGCGCGTTGACGACCCGGCCCAACCAGGCCTGGGTGGGATAGATCGCCGGCTGCGGCTCGCCGACCTCGGCGCGGCAGCCAAGACCGACGCCGTCGATAGACCCCAGCGGCATCAGCAGCGCCCGGCCGCCCCGGAAGCCGACGACCTCGCAGGGCACGCGACGCCCGCCACGGGCGATCACCACGCATCGTGCACCGATGGAGAGATACTGTTCGACACCGCCGACCTCGACCAGCAGGCCGAGAACCGAGGTTACTCGGCCGAACAGCTTGGTCTCCTGAATGCCTTCGATTTCGTCGAGCAGCGACCGCAGCAATGCCCGCACGGCTGGCTCCGACCTGACGGGGGAACGGGGCCGCCATCGCGCGCCCCTCGGGTTCCCACCATCGCAGACCTCGGTTAAGGCGCGGTAAAACCACACCCCACGAACTGATCTGCATTAACAATGTGTTTACCTCTTAACGTTAATCTTCATTAAAGTTAAGAGACGGTGCTGACGGCGTCGGAACCGTCCCCCTTTAAAGCCTTTCAACGCGGAGCAAAACCATGCGCGTCTTGCTTGTGGAAGACGATACCGCCATGGCAAAGAGCATCCAGCTGATGCTCCAGCCCGAGGGATTTGTCGTCGATATGACCGATCTTGGCGAGGACGGCCTGGAGATCGGCAAGCTCTATGACTATGACATTATCCTGCTCGACCTGATGCTGCCCGACATCGACGGGTACGAGGTGCTGCGGCGCCTGCGGGCGGCCCGGGTCGACACGCCGACGCTGATCCTGTCGGGCCTGACCGAGCTCGATGCCAAGATCAAGGGACTCGGCTTCGGTGCCGACGACTACGTCACCAAGCCCTTCGACAAGCGCGAGCTGATCGCCCGCATTCACGCCATCGTCCGGCGTTCCAAGGGCCATTCCGACAGCATCATCCGGACCGGCCGGCTGAGCGTGAACCTGGACACGCGCACGGTCGAAGTCGACAGCCGCCCGTTGCACCTGACCGGCAAGGAATACGGCATCCTCGAGTTGCTGTCCCTGCGCAAGGGTACGACGCTGACCAAGGAGATGTTCCTGAACCATCTCTATGGCGGCATCGACGAGCCGGAACTGAAGATCATCGACGTTTTCGTCTGCAAGCTGCGCAAGAAACTCTCGGCTGCCGCCGGCGAGAACTACATCGAGACCGTCTGGGGCCGCGGCTACGTGCTGCGCGACCCGCAGCCGGCTGCCGCCGAAGCAGCGGCCTGACGTCCCGGCACCGGGCGGGCGCATCAGCCGCAGGGCTGGGCGCCCGCTGACAGACGTCGGTTCGCTGCGATCCCACCGGTCCCCTGGGCACCGTCCGGCTGCGCCGTCGCGTTGATCTTGGCGCTCGGCGTGCCGTTGCCTGCGATCAAGCAAACGCCCATATCCCGGAAACGTGCCGGTTGGCGCCACCCAGCCCCCGGGTCTGGCGCAGCGCCTACGCCGGAGCCGGAGAGGCGTCGTCATGACCCAGGATCTGCTTCCGACCATCCCATTGGTCCGTTTGGGGCGCGAAGGGCTGCCCACACTGGTGTCGCGCTGTCCGGACCGGTTGGCGACCGTGCTGCGGGCGGCCCGGCGCGGCTACACCGTTCCGGTCATCGCGCTTGGCGACCGGCTTTCCCGACACTGGGCCCAACGCAACGGGCTGGCCGAAGCAGACGAGATCGCCGAGGTGGCCCGACGCGTGGGCCAGCCCGGCGCGTGGATGCTCAATCTCAGCTACGAATGGGCCTGCACTTCGGCCGCGCATGTCGGGCCGGACGGGCGGCCACGCCTGCTGCGCACGCTCGATTGGGGCCTGAAGGCCCTCGGTTCGGCCGTGGTGGTGGCGGAGATCGACGATCCGGCAGGATCCTGGTTCAACATCACCTGGCCCGGATTTGTCGGCAGCGTCCAGGGCATGGCGCCCGGCCGTTTCGCCATCGCCATCAACCAGGCCCCCGGGCCGCTCACGCGCTTTGGTTTGCCCGGCGACTGGCTGGTCGCTCGCCGCATCGCCTGGCGGTCGGGCGCCCGGCCACCGGTGATGCTGCTCCGGGACGTTTTCCGGCACTGCCGTGGCTTCGACGAAGCCCGCGCGTGGTTGAGCGAAACAGCGGTCACCCTTCCGGTAATCTTCACGATCGTCGGAACACGGCCCGACCACAGCGCGGTTATCGAACGGATGCCCAACCGTGCCCGCGTCCACACCCCCGCACGGTGCGTGACCAACCATTGGCTGAACAGCGAGTTTCGGGGCCGCTCCCATTCGATCCTCTCATCGGAGCGGCTGGCGGCAATGCGCGAGACGGTACCGAGCGAGGTTCCCGGGTTCGGCTGGGTCCGTCCGCCCATCCTGAACGAGCGCACGCGCCTGGCCATGGACGCCTGCCCGGCCGATGGGTCGATGCTGCTCGAGGGCTATGAGGGCGAGACGCCGGTGACCGGCAGGCTTTCGGTTCAGCCGCCGGCGGACTTGTCCGTTTCCCGGACCGCACAGTCGGGCTGAACCGGCCGGCTCAGGACGGCTGGCACCCGTGCGCCGCCCTGTCGGGCGTCAGCGGCCGCCGGCCGCAAGCGTCGATCGGGTACCGAAGGACGGCGTCGCCGCCGGTCGCGCGGCCGATCCGGCCCCGCCTGCGGTCAGCTCGTAGACACCCCGCTGACCCTCGACGGGACGGAACTTGTCGGTGACGCCCAGTACCGTTTCGGCACCGCCGAGATAAAGCACACCGTCCGGCGGGATCTGCTTTGAGATGCCGTTCAGGACCTTGGCCTTGTTTTGCTGATCGAAGTAGATCAGCACGTTCCGGCAAAACACGACATCGAACTTGCCCAGCGGGGACAAATCGGTCAGCAGGTTGAATTCACGGAAAGTCACCATGCGCCGGATATCGGGGTTGAGCTCCCATTTATCGCCGCGCTGCTTGAAGTGCTTGACCAGATAGTTGATCGGCAGGCCCCGTTGCACTTCGAACTGGGTGTATACGCCAGCCTTTGCCTTCTCCAGGATTTCCGACGACAGGTCGGTAGCCACGATCTCGATGCGCCACCCGGCCAGTTTCGCGGCCTCGTCCTTCAGGATCATCGACAGCGAGTAGGGCTCCTGACCGGAGGAGCAGGCGGCACTCCAGATGCGGATCGACTTCTGGCTCGCCCGACTGGTCAGCAACTTGGGAAGGATGAAGTTACGGAACTGATCAAAGGGCTTCATGTCGCGGAAGAATGACGACTCGTTCGTGGTCATCGCTTCCGTGATGGCGCGCAGAAGGGTTTCGTCCTTCTTAGTCCGAACGGCGACGGCAAGCTCGTCGAGGCTTTTCAGCCCCGTCCGCCGGGCAACGGGCAGCAGCCGGGACTCCAGCAGGTACGCCTTGTCCCGCGACAGCACGAGGCCGGAGCGCTGGCGCAGAAGCTGCTGAAACATTTCGAAATCATCGGGCTTCATGGCCGGTTCCCTGTCGCCTCGCCTCACGCCGCTGACCGCATGGCAAGCTTGCGGAGGTGTGGGCCAATCTCCTTGAGCGGCAACACCGCGTTGCACGTGCCGTCGCCCGCAACCGCACCGGGCATGCCCCAGACGACGCTGGTGGCTTCGTCCTGGGCGACCAGAACACCGCCGGCTGCGGCAACCTCTCGGCATCCCTTCATGCCGTCCTGCCCCATGCCCGTGAGGATTAGGGCCAGGACCCGGCCGCCGACCGCCGCGACGATGCTGCGCATCATCGGATCAACGGCCGGCCGGCAGAAGTTTTCCGGCGGCTGTTGATTGATCTTCAGGACCAGGCTTCCGCCGTTGCTCGCAACGGTCATGTGATAATCCCCCGGCGCGACATAGGCGCGCCCGCCAACCAGGACGTCCCCGTCTTTGGCCTCGACCGTCGGAACGCCGCATTGCCGGGTGATGTGTTCGGCCAGAATGGTCGTGAAGGTGGCCGGCATGTGCTGCGTGATGACGATCGGCATCGACAGCCCCTTCAGACCGCCGATCACCTCGAACAAAGCCTGCGGCCCGCCGGTCGAACTGCCGATGGCGATCAGCCGGGGATCGAAGCGCATCGGCATCGGCCGCAGCGTGATCTTCGTCGACCCCGCCGGCCGGACGCTGCCCGCAGTCGAGCGTGTCGGCAGGGGCCGGGTCGATCCCGCGTTGCGCCGCGCCGTGCCGCCGGCTGCCACAGCCTGGGCGGCGAACGTCTTGACCTTGGTCAGCAGCTCGCGCCGGAAGTCGTCGCCAGCGTGGATATCGCGGGTGGCCGACGGCTTCGGCACGTAGTCGGCCGCCCCCAACGACATCGCCCGCAGGCTGATCTCGGCGTTCCGCTTGGTCAGCGTCGACGCCATGATCACCTTCGTCGTCGGCGACGCGGCGATGATCTTGGGCAGCGCGGTCAATCCGTCCATGACCGGCATCTCGATGTCCAGCACCACCACGTCGATCGGCTGGCGCTTGACCTGGCTGACCGCCAGTTCGCCGTTGCCGACGGAGGCAACGATGCGGATGTCCGGGTCCTGCTCCAATGCGCGCGACAGCAGACCGCGGATTACCGCGCTATCGTCGACGACCATGACGCGGTAGGGATCCGGGGCCGGTTTTCCGGCGCTCTGTGGTCTTTCGGCAGGTTTCAGCATCTGCAGGTCCTGCTCAGATCAGGCCCACCTGGGCGAACTTGGTCTGAATGATGTCGCTGTCGAAGGGCTTCATGATGTACTCGTTGGCCCCGGCACTGAGCGCCTCCTGTATGTGCGCCAGGTCGTTCTCCGTGGTGCAGAACACCACTTTGGGCGCCTCGCCGCCGGCCATCTTCCGCAATCGCCTCAGGAACTCGATGCCGGACATCACCGGCATGTTCCAGTCCAGCAGCACCGCGTCGGGCATGTTGCCGGCACAGGCTTCCATCGCCTTCTGGCCGTCCTCCGCCTCGGTGCAGTTGAAATCGAGGTCTTCCAGGATCTTGCGCGCCACCTTTCGGACGACGCGCGAGTCATCCACGACCAAGCAGGTTTTCATCGCCGTTTACCATCGTCGTTCGGCTGTCATGCGACACGGTATCGGCCTCCTTCCAGACCGACGCAAGGCGAACGGCCGGTCAGGCCGCCGCCTCGTGTTCCTGGGCTTCAGCCAAAGTCTGCGACAAGGTCATGAGCAACGCTTCGCGGTCGAACTTTGCCACGTAGTCGGTAAACCCGGCTTGCCGCCCGCGGTCAAGATCGGCCGGCGTCGCGTGCGAGGAAAGCGCAACGATCGGCAGGTCCGCCCAGCGGCTGCCGTCGCGCACCATCCGGGCGAAATCGAACCCGTTGGTGCCCGGCATCTCGATATCGCTGACGATGACATCGAAGGTGTCGCCATTCTCGCACAGCTTCAGCGCCTCGTCCGCGCTGCCGACGGTGACGACTTCGTAGCCGGCAACACCCAACAGCGGCACCAGCATGTTGCGGAAGAACGGGCTGTCATCGACCAGCAGGACCCGATGCGTCCGATGGTCCACAAGGGCTTCGCTGTTCGAGCCGAACCAGTCGCGATAGGCCTGGGTCAGGTAGGTGCCGGCATCGATGACGTCGGTGGCCTTGCCGGCGATGATGGCGCTGCCCAGCAGCCCATGTTGTTCGCCGGTCAGCTCCACGTTCAGCGACTCTTCGACGATGTCGACGATTTCGTCGACGATCAGGCCCATCGACTGATCGCCGTCGGCGAAGACCAGGACCGGACGCCGTCCTTCGGGCTCCAGCATGAACCCCGGATCGAAGGGGACCAGCGGCATCAAGCGGCCGCGGTACTGGACGACAAGCTGGCCGACGGAGGCTTCGACTTTGGCCAGTTCGATGTCCTCCAGGCGGGCAACCAGTGCCAGGGGGACGGCCTTCGGCGCACCACCGCCGGCCTGGAACAGCAGAAGGGCCACTTTGTCCTCCGAAGAGGCCCGCGTCTCGGCCGTCGTGCTCGTCTCCATGGACTCGGCCAGGGTGATTTCGCCGGTTGCCGACGCGATTCCGTTGGGGTCCAGGATCATGATGACGCTGCCGTCACCCAGGATGGTGTTGCCGGAGAACATCTCGATATGGCGCAGCAGCGGCGCCACCGGCTTGACCACGATCTCCTCGGTATCGAACACCCGGTCGACGACGATGCCGAAGGTGTAGGTGCCCACCTGGGCGACGACGATGAATGTCTCCTGATCCTCGGTATCCGAGGTGTTCAGCCGCAGCAGGTCCCGCAGGCTGACCAGCGGAAGCAACCGGTCCCGCAGCCGCAGCACCCGGGCGCCGTTGAGCCGCTCCACCGTATGCTCCGAATGGCCGCCTGCGCGCACCAGTTCCACCACGCTGATCTGTGGGATGGCGAACCGCTCGCCGGCGGCTTCCACCACCAGGGCCGAAACGATGGCCAGCGTCAGCGGGATCTTGATGACGAAGGTCGACCCGCGCCCTTCCGCCGACTTCAGCTCGATCGCGCCACCGATCTTCTCGATGTTGGTTCGGACCACATCCATGCCGACGCCGCGGCCCGACACGCTGGTCACCTTCTCCGCCGTTGAGAAACCAGCTTTGAAGATGAACTGCTGGATCTGCGACTCGCTCATCGTCGCTAGTTCGGACTCGGTCGCCAGACCGTTCGCGACGGCTTTGGCCTTCAGCTTCTCGCATGCCAGCCCCTGACCATCATCCGTGATTTCGATGATGATGTGTCCGCCTTCATGGAAGGCGTTCAGGCGGACGACGCCGGTTTCCGGCTTGCCGGCGGCGATCCGGTCGGCCGGGAGTTCGATGCCGTGGTCGGCCGAATTCCGGACCATATGGGTCAGCGGATCCTTGATCAGCTCCAGCACCTGGCGATCCAGCTCGGTGTCCTGGCCGAACATCTGCAGCTCGATTTTCTTGCCGAGGTCATGGCTCAGATCGCGGATCAGCCGCGGCAATTTAGCCCACGCGTTACCGATCGGCTGCATGCGGGTCTTCATCACCCCTTCCTGCAGCTCCGAGGTGACGTGGTTCAACCGCTGCAGCGGCGCGGCAAATTCGCTTTCCTTCTGGCCGCGAAGGATCTGGAGCAGCTGATTGCGGGTCAGCACCAGCTCCGACACCGTGGTCATCAGGTTTTCAAGCAGATCCACGTTGACCCGGATCGACTGGTTGGCGACCGCGGATTCCGCCGCTTCGACCGGCCCATCCTTGGTGTCGCGCTGCTCAGCCACCGCAGGCGGGCTCGCCTTCACGACCGGCGCAGACGGTGCGGTCGGCTCAGGCGCCGGCGGCGGCTCGCTGGCCGGCGCCATTTCGGCGAATGCGTCGTCGTCCGGGACCGCATCATCTTCGGCCGGGCTCGCCACATCCCCGTCTTCGGTCACCGCATCGTCGGCGGCGGCCATGGCAGCCGCCATGTCCAGTTCCGCTTCGTCTTCGATCCCCGTTTCGTCTGCCACCGCGTCGCCAGCCCCGACCGGCATATCGGAGGCCCCGCCATCGGCCACTGCATTCAGTCGGGCAATCAGATCAACATCGTCGCCATCGGGTTCCTGCTCGGTCGCCTCCAACCCGGATACGATCAGCTTGATGCGATCCAGGGCCTCAAGAACCACCGTGACGGCGCTCTCGGTGACTTCAAGCTCACCCTCGCGGAACTTCCCGAGCACATTCTCCGCAGCATGGGCCACGCCCTCGAGCCGCGGCAAACCGAGAAAACCGCAAGTCCCTTTGATGGTATGCACCAGGCGGAAGATGTTGCCCAGAAGGCCAGGATCATTGGGATTCTGTTCAAGCTTTACCAGCTCAACGTCAAGTACTGACAGGTTCTCAGAAGTCTCAGTAAGAAATTCGCTGAGCAGGTCGTCCATGGCGGCATCTCCGCTGACCGGTGGCATAGTGAGTCGAAAACCGACGCTGGGAGGCAGCGGGCCGGGTACCCGTCGCCGCCATTGAGCGACCCTCGCAGGAACTGATTAAGAACCTGTAAAGTCTAGGACAAAGCGATCAGCGCTTGAGCTTTCGAACATCAGCCAACGGATTCAACAAAAGGCACCCATGTATTGCTATGATCACACGCAAAATCGATCCGTTACCATTTTATTAGGAATTCAAACGCAGGGAGAGAGTTACCTGTCCGTCACTGTTTGCACTGCAATCCAGAGCAAATCCGTAGTGTATCGCCAACTGACCGGCAACATAAGCTTGTACCGTCCGGGCCGTCAGGTCCTCTGGCGGCGTCTTCCCCGACAGCGCCTCCGAGGCATCGCTCGACAGGTCAGCATTTCGGCCCCGAACAACAAACAGGAGTGTATCGCCCTCGACGCCGACAGAAAGTTCGCCGCCGATCCGCGCGCATTCTTCCGCCAACAGAACGGTGTTGGCCACCATCTTCGCGGTTCCGGCCGGCACGGGGTCGGGAAGCCGTTCGGCGGCGGGAAACCCGTCAAATGTGAGCCTTGTGAAGGACAGGTAGCGCCGAACCGCCTCCGCCGCCTCGTCCAGGCCGATCCCCGCCTGACCGCCGGCGGCACCGTAGGCCAGGCGATAGAGTTGCAGACGCGCGGCGGCCCGCAGGCCGCTGTCGGCGATCAGGTCCATGGCCTCGACCGTTTCGGCCGGTCCCAGTTCGGAGACCAGTTCGACGCCGTTGTTGATGGCGCCCACCGGACTGATCAGGTCGTGGCACAGCCGCGAACACATCAACTCGGCGACCCGTACCGGCAGTGACCCCATCGGCAACGACACTCCGTCGTCCTCCTTCAGTAATGGTATGGCTCGGCGATTGCCCCAAGATCATATCGTTGTAGCATATCTTTAGGGGACGCAACTTTCCGGCAGCCGCCGGAATGCGGGGGAGAATGATGGATTTTGCGGATCCTTTGGTGCCAGGCGCCCTTGTCCGGCATCCGGACCTGCCGGAATGGGGCGTCGGCCAGGTCCAGTCGGTGGCCGGCGAGCGGGTGACCGTAAACTTCGTTGAGCGTGGCAAGGTCGTCATCAACAGCAACGTGGTGTCGCTGGAGATGGTCGGCGATGACCCGGGCCCTTAGTCACGGCCGCTCGAATCGGACAGGTTCTTGGACCGGGAAACGTGCGGCACGGTGCCGGCTCAAGACGGATCGCCGTTTCGCGGTCTTCGATGGCGCAAATGGGCCTCAAGCGGATCGATGCCGGCGACGATGTCGGCGCGGATGCGCTGCTTGACGGCCACGGCTGATTCTGCCGCCTTGGCGACGTCGTGCGCACGTGCCGCGGGCACCAGCACCGCGCCATCCCCATCCGCAACGACATAGTCGCCAGGCGCGATCTTCACCTCGCCGATTGTCACCGGTTCGCCATAGGCGCCAGGAAGCCAACTGGCGGCGACGCCCCGGGGCGTCGCGAACCGGCACCACACCGGAAAACCCAACCGCGCGATCGCTTCGACATCGCGGCAGCCGCCGTCGACGACATAGCCTCGGATGCCACGATGCCGCAGGGTTTCCGCCGACAAGGCACCCATGACCGCGACATGGGCATCGTTGGGCTGGCAAACCAGAACCGTCCCGGGCTCAACCTGGGACAGCATCGACACCCACGCCACCAGCGTCTGCTCCGCATCGGCCCAGGTGTCGGCCCGCCCGGCCACGGTCGAAACCCGGCCGGCCAGAACACTGCCCCGTGCGATTGGCCGCAGGTCGGAGGGCAGGACGACCGACTGGTGCCCCAAGCCGCGCAGCACCTCGAAGACAGCGCTGCTGCCACACGCTTCCAGGGTTTCGGCGATCGGATCGGTCACGGGCGCGGCCCATCAAGACAGGTCGGGGCAGAAGACTCTGCCCGGTCCGGGCGTGAGCGCAAGCCTTAAGCCCGGTGCCGGATCTCTGGTTGAAAAACCGATTAACGGAAGCTGCTTTGAGAAACGCCCATCCATGCGATAGGGTCTATCCAGGGGTCGCAAAGGCACCCGCGCGGGCGACGCCCGACGATCACAAGAGAGGCGCTTCACACGCGCCTCCACATGGGAGGATACGATGATCGCATTCCACGGAGTGAAGTCGGCACGCGTCTGCCTGCTGGCGGCGGCCACCTCGGTCCTGGCGCTCGGCACGGCCGGTGCACAGGACTATTCGGGCGTGACCGTCAACATCATGACCTTCACCGGCCCGCAGATCGCCGAGCCCCTGCAGCGGCGGGCACCGGATTTCGAAGCGGCAACCGGTGCCGACATCAACGTCATCACGGTGCCGTTCTCGGACCTCTACACCCGGCTTCTGACAGACTGGGCCACCCGCACCAACAGCGTCGATGCGGCCGTGTTCGCGCCGCAATGGTCGGTCGACTTCATCACACCCGGCTTCCTGGTCGACCTCACCGACTGGGTAGCGGCCGACGACGCCCTTGAAGTCGACGACATCGCCGGCTTCTTCCGGGAGTTCAGCCAGCAGTTCAGCGGGCGCACCTACATGCTGACGCTCGATGGCGATTTCCAGATGGCCTACTACCGGACCGATGTTCTGGCCCAGTTGGGCATGGACCCGCCGGAGACATGGGACGACTACCTGGCGATCGCCGAAGCCGCCCACGGCATGGATATGAACGGCGACGACCAGCCCGACTACGGCTCGTGCATCTCCAAGAAGCGCAATGCCCAGGCCTATTGGGCTATCCATTCGATCGCCGGCGCGTTCTTGCAATCCCAGGGCACGTCGCAGGGCGCGTTCTTCGATCCGGAGACCATGGCGCCGCTGGTGAACAACGCCGGCTTCCGGGCGGCGCTCGAGATCTATGTGGCAACGACGGAATTCGGCCCGCCGGACGAAATCAATCTGGATGTGGGCGACACCCGAAGCCTGTTCACCATTGGCCGCTGCGCGTTGACCATCGATTGGGGCGACATCGGCACCCTGGCGATCGATCCTGAGAACTCCAACGTCGTCGATTTGGTCGGGGCGACGATGCTGCCGGGCTCGACCGAGGTCCTGGACCGCGCAACGGGCGAGCTTGTGCCGTGCGACGACGCCACCTGCCCCTACGCGATCAACGGCGTCAACCGCGCCCCGTTCGCTGCCTTCGGCGGCTGGTCCGGGGGGATCAACGCGGCGGTCGACGAACGGACCCAGGAAGCCGCCTACGCCTTCTTCTCCTTCATGAGCCGGCCGGAGCACTCCAACGAGGACGTCACCATCGGCATCACCGGGTTCAACCCCTACCGCGTGTCCCAGTTCGAGAACCTTGACCGGTGGCTGGCGGCCGGGATGAGCGAAGAAGCCGCTTCGTCTTACCTGGGGGCAATCGGCGACAGCCTGTCGAGCCCGAACATGATCATCGATCTGCGGATCCCGCAGAACCAGCGCTATCAGCAGGTGGTGCTGGACACGGCACTGGCCCGGCTGCTGGCCGGCGAGATCGACATCGATGACGCGATGGCCCAGATCGAGGCCGGTTGGGACGAGTTGAACGACGAGATCGGGCGGGACGATCAGCTTGCCGCCTATCGCGCATCGCTCGGGCTCTAACCTTACGCACGCGACGTAGCGCGCCACCCTTCGGGTCGGACCGATGACGGCGGCCCCGGCTGACCGGGATACCGTTGGGCCATCCGTGGGGCGGCGCGCGCGTTTCGAGGAGTGGGCGGAACGCCAGGCCAGCCTGGTGTTCATCCTGCCGGCCACGCTGGTCATCCTGGGGTTCTCGTTGTTCCCGCTGCTGGTGTCGGCCTATCTGGCCGTCAGCCGGTTCCGTCTGGGCCCGGGCGGGTTCGAACTCTCCTTCGTCGGGTTCGCCAATTTCCGCAAGCTGCTGTTCGGCAGCGAGCAGTTCCATTTCCTGGGCCGTCTGGAGGCCCTGGGTCCGCTGTCATGGGCCGTGCTGATCGGGGTCGCCGCCCTACTCGGCTGGTGGCTGGCCCGCGCCTATCGGAATCCCAAGACCGGTGTCATCGGCAAGGTGGGCCGGACGATCACCGCCACCGTAGCCCTGGGGCTGACGGCCTTGACGCTGACGACGACCCTGGCCGGCGGGGCGTTCGGGTCGCTGATGACGACCCTGTTCTACGTCGTCGTCGGCTGCACGCTGCAATTCCTGATCGGGCTGGGGCTGGCCATCCTGTGCGCCCAGCCGATCGTCGGCCGGAACGTCTTCCGCATCTTGTTCTTCATCCCGGTCATGGTCACGCCGGTCGGGATCGCCTACGCGTTTCGCATGCTCGCCGACATGAGCCGCGGGCCGCTGGCGCCGATCTGGAGCGCCTTCGGGCTCGGCGAACTCAGTTGGGCGGCCGACCCCTGGGCTGCCCGTATGGTGGTGGTCATCGGCGACAGTTGGCAGTGGGTGCCGTTCATCTTCATCGTGCTGCTCGCAGCGCTTGAGAATCAGCCACGCGAACAACTCGAAGCCGCGCAGCTCGACGGCGCGTCGGGCTGGCAGACCTTCCGCGACGTTTCCTGGCCGGCGATCGCGCCGACGGCCGCCACCGTGATGCTGATCCGCATCATCGAAGCGTTCAAGATCATCGACCTGCCGAATGTGCTGACCAACGGCGGGCCGGGCATCGCCACCGAGTCCATGACGCTGCACTCGTTCTTCGCCTGGCGGACCCAGGACCTTGGGGGGTCTGCCGCCGTCGCCTACATGCTGCTGTTCGTCAGTGTGGTGATCTCGGTCTCCTTCTTCCATTTCGTGGTACGCCGGGCGCGGCGGGAGCACCTATGACCACCATCGATCGCCGCCCGACGCCGGTCACGTCGATCGCGCACCACACCATGCCCCAGCCGGGGCCGATCGCCCGCCTGTTCGAACCGCGGCGCATCGGCAAGATGTCTCCGATGACCGCGTTCGTGGTGTATGGCGGGCTGCTGTTCTGGACCGTGATCGTCGTCTTCCCGCTCTATTGGTTGCTGGTCACCTCGGTGAAGCTGCCGATCGACGTCAACGAAGGGCCGAGATACCTGCCCTTCATCGATTTCCAGCCCAGCGCGCATGCTTGGCGCTACGTCTTCATCGATATCGGCGGCGACACCTTCCGCCCGTATGTGAATTCCCTGATCATCGCCACGGTCAGCACCGTACTGGCCATGCTGGTCGGATCGATGGCGGCCTATGCGCTGGTGCGGATCGAGTACCGTCCGTCGCTGGGCAGCATCGTGATGTTCCTGGCGTGCCTGGCGGCGGCGATCGTCGCGGTGGTCGCCGCGGGCGTGCCCTGGTGGATCGCCGCCGTCGGCCTGGTGGCCGTCTTCCTGCTGCTGTTACGGGCCATCGGGCGCCGCTTCCAACGGCGGCTGGGCAATGCCGATATCCAGTTCTGGATCATCTCCCAGCGGATCCTGCCGCCGGTCGTTGTCGCCCTGCCGATCTACGTGATGTTCCAGAACCTGGGGCTGCTGAACACGCGCACCGCCTTCATCATCACCTATGCCACGATCAACCTGCCGATCGTGGTCTGGCTGATGCACGACTTCTTCGCCTCCATCCCGATCGACCTGGAGGAGAGCGCCCAGCTCGACGGGGCATCCCGCTACCGGATCTTCTTCGACATCGTGTTGCCGCTGGCAAAACCGGGCATCGCCGCGACCGGCCTGCTGGTGCTTGTCCTGGCCTGGAACGAGTACCTGCTGGCCCTGTTCCTGTCGGGCGCCGACGTCCAGACCATGCCGCTCCTGGTGGCGGCCCAGAACGCCACCCGCGGCCCGCAATGGTGGTACATGTCGGTGCTCATCGTGATCATGATCGTGCCGGTGGTGACCATCGCCCTGTTCCTGCAGCGGCTGATCGCCCGCGGCCTCCTGGTGGGCTCGGTGAAGGGATGACCGACGTCCGGCGGACTCGATTGGAAAGACACGGGGCCTTTTCATGCGCGTGACCCTCGACCGGCTGACCAAGCGGTTCGGCACCTTCACGGCGTTGCACGCCCTGTCGCTGACCATCGAGCCGGGGGAGTTCCTGGTGCTTCTGGGGCCGTCCGGCTGTGGCAAGACGACGGCCCTGCGCATGGTGGCCGGCCTGGAAACCGTGTCGGAAGGCGCGATCCAGATCGGCGAGCGGGATGTCACCGAGGTGCTGCCCAAATACCGGGACATCGCCATGGTGTTCCAGAGCTACGCGCTCTACCCCCACAAGACCGTGGCCGAGAACATCGGCTATCCGTTGAAGCTGCGCCGGGTGCCCGATCCGGACCGCGACCAGGCCGTCCGGCAGGTCGCCGAGCAGGTGCGTCTGGACCAGTTGCTGGATCGGTATCCGCGTCAGCTTTCCGGCGGCCAGCGGCAGCGGGTCGCGCTGGCGCGGGCCATCGTCCGGCGGCCGACCGTGTTCCTGATGGACGAGCCGCTGTCCAACCTGGACGCCAAGCTGCGGGTGCATATGCGTGCCGAACTCAAGCACATGCAGCACGAGCTGGGGATCACCACCGTCTATGTGACCCATGATCAGGTCGAGGCGATGACCCTGGCGCACCGGGTAGCGGTGCTCAACAACGGCCGGCTCCAGCAGCTAGGAACGCCGCGCGAGATCTACGGCGACCCGGCCAACCTGTTTGTCGCGGGCTTCGTCGGCTCGCCGCCGATGAGTTTCGTCGACGGCGCGCTGCAGTCCGGCCGGTTCGTGGCGCCAGGGGCGGACCTGGCCGTCGGCGGCAGTTTCGACGTTCGGGACGCGGTGCTCGGCATCCGGGCCGAAGACTGTCAGGTCGTGCCCCGCGGCGCCGGCAAGGTCCGTGCTACCGTCTACTCCCACGAGCTGATCGGCGACCACACGCTGGTGATGTGCCAGATCGGGGCCGACAGCGATGCCAGCCACACCATCGCCGTGAAAATGGACAAGGCCTTCGAGGCGGAATTCGGTGCCGAGATCGATATCGATATGGCGCCGGCCGGGCTGTTCATCTTCGACAAGAAGGACGGCAGCCGCGTGCGGCTGCCGTCTGCCTGAACCGGATCGGCGCGTCCACCGACCGAGCCGCTGCTGGCCCGGTCCGTTGACGATCAGGCGCGTTCCTGGGCCAGTTCCCACACCTCCGGCGACCGCCACAGCCGCGACCGCAGAAGTTCGCGTTCGAAGATGAACTCTTTCGGCAGCCGGTCGAAGAAGCGGTCGAAGAGCTCCTCATGCGCATGGGCTTCCAGCGCAGCCGCGTCCCGTTCGATCATCATCAACTCGTAGAAACGCTGCGGATCGAAGTCCAGGCCCTGCCAGGGCAGGTCCTCGTGTTGCGGCATCCAGCCAACCGGGCTCTCCAGCGCGAACCCCCGCCCGTGGACGCGGTCGATGATCCATTTCAGGACCCGCATGTTCTCGCCGAAGCCCGGCCAGATGAACTTGCCCAGCTCGTCCTTTCGGAACCAGTTCACACGGAAGATCCGCGGCGGGTTCGGGATCTTCCGGCCGATATTCAGCCAGTGCGTGAAGTAGTCCGCCATGTTGTAGCCGCAGAACGGCAGCATCGCCATCGGATCGCGCCGCATCGCCGCCTGGCCGACGGCAGCGGCCGTGGCCTCCGATCCCATGGTCGCGGCGCTGTAGACACCGTGGGTCCAGTTGAACGCCTGATAGACCAGCGGCATGTTCTTCGACATCCGGCCGCCGAACAGGAAGGCGGAGATCGGAACCCCCTTGGGGTTTTCCCAATCCGGATCGATGGTCGGGCACTGGGAGGCCGGTGAGGCAAACCTGGCATTGGGATGCGCGGCCGGCGCCCTGCTATCCGGCGTCCAGTCGTTGCCTTTCCAGTCGATCAGATGCTCGGGGATCTCCTTGGTCATCCCCTCCCACCAGACGTCGCCGTCATCGGTCAACGCCACATTGGTGAAGATCGCGTTCTCGAGCATCGAGTTCATGGCATTGGGATTGGTGTTGTAGGACGTCCCCGGTGCCACGCCGAAGAAACCCGCTTCCGGGTTGATCGCATAAAGGCGTCCATCCTCGCCCGGCTTGATCCAGGCGATGTCGTCCCCGACGGTGTAGACCTTCCAGCCTTCGAACCCGGCCGGGGGCACCAGCATCGCGAAGTTGGTCTTGCCGCATGCGCTGGGGAATGCCGCCGCCACATAGGTCTTTTCGCAGTTCGGCGACTCGACCCCGACGATCAGCATGTGTTCGGCCATCCAGCCTTCGTCGCGGGCCATGACCGACGCGATACGCAGGGCGAAACACTTCTTGCCGAGCAGCGCGTTGCCGCCATAGCCCGACCCGTAGGACATGATCAGCCGTTCCTCCGGGAAGTGGCTGATATGGGTGTTTTCCGGATCGCACGGCCAGGCGACGTCTTCCGCGCCGTCCACCAGCGGCGCGCCGACCGAATGCAGGCACGGCACGAAGAAGCCGTCGTCCCCCAGGATCTCCAGCACCTTCTGGCCCATGCGCGTCATGATCCGCATGCTGCAGACCACATACGGGCTATCGCTGATCTCGACGCCGATATGGGCGATCCGCGAGCCCAGCGGCCCCATGCTGAACGGGATCACGTACATCGTCCGGCCGCGCATGCATCCGTCGAACAGGCCGTTGAGCTTTGCCCGCATCTCGACCGGGTCGGCCCAGTTGTTGGTTGGCCCGGCGTCATTCTTGTTGACCGAACAGATGAAGGTCCGCTGTTCCACGCGGGCCACGTCGCGGGGATCGGATCGGAACAGGAACGAGTTGGGCCGCTTCTCCGGGTTCAGCCGAATGGCCACGCCCCTGGCTTCCATCTCGCTCATCAGGCGGTCGTATTCTTCCTGACTGCCATCGGCCCAATAGATGGCGTCCGGCTTGCACAAGGCAGCCATCTCCTCCACCCAACCGAGGAGCTTCGCGTTCTTGGTGTTACCGTCGAAGTTGCTGGGAACTGTCATCAGGCCTCTCCGAAGGGCGGTTGGACGCACGGGTCAGGGTGGGTGCGCAACACGAAGGGATCGGGCGCAGACGCCCCGGTCGGCTGCGAGGTCGCTACAGAGGAAACAGCTCCGCTGGAGATCGGTACCCGTCCGCGACGGCCGTGTCACGGGTCGGTGCCGGAAGGGGCCTCCCCTGATCCCTGCTACCGAGAACCGTCAGCCACTGTTAAGCAGACGTCAATGCGCGCATTGATCTGACGCAACCTAAAGCATCTCAACCGCCAAGAGACTTTTATGATCGTTCTGAGAACCGCTCTTGGCCGCTCATTTCACCGCCAAAACACCGACTTTGGTCGGCTGGGGCGATGGCGGAAAAATTATCGTGAAGCGGGTGCCCTGGCCTTCCCGGCTGTCGATGTGGATATGTCCGTCGTGCAGATTGACCAGCGCCCGGACGATCGCCAGGCCCAAACCGGTGCCGCTGCCGCTGACGCGATTGTCCAGCCGCTGGAAGGGCTGGAACAGCCGATCGATCTCGCTCTCCGGCATACCGACACCGGTGTCGGCAACGGTGATCTCAACCCCACCGTCGGGCGACGACGCCGCGCCGACATGCACCGCACCGCCGTCCGGGGTGTACTTCACGGCATTTGAGATCAGGTTCATCAGGATCTGACGCAACGACCGGTCGTCGGCATAGATAGCCGGCGTTTCCGGCGCCACCCGCAGTTCGATGGAAATCGCTTTGCGCTGCGCCTGTTCGCCCATCAACGTGATCGGCTGGCGCAGCACGTCCGCGGGGTTCAGCAAGCTGCGGACGATTTCCAACGAACCGGACTCGATTTTCGACAGGTCCAGGATCTCGTTGATCAACCCCAGCAGGAGTTGGCCCGACTGGCGGATATAGTTGGCGTATTCCGGCGACCGTCGCTCGGAATCCGGCAGCACCCCATCCGCCAGGATCTCCGAGAACCCGATGATCGCGTTCAGCGGCGTTCGCAGCTCATGGCTTAGATTGGCCAGGAAGGCTGACTTGGCGCGGTTGGCCCGCTCGGCGTCCCGCTTGGCGCTGCGCAACGCCGACTCCAGGGCACGCCGGGCGGTTACATCGGACAGGGTTTGGACCCATCCCCCGTCCGGCAGGGGAACCGCGCAGCTCTCGAAGGTGACGCCGCCCGGCCCCGGCTGTTCGACGATGGAGACCGGGTCGTCATGGTGACCGCTGACCAGTCGGCAGAGTTGCTGCTGCTCCGTCCCGGTTCCGTCGAAATCGCCCCGCCGGACGCGGAAGTCCAGCACCGCCTGGAGCGGAACCGGACCCGCCAGCAGATCGGCCGGCAGCTGCAGGAGCTCGGTGTAGCGGGCATTGTGGGCGACGATTCGGTGATCGGCGTTGACCATCACGATGCCCTGGCTGATGTGCTCCAGGGTCGTCTCCAGGATCGCGGTCTTTTCCTCCAGCGCCTGCTCCGCCGCTTCTCCGAGGGCCAATGCGCGGGTCAGGGTGCCATTCAGCGTTTCCATCCGCCGGTTCACGACCGCCTGCTCGGACAGCAGGTCCAGGTTCTCGAACCGAAGGGCGATGGCGCGTCCTATGGCACCATGCTGCCGGACGGCATTCAGCACCAGAACGACGGTGAACAGCAGGCAAAGGGCCGCCGCCGAAGGGCCGGCGGCAAATCCCTGGAACAGCTGGCCGATCGTGATCGGCACCATCGACGCCAGGGTGAAACCGACGACGGTCGGGTAGTAGGCGGAATAGGTCGCCAGCACGCCCGCGCAGATGCCGGCCGGCACCAGATACCCGAACATGCGCAGTTCCGCGGGCTGCTCCACGGCCAGCACCACGCCGGCATAGCCCCACATCAGCCCAAGAAGAACGGAAAGCCCGGCGTGCTCCTGCGCCCATCGTCGCGGCGCCCGTCGTGCCGGCACGGACTTGACCGTGCGCAACTGCACTAGCCGCGCCGATGACAGCGCCATCATGATCGCGAACCAGCCCAGCAGATGCCAGGCGCTCCCGGCATCCCAATAGGCCCCCACCAGGAACGCGGCGCAGATGGTGCTGAAGGCGAGGCCGACGATGGCCCGATCCGCCAACATGCGGACCCGGTCGGCCATCATGCCCGACTCCACATCCGCCGACAGGGTGGGGTCGGCCGGGGCCATGCTCAGATTTCCAGTTCACGCGGTTTCGACTACCAGTCTGGTATGGTTGCCCTTAACAATCTGTTTCCTAAGGGCTGCGAGGGTCGGGAAGCATGTTTGCGCGGGATGCATGGCCGCGGCCGTTGGTCCGGCATCCGGTGCAGCGACTTCCGACCACGACTAAAAGGAGTCAGTCTTGCGGGGACGCCTGCTTCCGTTCGGCTCGGCCTTCCCCGCAGCGGGCCGCCGCCCCGAACCCTCCTTTATCGTTTGAGTGCGAGGCCGCGCGTGCCCGACGCCAATCGGATGCCAGGTTCATTCCGCTACATCATCACCCTGTTCGCCGTGATCGCCAGTGCGGCCGTGGCCGGGATGATCACCGGCGGGACCGCGCCGCTGATCAGCTTTGCCATGGCCGAGGCCGGCTACAACGCCACGGTGATCGGCCTGAACGCTTCGGTGTCCGGCATTGCCACCATCCTGATGGCGCCGTTTCTGCCCCGCCTTCTACAGACGATTCACACGCTGCCTTCGATGTATCTGGGCCTGGCCCTGGCGCTTGGCAGCCTGCTGCTGTTTCCCTGGGTAGACATCCTGCCCTGGTGGTTCCTGCTGCGGTTCGCCTTCGGACTCGGCCTCAGCGTGCATTGGGTGGTCAGCGAAACCTGGATCAACGCGATCGTTACCGAACGCCAGCGCGGACGGATGATGGGCATCTATGTCGCAGCCTTGGCGCTGGGGTTCCTCATGGGGCCGATCCTGCTGCGACTCGTCGGCACCGACGGCCCAACGCCGTTCATCTGGCTTGCCGGCCTGATTGCGGTGGCATCCACACCGCTCATCTTCACCCACGGGATGGCGCCGCATATGCCGGCCCAACCGATCGGACGCGCCTACCGGTTCGTTCTGCGCTCCCCCGTCCCCTTCGTGGCCGCCATCATCGGCGGCTTTGTCGGCAGCACGCTCCTCAACGTGTTTCCGGTCTACGGCATCGCCAACGGCCTGGCGGAACCGGTCATCGTGGAGCTGGTGATCGCCGGCGGTGCCGGGATCGTGATCATGCAGCTGCCGATCGGCTGGCTGGCGGATCATTTCGACCGGCAGAAGGTCCTGATCGGCTGCAGCGCGGTGGGACTGATCGCCACCATCGCGCTGCCCTTCCTGTTGGGCCACCCGTGGCTGCTCTGGCCCACGGTGTTCGTCTGGGGCGGCACCATCGGCGCGCTCTATACGCTGGGCCTGACGGTGCTCGGCCATAGGTTCAGCGTGCACCAGCTCAGCATCGCCAATACCGCCTTCGTCGCCATGTATCAGGTCGGCAGCATGACCGGACCGCCGGCTTCGGGGCTGGCCAAGGACCTGTGGAACCCGCACGGCTTCGTTGCCGCCATGGCCGTGGCCTATGCTTTGGCCTTGGCGGTCAACGTCTACCGGGCCGTCCACCACCCCACGCCCGCGGGCGAACGCGGCAGCCACTGACTGGCCCGGCGCGGCCCGTCAGGAGGGCACCGGCTCCAGGTCGACTCGAAGCCCGGCTCCGGTCCGCTCCATCGCGACATTGCCACGCTGGCAACGCTTGACCATCAGGGCGCAGATCCTGTCTGCAAGTTCCCCTGTCGCCAGGCGCACATAGTTTGAGAACAGCTTCACCGGCATCAGGCGCAAGGCGGTGGGCCGCCCCTGCTTCAGATCAAGGAAGAAGATGAACGACCAGAGCGTCCGCCGGAACGGGAACGGCCAGTAGTCGTCCAGGAAGTTGCCGCAGTCGTACAAGACCGGGCGTCCGTCGATCCGATCCACCCGCTGGACCACATGGGCCGAATGTCCGTGCAGCATGTCGAAGCCCGCGGCAAGGGCATCGGCGGCGAACCGTTGGAACCGGCGGATCGGGTGCAGCCGCATATTGGGGCCCCAATGGGCGCTGATCACTCGAAGGTCGACCTGTGACGCCGCCAGTGACGCCGCCGCCGCCCGCAGGCGGTCCACCCGGGCCGGGGTCGATCGGATCCACATGAAGTTGGTGCCGGGCCGACCGGGCTTGGCCGCGTATTCCCATACATTGTCGGTCAGCCCATAGGCCCCGACGCGAAGCCCGGCCACGTCGATCACCGCGGTCCGCTCGGCGCCATCGGCGTCGGCACCCGCCCCCACATGGGCGATACCGGCCGCGTCCAGGTGCTCCAGCGTGTCGATCACACCTTGACGGTCGTGGTCGACCATGTGGTTGTTAGCCAGGTTCACCAGCCGGACATTGGCGGCCTGCAGGATCGACAGGGTCTCTGGCCGGGCCCGGAATTTGTAGGCCTTGGGCCAGGGCCACTTCCGGGTCGATCGGGTGATCGGCGTTTCGAGATTGGCGATCACCGCATCGGCGGACTGCAACAGCGGCTGGACGTCACCCCAGAACCAGTCCGGCCCGCGCCGGTCCAGGTCGCGGTCGACATCGCCTGCAACGTTGATGTCGCCGACGAAAGCCAGCGTGACACTGTCCTGCACCGGCACCGGTCCCGCCTAAAGGCCCTGAACGATCGCCCGAATATCGGCGTAGACCGCGTCGAAGCTGCGATCGGCATCCACCGGAACCAGCACCCCGACGGTGCGATAGTGCGGGATCACCGGTTCCGTCTGCTGACGATAGGCGTCCAGGCGGGCGTTGACGACGCTTTCGGAATCGTCGGACCGGCGGGTGAACTCGGTCGATCCGCATACATCGCATATGCCGGGCTTTGCCGTCGGCTTGAACTGCTCATGGTAGCCGGCACCGCATTTGGCGCAGGCGAACCGACCGGTGATCCGGCCGACGGAGACCGCTTCCGGCAACTGCATCTCGATCGCCGCATCCACCCGCCGGCCCAGGCGGGGTAGCATCTCATCCAGCTTCTGGGCCTGGTTCAGGGTGCGCGGAAACCCGTCGAGTATGATCCCGGTCTGATCGGTGATCTTTGCAAGGCGCTGTTCAAGCAGCCGCACCATCAGTTCGTCGGGCGCCTGCTTGCCTTCATCCATCAAGCTGGCGACCTGTTTTCCGATGTCGGTGCCGGCGCGCACTTCCGCGCGCAGCATCTCGCCCGTGGAGACCTGCTGCATATCGAATTCGTCGACCAGCCGCTCGGATTGGGAACCCTTCCCGGATCCCGGGGGGCCAAGCAAGACCAGAAGCATGGGGCGACCCTCTTGGTTTTAGCGCAGTTGGCGTCGATGCAGCATCGCCGAACGGCATCGCCCGGAGCGGAACTGCCTGGGCGATGATCAGCAGCCCGCCTAACACGAGCGGCGCGCGGCCGGCAAGCGGCCGGATGGGATGATGATCCGCGGGCCTGCCGGGAACCACTGCTGTTTGCTGGTGATCCCTTTCGAGTACCACTATAGGGTAAGCATGCGCGGTCGTCCCGTACGGCCTGCGTGGGAGGAACGGTGGGAGGTGCCGACATGTCCACGGCAGCACCGGCCGAAACAGAGGCAAAGAACCCGTGGCCGTTGAGCACCGCTTGGCGCGTGGAAGTCGGTGTCTCGCCGACCGGTGCCGGGGTCCAGCGGTTCCTGGATTGGTGGCGGGCGGAGGTTCCCCGGTTTGGCCGTTTGGACCGCCGCCGGTTCGATCCCGCCCAGCACAAGGCCATGCTTCCCTGGATGTTCATCTTGTCCCCGACAGCGGACCGGAGCGACTTCCGGCATCGCTTGATCGGCACCGGCCTCGTCGAGCTGGTGGGACAGGACCTGACAGGCCGGGCCGTTACCGATCTGTACAAGGAAGAAGCCGAGGCCCGGTCGGTCGCCGCGTTCTACAGCGAGGTTCTCGAAACCGGTCTGCCGGTCATCGTCCGCGGCCGTTTCGACCGACGCTCGATCGGCAGCCGGCCCGATCCGACGGCGGAATTCGAAGGGATCCACCTGCCGGCCTGGGACAGCAAACTGGCCGAACCAGTTATCCTGGGCGGTCTCTTTCCGACCGGGCGGTCGTTCCGGATGGGGTCGCTCGCCGCGCCAGCGTCAAAATCCGGCCCACCAGGACCTTCGAAAGCAGCACCGACGCGGTGAAGCAGTACAGGCCTGGCTGAACGAAGACATCGCCGATGATGGCGACGTTGACCGCCGCCACTACTACGGCAATGACGAAAACATCCAGCATCGACCATTTGGCCAGTCGGTCCAGCACCCGCATCGGCCGGATCGGCGGCGTCGGCTGCCAGCCGGCAATGAACCATGCCCAGAGGGCGATCACCAGCTTCCCTGCCGGAAACAGAAGCGAAAACACCAGAAGGACTGCGAACAGGGCATATTGACCGTCTTCCCACAGCACGCCCAACCCGCTGAGGACGGACACATCCTCTTCAAACAGCGGCAGCGTCTCGATGGTCATGGTCGGCACGGTGACGCCCGCGGCCAGCAAGGCCAGCGACAACCACAGGCCGCCGCCAACCAGCCAGCGCTGCGCCAGGCCGACCGGCAACGGCCGCGGCCTGCCGAACCACAACAGGCGTGCGCGCCGCCTCCGCCGGCCCCTCGACACGGTTGCCCCCTATGGTCTGGTCCGGGGACCCGGCAGCGGCGCCGTTACCATCATCATCGACAATTCCCCAGGTCACCCGGCCACATGCCAAAAGAAAGGCCGCGGCGCCGGCCCCCAGCTTGGGTTCCGACGCCGCGGCCG
>JANQIU010000342.1 GCA_028281985.1 Alphaproteobacteria bacterium | reverse complement strand
TCCCGGGTGGCCTGGCGATAGGGGTGGGTGGCGGTCGGTCCCAACCGGCCGATAGTCTCGCCGTCGGGGTCCACTACCGCCACATCGGTGCCGTCGGCCGAGGGGCCGCTGATCATGCCGATGCAGCGTAGGGGACGATCGGGCACGGCGGTTGCTCTCCTAATCCTGCGCCGATATTGGTCTTGTATTGGAGCGGTATGCGTCCCGTGAGGGCGAAACGCGGTTGACTTTGGTCTTAAATTGGCATCGTGATTCCGTGGGAGTCAACGACAAGCCGTTGCCGACCGGCGGCGGCCGCAGCAGGAGAAACGGGCCATGCGCAAGACCCTGACGCTCGCCGCCGTGACGGCGGCCGCTTCGACCGCAGCGGCGGCCCAAACCATCGATGTCGGCACCACCGCGTCGCCCGTCGGCCTTGACCCGCATGTGGCCACCGCCTTCTCCACCAAGCTGATCACGGATGCGGTGTATGAGGGGCTGACGGCCATCGACACCGACCTGCGGGTGATCCCGTCACTGGCCACCGACTGGTCGGTTTCCGAGGACGGCCGCACCTACACCTTCACCTTGCGCGACGGCGTCACCTTCCACGACGGGACCGCATTTGCTGCCGACGACGTGGTTGCGTCGATCGAGCGGGTACTGGATCCCGATACCGGTTCACCGCAGGCCAGCCGGCTGGAGCTGATCGAAACGGTCGAGGCGGTGGATGACGCCACGGTGCAGATCGTGCTGGAAAGCCCGTCCGCCCCGCTGCTCGGCCATCTGGCCAACATCGCCATCATGTCCAAGGATTTCCTGGATGCCGGCGGCGACCCGCAGCAGACGCCGGCCGGCACCGGCCCCTTCCGGCTGGAGCGCTGGGTCCCGGACACCGCCCTGGAGCTGGTCGCCCACGCCGAATACTGGGAAGACGGCCTGCCCCGCGCGGAGGCGCTGACCTACCATATCGTCCCGGAGACGGCGACGCTGCAGCTCGGACTGCGCTCCGGCGCCTACGACCTGCTGCCGACCGCCGACATCGCCTCGGTCGTGTCGCTGGAGGGCCAGCCGGGGATCGAGACCCTGTCGACCCAGGAGCTGTCCTACGGGCTGATCGGCTTCAATGCGGCCGAGCCGCCGTTCGACGACGCCCGGGTCCGCGAGGCGTTCAACTACGCCCTGGACCGGCAGCAGCTTGTCGACGTGGTGCTGTTCGGCCGCGGCCAGCCGGGGGCGCCGCTGTCGCCGGCCCTGGTGGACTGGGCGATGCCCGGCGACAGCTTCGCCTGTCTGACCCGCGACGTCGACGCAGCCCAGGCCCTGTTGGCCGAGGCCGGCTATGCCGATGGGGTCGAGGTGACCATCAACGTGCTGGGCATCCTGCCGCAGATCGTCGACCTGGCCCAGGTCGTCCAGGCCCAGGTCGCCGAAGCGGGCTTCGACGTGACGTTGAACGTGCAGGAGCGTGGCGAGTTCATCCAGGACTGGCGCAACTCCAACTTCACCGCCTTCGCCAGCCTGAACGGCGGCAGCATCGATCCCGACGGCACCTTCTACCGCACCTTCCGGTCGGGCGGGTCGACCAACGTGTTCCAGTATGCCGACGACGCCGTCGACCGGCTGCTGGACGAAGCCCGGATCGGCACCGATCCGGTGGCCCGCAAGGCGGCCTATGACGAACTTCAGGGGCTCCTGGCCTGTACCGGCCCGATCGCGTTCCTGACCTTTGCCGACCTGCATGCGCTGACCCGCGACGGCGTCGAAGGCTTCGCGCTGCATCCCACCCGCGACATGCGGGCGCTGCGCACGACCGCGGTTCCGGCCGACTGAGCCGCATCGGGCCGGGCGGGGCCGAAACCGCGCAGGGGCCGCCATGCCCGCCGGATTGCGTCTGATCACCCAGCGGCTGATCGACCTGCTGTTCATCCTGTTCGGCGTGTCGATCCTGACCTTCCTGATGATCCGGCTGATCCCCGGCGACGCCGTGCAGATCATGCTGGGCGCCAATGCCGAGATCACGCCGGAGCGGGTCGAGGCGTTGCGCGCCCAGGTCGGGCTCGACCGGCCCTTGGTCGAACAGTACTTCGTCTGGATCGGCGATCTGCTGACCGGCCAGTTCGGCACGTCGCTGTGGACCGGGCGGCCGGTGATCGAGGAGATCGGGGCGGCCGCGGTGGTCACGCTGGAGCTCAGCCTGCTGGCGCTGGCGCTGGCGATCGTGGTGGCGGTGCCGCTGGGCTGCCTGGCGGCCTATGCCCGGGCCTCCTGGCTGGATGTCGTGGTCCGGGTGGTGACCGTCGCCGGCATCACCATCCCCTCGTTCTGGCTGGGTATCGTCCTCCTGCTGATCGTCTTCGCGGTGGCGCCGGGGATGCAGACCTTCGGCTATGTGCCGTTCGTCGAGGATCCGCTGGGCAACCTGCAGATCATGGCCCTGCCGGTGCTGTCGGTCGCCCTGCCGATCGTCGCCAATCTGGTCCGTATGGTGCGCACCGCGATGCTGGACTCGCTGGGCCAGGACTATGTCCGCACCGCCCGGGCCAAGGGGGTGGGGGAGTCGCGGGTGGTGCTGGTGCATGCCTTGCGGGCGGCCCTGGTCCCGGTCGTGACCTCAATCGGCATCCTGACCGGCTACCTGCTGGCCGGATCGATCGTGGTGGAGAAGGTGTTCACCCTGCCGGGCCTGGGGCGCCTGGTCGTCGGCGCGATCGAGGAACGCAACTATCCGCTGCTGCAGACCTCGATCCTGCTGGTGACGGCGACCTTCGTGCTGATCAACTTCCTGGTCGACATTCTCTACACCGTGATCGACCCGCGGATCCGCCGATGACGGCAGCCCTGAAAGCCTGGCGGGACATGCCGACGATCCTGGCGGTGGCGATCGCCCTGGTCGCAGTACAGGTGGTCGTCGCCGTCGCGGCACCGTTGCTGGCGCCCTGGGACCCGCTGTACCAGGACGTCGTGGCCCGGTTGAGCGGCCCGTCCTGGGCGCATCCGCTGGGCACCGACCGGTTCGGCCGGGACGTGCTGTCGCGCATCCTCTACGGCTACCGCTCCAGCTTCCTGATCGCCTTTGCCGCGGTGGCGGGGTCGCTGTTGATCGGCGGGACGCTGGGGCTGCTGGCGGCCTACTACCGGGGCTGGACCGACCGGATCGTGTCGCGGCTGATGGACGTGCTGTTCGCCTTCCCCATCATCCTGCTGGCGATCGGCATCATCGGCGTGCTGGGGCCGGGCACCTTCTCCACCATGCTGGCGATCGGCATCGTCTATACCCCGATCTTCGCCCGGACCGTGCGGGGACCGGCGCTGGTCCTGCGCGAGGCCGAATTCGTCACCGCCATCCGCTCGGTCGGCGCGGTCGACGCGCGGATCATCGTCCACCACATCGTGCCCAACCTGGTCGGCGTCATCCTGGTGCAGACCAGCCTGTTGATGTCGGCAGCGATCCTGGTGGAAGCCTCGCTGTCGTTCCTCGGCCTGGGCACCCAGCCGCCCACGCCGTCACTGGGATTGATGCTGGTGGAGGGGCGCAACTTCCTGGCTCTGGCCCCGTGGGACAGCATCTTCTCCGGACTGGCGATCCTATTCGCCGCCTTCGGTTTCAACTTCCTGGGCGACTGCCTGCGCGACCAGCTCGACCCCCGCCTGCGGGACTGACCGGCGCGGTCAGGTCGGCAGGGTTGCCAGCGCGGCCCGCAGGTCGCCGCCATGGAGGTCCAACAGCTTGTTTGCGGCCTCACGGTCCAGCCCCCGGGCGATCAGTGCGGCCAGCTTCACATGACCCCCGGCCGTCGCTAGTGCCTGCGCCGCCTCCTCCTCGCCGGTGTCGACGATCCGGCGCAGCATAGCGACCCGCCGGCCCTCCAGCTTGATGTTCGACGATGCCAGGTCGACCATCAGGTTGGAGTAGGTGTGCTTCAAGCGGACCATCAGGGCGGTAGAGAAGGTGTTCAACGCCGCCTTCTGGGCCGTCCCGGCGGCGAGACGGGTCGATCCGGCGACGACTTCCGGGCCGGTGATCAGCGCGACAGGGTGCGCCACCGCCGCCAACAGCCGGGCATCGGCATTGTTGGCCAGGCCGATGGTCAGGGCGCCGTTCGCCCGGGCGGCTTCGGCCACGGCCACGGTGAATGGTGTGCCGCCGCTGGCCGCCACGCAGACCACCACATCCGATGCCCCGACCCCGTGTACGCGCACCGCCTCGCCAGCCGCGTCCCGGTCGTCTTCGGCCCCTTCGACGGCGTGGATCAGCGCCGCCTCGCCGCCTGCCATCAGGTACACCAGGCGATCCGCCGGCCAGCCATAGGTCGGCCGCAGCTCGGCCCCGTCCTGCACCGCCAGCCGGCCGGAGGTGCCGGCGCCGGCATAGACCAGGCGGCCGGTGCTACCGGCCAGCCGTTCTGTCGCG
>JANQIU010000317.1 GCA_028281985.1 Alphaproteobacteria bacterium | reverse complement strand
CCCCGGGGGCCGGTCGGAACCGGAAGATGCCGACGCAGTGGCCACGGCCCTGCGCGAGGCGCAGGAGGAAGTCGCCCTGCCGCCGGAAAACGTCCGGGTCCTGGGCCGGCTGGACACCTATATCGTCCGGACGGGCTACGCCGTGGTGCCGATCGTCGGCCTGGTCGACCCGATCGCCGAGCTGCGGGCCGATCCGGTCGAGGTGGCGGAGATCTTCGAGGTGCCGGTGGACTTCTTCCTGTCGGCGGAGATGCCGCAGACGCACAGCCGGCGTTTCATGGGCAGGGATCGGTATTTCTACGTGTTTCCCTACGATCACCGGTATATCTGGGGGGCGACTGCAGGCATGTTGCGCAACTTCCGTGAGATACTGGAGCCGGCATGGCCAAAATGACCTTGTGGCTGGCGCTGCTGCTGTTGCCGACGGCGGTGTACGTGTCGTGGTTCATGATCAGCCAGCGCCGCCGGTTGGCCGCTGAGCGGGGAGAGGCGCCCCATTGGTGGGACCGCGCACCCTGGCCCTGGCTGCTGCTGACGGGCGTCGTCCTGGTTGGTGCGGGCCTGGTCTGGTGGGCGCTGAACGACGGCATCCCGGCCAGCGAGGCCGGCCCGATCCACCGATAACCGATGCCGGGCTTGCCGCCGACGGACGCCCGGGGCGTCCGGCTGGCGGGCGCCGACTGGATGACCGCCCCGGCGGCCCGGGCGGTGATGCACGCCCTGTCGGCGGCCGGGGGGCAAGCCCGGTTCGTCGGCGGATGCGTGCGCAACGCTCTGATCGGCCGGCCGATCGGCGACATCGACATCGCCACGACGCTTCGCCCCGAGGCGGTGCAGAAGGCGGCCGCGCGGGCCGGCCTTAAGGCGGTTCCCACCGGCCTGCGGCACGGGACGGTAACGGTCGTCGCCGATCATCACGCCTTCGAAGTGACCACGCTGCGCGTCGATGTCGAAACCGACGGCCGGCACGCGGTGGTGGCCTTTTCCGACGACTGGCGGGCGGACGCCGCGCGGCGCGACTTCACCATGAACACGCTGTCGGCGACGCCGGATGGCGCGGTGTTCGATTATTTCGGCGGGGTCGACGATGCCCGCGCCGGCCGCGTGCGCTTCGTCGGTGATGCGGCGACCCGCATCCGGGAAGACTATCTGCGTATCCTGCGGTTCTTCCGGTTCCATGCCCAGTATGGCCGTCCGCCGGCCGATGCGGCGGCGCTGGCCGCCATTCGCGACCACGCGCACGGCATCGCCGGTCTTTCCGGCGAACGCCTGCGGCAGGAGATGGTCAAACTGCTGTCTGTGGCCGATCCCGTCCCGGCCATCGACCTGATGGCCGCCACCGCGGCGCTTGAACAGGTCGTGCCGGACACCTGTCTCGGCCGCCTGGCCCCGCTGGTGGCTTGGGAGACCGCCGCCGGCCAGGCGCCGGCACCGATCCGCCGCCTGGCCGCGCTGACCGCCGCCGATGCCGGCGTTGTGGCCGATCGGCTTCGGCTGGCCAATGCGGAATCCGAACGCCTGCGCGCCATCCAGGCGCCGTCACCACCGCTGCCGGACCGCCTGGCCGCGCCGGATCTGCGTGGCTTTGCCTATCGGGTGGGCGTCACGGTGGCGGTCGACAGGCTGTTGCTGGCCCACGCGGCCGCCGGCATGCCGGCCGACCCGGACCGCGCCGCGGCGATCGGGGAACTGGCTGGTTGGCGGCCGCCTGAGTTCCCGGTTTCGGGCCGGGATGTCGTCGCGACCGGCATCGGTCCCGGACCTGAGGTCGGCCGGACGCTGGCCGCGCTGGAAGCCTGGTGGGTGCGTCAGGATTTCCGGCCGGGCCGGCAGGACCTGTTGAGGAAGCTGAACGAGACCCTTGTCCAGCCGGCGTCCCCCCGGCCGTCGTGATGGACCTCCGGTAGATTTCCCAAAAAGAGACTGTTAGTCTTCGACTTAAAAGCGGCGCAGATCGCGGGACCATTACGCCCCATTCGCACAACAAGACGATTTTGAAAGAGGTATCCCCATGACATTGCACCCTGGAACCGCCCTGGCGGGTCTGGCGCTCCTTGGCGGGCTGTCCGCCTGCGCCACCCGGTCGGAATTCGGAACCTTCGCCACCCTGGGCCAGGAATACGCCGCCACCCTTCAACCGGTCGCGGAAGCCGCCTGCCAGACGCAGATCGACGCCGATAGCTGGAAGCTGATCGACACGGCCGGCTTGGGCAGCGTCAGCGAAGCCACACTCCTGGAATTCGACCAGAGCTCCCTGGACTTCTGCGCGCAGACCGACCGGCTGGTGGCCCATGCCGGCGCCCTGGGGGCGTATTTCGGGTCGCTGCGCCGGCTGACGGCCGTCAACCAGGACGATGCGTTCGGTGCGGCGGCCGCCGGCAGCTTCGCCGACCTGAACCGCCTCGGTGCCATGCTGCGGGCGGATGGCGGTGTGCAGATCCCGCCCGACGCCGTCGGCGGCATCGTCAATGCCGTGGTCAACGAGCGCATCGAAGACGCGCTGCGCCGGGAGTTGGTGGCGCGCAAGGATGCGCTGGCCACGGAGTTCGCCACGCTTGAAGCGGTGCTGGAGGTTCTGCAGGCGAACCTGGAACGCCAGATCGCGCAGATTCAGGCCATCCGGCAGGACGTGCAGGTCTACGCGCCGCTGGTGCTGGACCAGGTCGACGATCCGGCGACGCTGGTGGCGACCCGGCGCCTGATCCTGCGGGGCGACAGCTCGGTCCAGGCGATGGACGCGGCGCTGGAGGCAGCCCGCCAGGTGCGCAGCAGCTTCGAAACGCTGATCACCGAAGATCCGGGAACCGACCTGATCTACGAGCGGATCGAAGCACTGGCCGGCAAGCTGACCGAACTGCGCAGCCTGCTGGCGACGATGCGGACCTGAGGGGGGACCGGGCGATGTCGAAAAAGGCCGAACTGGTTGCGCTACTGCGCGATGCCGAAATGGACCTCTATCTGCCGCCGTTCCGACGGTGGCTCCGGACCCTGCCGCCGGCGGATCGCCAGTCGATCCTCAATCTGCGGAGCGAGTTCACAATTCAGGTGAACACCTTCGTCACCACCCAACTGAACGAGCTTCTGGACGATTTGGTCCCGGTCGAAGCCGAGCTTCGCCAGGCGGTCGAGCGGCTGGACGAAACCATCGACGCCCTGGAAGACTTCAAGACCGGTGTCGAATGGCTGGGCAAGGCGGTCCAGGTGCTGGCCAAGGTGGTCAAGGCGGCGCTGTAGGCGCCACCAACCGTTAGCTGCCGACCTTGATCAGCCGGCCGCGCACGGTGCGGACTTCCGTTCCGTCCCGCAGGCGGTGGAACTCCAGTTCCATGCCCAGGTCGGAAAGCGTGCGGTTGTAGACCAGAAGGGCGAACCCGTCGTCGGTCATCGTCAACTGGAACACGCCCAGAGTGTTGCCGGTGACCTGGGCCCAGGACATGACGCCGCCAGTCAACGGGTCGCCCGAGGTGTCGGCCCGCCACACGCCCGGCCGGCCGCTTGGCGTGAAGGACAGGGTGGCGGTGCGCCGGCGGACATCGGGGTTCGACGGGTCGCCGCCGCTGCGGATGACGGTCGTCCATTCCACCGAGAACCGGCTGTCGTCGCCGCGGATGATCACGTCCAGGTCCCGTTGGGTCATGGCGAAGTACAGGCTGTCGTCGTCCTCGGCCACGCCGGTTCCCTGCCAGGTGCCGGTAAACGCCGCGATCGGCTGGTCGGACTGGGCCTGCGCCGGGCCGACCAGGGCAAATGCCGTCATGATCAGCACGGCAATCCATGCGAGGGGACGCGTCATCCTTGGCTCCTGTGTGCAGGTCGGTCGCGGCGCGACGAATATGGCCCGCAGGCCGGGCCTTGCCAACCGCGGCCCGATACCTATGGCCACGCGACCATCGGCGGCAGCGACATCAGGATCGCTTCGACATTCCCGCCGGTTCTGAGGCCGAACGCGGTGCCGCGGTCGTACAGCAGGGTGAATTCCACATAGCGCCCGCGCCGCTGCACCTGGTGCGCCCGGTCGGCCTCCGTCCAGGGGCGGCTCATATGCGGCCGCACCAGGCGGGGATAGATGTCCAGGAAGGCCGTGCCGATGTCGCGCGTGAAGGCGAAGTCCGCTTCCCAGTCGCCGCTGGCCAGATCGTCGAAGAAAACGCCGCCCACCCCGCGCGCTTCGCCCCGGTGCTTCAGGTGGAAGTAGTCGTCGCACCAGGCCTTGAAGCGCGGGTAGTAGCCCGGATCCGACCCGTCGCAGGCCGCCTTCAGTGCGCCGTGGAAAGCCTGCGTGTCCCGATCGTCCGGCACCATCGGCGTCAGGTCGGCGCCGCCGCCGAACCAGCCGCGCGAGGTGACGATCATCCGCGTGTTCATATGCGCGGCCGGCACCAGCGGGCTTTGCATATGCGCGACCAGACTGATGCCGGCGGCCCAGAACCGGCCGCCCGACTCCCCGCCGCCCCGGACCTGGTCGCGGAAATCCGACGAGAACGTGCCATGGACGGTGGAGATGTTGACGCCGACTTTTTCGAACACCCGGCCGCGCAGGATCGACATCGTGCCCCCGCCGCCATCACCGCCGTCACCGGGACCGTCCGCCGCCCGGTCCCAGGGGGTGCGCTGAAACCGGCCCGCGGGGCGTTCGGCAAGCGGGCTGTCCCTGCCCTCGTCCTCGATCGCCTCGAAGACGGCGCACAAGCGGTCGCGCAGGTCTTCGAACCAGGCGGCGGCGCGGCGTTTTCGGTCTGTCCAAACCGGATCGGTCACGGGCGTGTCGGTCATGGGATCGGCAATGGGCTGCTTCGGGGGCTTCCCGCCAACACTGGCGGTCCCGTCAGCCCGAAGCAATGTTCGCCGGCGGCCGCTTAAAACCCTATTGGGTGTGGGGAATTGCTCCCCATATACGAAAGGCTAGGTGGGCGTTGCTTCGGCCGGAGCCTTCGCGTCCTGCGGGCGCAATCCTCTGGTCCGGTGCAGGAGCAAGCCCACCGCGTGTCTTGGGGAGGCCGGCATGGGGGCCGGCGCCCGATGCTTTCGTGAACCGGCACAGGAGGTTTGCGATGCCCGATCGCACCATCGAACAAATCATGCGGGGTCAGCGGCTGTGTATCCTGCCGCCCGAAGCCACCGTCAGCGAAGCCGCCGACGCCATGGCCCAGCGCCATGTGGCCGCGGTCCTGGTGATGGTCGGTGAAAGGCTACAGGGGATCTTCACCGAACGCGATGTCATCGTCCGGGTGTTGGCCGCCCGCCGGGATCCCGTCACCACCCGGCTGGTGGAGGTGATGAGCCCCCGTCCGGTCACGCTGGACAGCACCGCCACGGTGCGCCAGGCCCTGGCGGAGATGCACGACAACCATCTTCGCCACCTGCCGATCGTGCGGGACGGCAAGGTGGCCGGTGTCGTGTCGATGCGGGACTTCGTCGGCGAGGAGATCGCCGAACTGGACCGCGAAGACGTCTTCGAAGGCCATGTGTGGGAGGAACTCCGCTGACGCCGGCGGACGCCCTACCCCTTTGCAGTTGGCGGGGTCAGCGGAGCGCCGGCGCGGGTCCCGCCTGGTGCAGGGCCTGGCCCAGAATGTAGGCGGCGGACAGCGCCACGTTCAGCGACCGGGCCTGGTCCGCCATGGGAATACGCAGCCGCACATCGGCGTGTGCGTGGACGGCGTCGGGCACCCCGGCGCTCTCCCGCCCCAGCAGGAGCCGGTCGTCGTGCCGGAACGAAAAGCCGGCGCTCGACCGGTCGGCGCGCGTGGTCAGCAGCACCAGCCGCCCCGGGTGGTCGCCATCCCGATACGCCTCCCATGACGGCCAGCGCTGCCAGTCCAGCAGCGTCAGATAGTCCATCAGCGCCCGCCGCAGCCGGCGGTCGTCCAGGACGAATCCGCAGGGTTCGATGACATCCAGCCCGACGGCCAGACAGGCGGCCAGCCGCATGACCGCGCCTGTATTCTGTGGGATGTCCGGTTCGAACAGAACCAGCCGCATGCGGCGCCTCCTCCCGGCGACGGTCGTTGGCGGGGCGATTTGCGCGGCACTCCGCCGTTTGCAAGGCCGGCAGGGCAATGCTATAGGCCCCACCGCCATCAGGGTCGATCCAACCGGATGTTGCCGGTAGTGGCGATGACACGGCAACAATGTACGGCCCGGGTATCGAAGAACGGGGGAATACCCGCCAATGACGGATACAACCCAAGCCGCAGGCCCGGTCGCGGGCCAAGCCGCCGGGGAACCGGCCCCCGAGGCCGAAACGGCCGAGGACGGGGCGACTCGCCGCGACTTTCTTATGCTGACCGCAGCCGCCACCGGCGCCGTCGGCGTGGCCGGTTTCGGCTGGGCCCTGGTGGACATGATGAACCCGGCGGCCGACACGCTGGCGCTGGCCACGACCGAGGTCGACCTGTCGGGGGTGGAGCCGGGCCAGGCGATCACCGTCATGTGGCGGGGCAAGCCCGTATTCATCCGCCATCGCACCAATGGCGAGATCATGTCGGCCGAAGCCGCCAACCTGGACGATCTTCCCGACCCGGAACCGGACAGCGCCCGTATCGTGGGCGGCCGGACGGAATGGCTGGTGGTGGTCGGCGTCTGCACCCATCTGGGCTGCATTCCGCTGGGCCAGCGGTCCGGCGACAGCCAGGGCGACTTCGGCGGCTGGTTCTGCCCGTGCCACGGCTCCCACTATGATACCTCAGGTCGCATTCGCAGGGGCCCGGCGCCGGATAATCTTCCTGTTCCGGAATACCAATTCGTCGAGGACCTGCGCATCCGCATCGGCTGACCGGTCGCCGCGCGCATCAGAGGCACTTCTCCATGGCCCACGCTTCGCCCCCTCCCGCATTCAAGAACCCGATGGTGCGCTGGATCGACAGCCGCCTGCCGGTGTTCACCCTGATGCAGAAGGAGTACGGCGTCTTCCCGATGCCCAGAAATGCCAACTATTTCTGGAATTTCGGGGCCATCGCCATGGTCATGCTGATGGTGATGATCGTCACCGGCATCTTCTTGTCGATGCACTACACGCCGCATGTGGACCATGCCTTCAACAGCGTCGAGCGGATCATGCGCGACGTGAATTACGGCTGGCTGATGCGCTACGTGCATATGAACGGCGCGTCGTTCTTCTTCATCGCCGTCTACATCCACATCTTCCGCGGCCTGTACTACGGCTCGTACAAGGCGCCGCGGGAACTCCTGTGGATGCTGGGCGTGGTCATCCTGCTGCTGATGATGGCGACGGCGTTCATGGGCTACGTCCTGCCCTGGGGCCAGATGAGCTTCTGGGGCGTCACCGTCATCACCAACCTGTTCTCCGCCATCCCGATGGTGGGCGACAGCGTGGTGACCTGGCTGTGGGGCGGGTTCGCGGTGGAGAACGCCACGCTGAACCGGTTCTTCTCGCTGCACTACCTGCTGCCGTTCGTCATCGTCGGCGTGGTGTTCTTGCATGTGGCGGCCCTGCACGTCACCGGGTCGAACAACCCGACCGGGATCGATCCCAAGGGGCCGCAGGACACGCTGCCGTTCCACCCGTACTTCACCATCAAGGACACCTTCGGCCTGGTGGTGTTCCTGCTGATCTACTGCGGCTTCGTGTTCTTCGCGCCGAACTTCATGGGGCACCCGGACAACTACATCCCGGCGCAGCCGCTGGTAACGCCGGCGCACATCGTCCCGGAATGGTACTTCCTGCCGTTCTACGCGATGCTGCGCGCCATCACCTTCGACTTCCTGTTCATCGAAGCGAAGCTGGGCGGCGTGATCGTGATGTTCGCGTCGGTGTTCATCCTGTTCCTGCTGCCCTGGCTCGACACGTCGCGGGTGCGCAGCGCCCGGTTCCGGCCGATCTACAAGTGGTTCTTCTGGGTGCTGTTCGTGAACGTGCTGATCCTTGGCCAGGTCGGTGCGCTGGCGGCCGATGACCCGTTCGAGATGTTCGGCATCAGCTTCGGCTTCATCTCGGCGACCACGGTCGGGCAGATCTGCACCTTCTACTACTTCTTCCACTTCCTGGTGCTGCTGCCGCTGTTGGGCAAGTTCGAGACGCCGCTGCCCCTGCCGCGCAGTATCCATGAATCGGTGTTGCCGAAGGGGGCGCGCGGGGGCGGTCCGCTGCCGGCCGGCGCCGCCGCCAAGCCGATGGGGAAGGCCTGAGCCATGCCGATGACGACCGCCGTCCTGCGCACCCTGGCCCTGGTGGGCGCCGTGGCCGGTGTCCTGGGCCTGGCCACCACGGCCCACGCCGCCGGCGAAACGGTGACCCCGCCGAACCAGAACTGGAGCTGGGAAGGACCCTTCGGGACCTATGACCGGGCGGCCGCACAGCGGGGGTTCCTGGTCTACAAGCAGGTGTGTTCGTCCTGCCATTCCATGGAGCAGCTCGACTATCGCCATCTGACCGGCATCGGCTTCAGCGAGGCGGAGGTGTCGGCGCTGGCCGCGGGCTTCCTGGTGGTCGACGGACCGGATGAAAATGGCGACATGTTCCGCCGCCCGGCCCTGCCGTCGGATGGGTTCACCAACCCGTACGAGAACGAGCAGATGGCGCGGCTGGCCAACAACGGGTCGCTGCCGCCGGATCTGTCGGTAATCGCCAAGGCGCGCGAATACGGCGCCGACTATCTCTATGCCCTGCTGATCGGCTACGAAGACCCGCCGGAGGGCGTCGAACTGCGCGCCGGCATGCACTACAACCGGTACTTCTCCGGGGGCCAGATCGCCATGCCGTCGATGATCGTCGATGGCGGGGTGGAGTATATCGACGGCACCGAGCCGTTCGTGAACCAGCAGGCGTGGGACGTCACCACGTTCATGATGTGGGCGGCGGAACCGCATATGGACCGCCGCAAGGAAATGGGCGTGATGGTCATCGGGTTCCTGGCGGTGTTCGCCGTGCTGATGTGGCTGGTCAAGCGCCGGGTCTGGTCCGACACCCACTAAATCGTCGGGGACAGTTTACTTGATTCGCTTTCGCTCCATGCGAAACCGAATCAAGTAAACTGTCCCCCATCGATCGTTTGGCGACGCTTAATTCGGTAAGCTGTCCCCGACGGTACTCACTGCCCGGTCGATCTCGTCTTCCGTGTTGAAATAGTGCGGTGACAGGCGCACCAGCGCGTCCAGGCCGCGGGCTTCCATGTCCAGCCGGGTGGCCCCGACGCTGGAAACCGAGGCGTTGATGCCGTGCCCGGCCAGCCCGGCGACGACCGCGTCCGCCGGGCGTCCCACGACGGTGAAGGTGACAATGGCCGCCCGCTGCCGCCCTAGGTCGCGGACCTGAACGCCGGGAAGGCCGGCCAGTCCTTCGCGCAGCCGGCCGGCCAGCCCCTGCACCCGCTCCGCAATTGCCGGCAGACCCAGGTCGAGCGCGTAGGCAACCGCCCGGCCCAGCCCGATCTTGCCGGCGACGAAGCCTTCGAAGCATTCGAACCGGCGGGCGCCGGGCGCGGGCGCGTACCGGTCCCGGGACAGCCACTCGGCCGACCGGATATCCAGGAAGGGTGGGTCGAGCCGGTCGATCATCGTCGACCGAACCCACAGGAACCCGGTGCCGCGCGGGCCGCGCAGGAACTTCCGACCGGTTGCCGACAGCATGTCGCAACCGATCGTCGCGACATCGACCGGCATCTGCCCGACCGACTGGCAGGCGTCCAGCAGGTAGGCCACCCCATGGCGCCGGGCGACGGCGCCGACGGCCGCTGCCGGGTTCACGAGGCCGCCATTGGTGGGAACATGGGTCAGGGCGATCAGCCGCGTCCGGCCGTCGACCGCGGCGTCCAGCGCCGCCACGTCGATGGCGCCGTCGGCATCGCTGGCGATCGGCACCACCTCGACACCGAAGCGCTGCGCCACCTGCAGGAAGGCGATGTAGTTGGAGCCGTATTCGGCCGCATGGGTCAGGATGCGGTCGCCGCGCTGCCAGCGGATGCCGTGGAACGCCATGTCCCAGGCACGGGTGGCGTTTTCCACATAGGCGATTTCGTCGGGCCGTCCGCCGACCAGGCGGGCGACGTTGTCGTAGAAGGCCGCCAGGGCGGGCGCCGCCTCGGCCGCCGCCTCATACCCGCCGATGCGGGCTTCCAGGGACAGGTGATCGGTGACGGCGCGCATCACCGGATCGGGTGGCGGGCTGGCCCCGGCATTGTTCAGGTGCACGCGCGAACTCGTGCCGGGCGTGTCGGCCCGGCAGCGGTCGATATCGAGGGTCATGGGCGCGGGCCCGTCTGCGTCGGGTCTTCGGCCGTCCGCGGCGCGGTTTCGCCCGGCCGGTGATGGGGGGCGTATTGCCAGAGCTGCCGCAGGGTTTCGACAAAGGCCGTCTGCCCGTCGCCCAGGCTTTCGAAGAAGGCCCGGTCCGCCTCGTGCACCGCGGGCAGGGCGCGGTTCAGCGTGTCGGCCCCCGAGTCGGTCAGCCGCACGGCTTTGGCCCGATGGTCCCGGGGATGCGCCGCCCGCTCCACCAGACCGGCCCGCGCCAGCGCGCGCAGCACCTGGCTGGTCATCATCGCGTCCAGCCGGCCGAACTGGGCCAGCCGCGTCTGGCTGACCTCGCCTTCCTTGGCTTCCAGCCAGCCCAGGCCGGCCAGCAGGATGAACTGGACATGGGTCAGCCCGTGGGGGTCCAGGGCGGCCCGCAGCGCCCGCTGCCACCGGTTGGTCACTTGCCACAACAGATAGCCGGGGCTGTTTTCGGGCCTCAGGCTGCGGGTCAGCGTAGGCCAGTCGATTCGCCCGCTGCGACTGTAGTCATCCCTGCCCACAAGCGACCGTCATCCTCCGTGGCGACGAATGCTGCCGAAGTACTCGGCAAATCGGCGCGAAACCCTCTCAGAATACGAAACAAAGTCAACGCCGTACAACAAGCCGATCCAAACGGCGAAAAACCACATCACGGTTGCGTCATTAACCATCCCGTGACAAAGAACAGAGTATCTGCGGATTCACCAATCGCCTAGCGGGCTTTCCCGTTGACACCCAACGGGAAGGTCCCGCATCTTGCACCGATCTGTTAGCAAAACGCTACATCTTGATCGGTACCGAATTCTGGGAGCCTGAGCTGTATGCTTCCCACCCGTAGTGTGTTCCGTGCGTCGCTTTCCTCCCCCTGCCGATCCTGGGTTCTTGGCCTTACGGCCGGCCTCGTGGGTATCGCGCCGGCGGCGGCAACGGAAAACCCGTTGATCTCCTTTGCTGCGGCGCTGGCCGAAGCGCAGGTCCAGGTCGAAGGCGGGCAGGCCGAGCCGCTGGCGCCGGCGGTCGCAGCGGAACTGGCGCCCCAGGCCGGGGACCTGTTCGCGCAGTTGGTGCCGGTGGAGCCGGCCGCCGACGATGCCCCCGACCACACCGGCCGGGAAGCGGCGGTCCTGGCGTGGAGCGAAGCGGACAGCCTGCTCGAAGAACGCTACCGCATTGGCGACGAGCGCCGGGTCCTGGAGGTTGGGCGCGGCGACACGCTGCTCGGCCTGCTGCTGGCGCAGGATGAGATCGACCGGCCCACGGCCCATGCGGCGGTGACGGCGCTGGAAACGGTGTTCGACCCCCGGCGCCTGCGTCCCGGCCAGGAGATCACCCTGGGCTTCGACCATCAGGGGACAACCAGCACCTTCGCCGGCATCGAAGTGATGCCGGATGTGGAGACCGTGGCGGTCGCCAACTGGGATGCCGCGGCCGAAGGCTTCACCGCCCAGACCGTCGGGATCGCCCTGGAAACCCGGCGGACGGCAGCGGCCGGCACCATCACCCGCAGCCTGTCGGCGGATGCCAATGATGCCGGCGTTCCCCACGGGGTCCTGTCGTCGATCATCCGGGCCTACTCCTTCGACGTCGACTTCCAGCGCGACATCCATCCCGACGACGCCTTCGGCTTGATGTGGGAGCAGGACTTCAATCCGGACGGAACCCTGGCCCGCCAGGGCGACGTGCTGTTCGCGACGCTGACCCTGGGCGACCGCACCATGCCGATCTACCGGTTCGAGACCGATGACGGCCTGATCGACTATTTCGACCCCGACGGCGTCAGCGTGCGGCGCCAGTTGCTGCGCACGCCGCTGGACGGCGCCCGGCTGAGCTCGGGCTTCGGGATGCGGCGGCATCCGATCCTGGGCTACAACCGTATGCACCGCGGTACCGACTTCGCCGCCCCCACCGGCACGCCGATCTACGCTGCCGGCAACGGCGTCATCGACAGGATCGGGACCAATGGCGGCTACGGGAAGTACATCCGCATCCGCCACAACAGCCAGCTTTCGACCGCGTATGCGCATCTCAGCCGATATGCCCAGGGCCTCAGCCGCGGTGACCGGGTCGAGCAGGAGCAGGTGATCGGCTATGTCGGCAGCACCGGCCAGTCGACGGGGCCGCATCTGCATTACGAAGTGCTGATCGACGGCACCCAGGTCAATCCGATGAGCATCGACCTGCCGACCGGCCAGACGCTGGAAGGTACGGAACTGGCCCAGTTCGAGGAATGGCGGGACGAACTGGACCGGCAATACGCTGCGTTGGCCGGGGTGCCGCAGGTGGTGGTGGTCCCGGAAAACTAGTCCCCCGTCTCTTCTGCGGTCGATAAGGTGGACTGGTAGCGTCAAGCCCATCGTCGACCGCCATGGGAGGCCCAGCATGGACCGGTTCACCGGCGGCTGCCTGTGCGGCCGCGTCCGCCTTGTGGCGTCGGGGCGCCCCTACCGGGTCGGCCTCTGTCACTGCCTGGACTGCCGCAAGCATCACGGGGCCCTGTTCCACGCCTCCGCGATCTTTCCCCATGACGCGGTAACGATCGAGGGCGAAACCCGGGACTACGAGGGTCGGTTCTTCTGTCCCCGCTGCGGTTCGTCCGTGTTCGCCCGCACCGCCGATGAAATCGAAGTGAACCTGGGGTCCCTGGACGCTCCCGACCAGCTCGTCCCGACCTACGAGATCTGGACCATCCGGCGCGAGGCCTGGTTGCCGCCGTTTCCGCTGACGAGACGATACGAGCGGGATCGCGACAGCGCGGGTCGGTTTGAGGCGTAAAGCATCCGACCGGGGCGGCGTCAGACGACCGCCGCCTGCGGACACGACCGGTTCAGCGTCGGGGCAGAACGCGTCCCCGGCCGCTCACATCCCCCACTGCACCTGGCGGTCGTTGCGGCGCATCAGGCTGCGGTAGCGCGACAGCGCCCACAGTGGGAAATAGGCCGGGTAGCCATGGTACTTCAGGTAGAACACCCGCGGGAATCCGCCCCCGGTATAGAGCGACTCCTCCCAGCGGGCGCCGTCGCGCGGGGCCTGCAGCAGATAGGTGATGCCGCGCTGGACCGCGTCGCTTTCGGTTTCCCCCGCCGCCATAAGGCCCAGCACTGCCCAGGCGGTCTGTGAAGCGGTACTGGCCTTCACGTCCTCGCGGTGCTCATCCCAATAGGTGGCGCAGTCCTCGCCCCAGCCGCCGTCCGGCTGCTGTCTTTCCTTCAGCCAGTCGATGGCGCGGCGCACGTACGCCGCGGACATGTCCTCGCCGACCGCGTTCAGCGCGCACAGCACCGACCAGGTGCCGTAGACGTAATTCACCCCCCAGCGCCCGAACCAGGACCCGTCGGCCTCCTGCTCGTCCTTCAGATAGTCGACACCGCGCCGGACGACCGGGTCTTCCATCGTCCGGCCGATCTGGCCCAGCAGGCTCAGGCACCGGGCGGAGACATCCGCCGTCGGCGGGTCCAGCAGCGCGCCGTGGTCGGCGAACGGAATGCTGTTCAGGTGGTAATGGGTGTTGTCCGCATCGAAGGCGCCCCAACCGCCATTCTTCGACTGCATGCCGTCGATCCACTCCACCGCCCGGTCGATGGCCTCGCGGTATCGCGGGTCGCCGTCCCGGTGCATGGCCATGGCGACGACGGCCGTGTCGTCCACATCCGGATAGGCGTCGTTCCAGTACTGGAACGCCCAGCCGCCGGGGCGCAGGTTGGGCCGGCGGATCGCCCAGTCGCCCTTCACATCGGTGATCTGGCGGTCCTTCAGCCAGTCGAGGCTGGGCTTGATGGTCGCGGCCTCGGCGACGTCATCCGGCCCCTCCGCCGCCTCCAGCATGGTGTGGGCGGCCAGCGAGGTGTCCCAGACCGGCGACAGGCAGGGCTGGGCATAGGTGACGTCGCCCCGCCGGGTGACCAGCTTTTCGATCGCCGACCAGGCGGTGCGATACGGTTCCCCGTCGCGGTCGTAGCCCAGGGCGTCGAAGGCCATGACCGCGTTGGCCATCGCCGGGAAGATGCCGCCCAGCCCGTCCTCGCCGTTCAGCCGCTCGGTCACGAAGGTGACCGCCTTGTCCATGGCACGGCGGCGCAGCGGCTTGGGGAAGGCCCAGGGGTCGACCTTCTGCAGGGCGCCGTCCAGCACCAGGAAGAACCGGCCGACGGCGGACCCGGTCGGGTTCTGGTTCCACTTGCGCACCTTGTCGGGCGGGGTCCGGAACAGCTCCGGGATGTGCACGTTGCGGGGGTTCCGCGCCCGGGGCTTCAGGGCATAGAGGATCAGCAGCGGCACGATCACCGTGCGCGACCAGTACGACATCTTGTCCAGATGCACCGGGAACCATCCCGGCAGAAGCATCAGCTCGATCGGCATCAC
>JANQIU010000070.1 GCA_028281985.1 Alphaproteobacteria bacterium | reverse complement strand
GACGGCTGAGGAGTGCCGGGCGCACGGGCACACCACGGCCAGCGCGCTGATGGGCCTGCACCCGGCCTGCCAGGCGCAGCAATGCTTCACCCTGCTGCGCTGCAAGGGCGAGGCCGAACACGTGTCGGAAACCGTGGAACTCGGCGACGCGATCTGAGGGCGCGACCGCACCGTCGGACGCTGAAACCATAGCTAGGCCGGCAGGCGGGGCTTCGCCGGCGCCGGAGCGGTATGTGGGGTTCGCCGGGCGCAGGGATGGCACCGCGAAAGCGGGGTCCGGGCGGCTTATGCGCCCGGCGACAGACTCGGGTGCGCGGCGCCCTATCACCGCGACACAGCGAAACCTGACGCTTTGGGCCCCGAGCCGGTGCCCTATCGGCTTCACCCGGATAATCGCCGCCGCACTTTCCGGAAGTAGGCGCGATGGGCGGACGGTGTGCGGAACATGAAGGGGGCCAAGGCGAATCCCATCAGGAGCCCCCCCAGATGCGCTTCCCAGGCGACAGGCGCATTCGAAACGGCGAAGAAGATGTGCCAGACCAGAATCCAGAAGACCGAACGCCAGTGCCGCGGCGTGAGGCCAAGGATCGTGGGGTCGCGACGCGCCCGGGCAGTACGGAATGCCTGTCCGATATGCACCGCAATCAATCCGAAGACCGCACCCGATACGCCGACCACCGGTAGGAACGGCAGGCGCAAACCGAGCGGTGGGAGAAGGGCCCAGCCGAGACCTGTGATCAGCCAATAGAGGGCATTGCCGGCAATGCCACACGCACAGAAGAAGACGAGAAAGCGGGCAGGCCCGAAGCGCCGGGCGACGAGAGGCGCCAGTACGATGAATGCGACTAAGTTCAGGGCCGCATGCGCAACATGAGCGTGCAGGAAAACCGAAGGCAGGACGCCCCGCAAATCAAACTGGCCGAGCACACTCCACCGGCCGATTCCGGATAGCGTGCCAGCCAACGCAACGCATCGCTTGCCCTCGCGCGATCGGGAGAGATCGGGGTCGCTGCCTACGTCGCCATCCCGTATGCGTTCGAGGCACGAGTCACGCCCGATCATGCCTTCAGCCGCTTCAACAGCCCCGTGGACCGGGTAGGGCTTGAAGGCTATCCGGTCGAAAACCTGGATCCGCACGGGGTTTTCAACAAGTGCCCTCGCTCGGCTCCCATCTTGCAGCGCCTGCCAGGACCCGACGAAAAAGACTGTCAACTCGATCATGGCAAGGATAGCGGTCAACCAAAGGACCGGATCCAGCCACGGTGAGGAACCGCACCATCTGAACAGCAGGGCGGCACCAGTGGCCCTCTGGTCCTTCGCCTTGCCCGTCTTTGCGGAAGGACGCGCGGGCCGCCGATCCAACCATGACCCGTCTGGATCCTCGGTTCCGGGGTTCCGGCGCGGTTCGATCCGCCGTTCATCCAAGCGCGATCGAGGGCTGCCGCCCGGTCCGCTGGGTCGGTCGGGATCGTTCATTGAGGTTGCCGATCAAGGAACGCGGTGCCGGAGGTTGGCCAGACGGGACCCGATAGCATCTTGCACATGGGGGAACACTACAGGAACAAAGGCTGTGCCGTCTACCGCTCAGCACCCATAGGTTCATGTCGTCTGGCACGCGTTCGCGATTTCGAACCCGATGCCACAACCGAAACGGATCGCAACCCCTGTCTGTTCTTCGTGTCCGTCGCCCCGGGGTCTGGGATCCTGCCGCCTACGCGTCGCCCTCCGGATGTCCCGACAGCATGGCCCGCTCCTGCTCGTGCGCCGGGTCCATCAGGCGGTGCAGGTGGACGATGTAGTAGCGGACATGGGCGTCGTCGACGGTCTTGCCGGCCGCGCCCTGCCAGGCGGCAAGGGCTTCGGCATAGCTGCCGTAGATGCCGACGATATCGACCTTGTCCAGGTCGGCGAACTGGTTGCTGGTGGGGTTTACGAGCTCGCCGCCGAAGACGAGGTGCAGCAATTGGCGCGGTGCCGTCGTATCGCTCATCCGGCTTCCCCCTCGTTGCCGTTCCAGGCGAAGCTAGGCGACGCCGGTGCCGGGGACAAGCGATCACAAGCCGTTGGCGTGTGCCCCCGTCCCGTCACGGTTGCGGCGTAGCCCTTTGGGCGACGACCGGCGCGGATCGCAGCCGGGTTGCAGATCAGGGAGGTGCCGGATGAGGATGCGGCGGATCGCGGCGACCGCGGTGACGGCAATGCTGCTGTGGGGGGCAGTGCAGGAAACGGCGGCGCAGGAGACGGCGGCTCAGGACGCGGTGATCGACGAGGCCCGGGCGCAGTGCCAGGCGTTCGAGGACGGCACCTTCACCACCACCGACGATGTTCTGGCGCAAATCGACCTGTCCCGCGACGGCCGGCCGGACACGCTGGTCGACGGCCACGGCTTTCGCTGCACCTCGGGCAACCTCTATTGCGGGACCGGCGGCTGCCCCCTGACGGTGTTGGTCGACGGCAGCCGGACCGACCTGCTGGCCAGGGGCTGGCGGGTGGTCGACTGGGGCACCCTGTCGGTGCTGCTGCTGGACGTCCACGGCGTCGGCTGCGGCGGCACTAACCTGCGTCCCTGCGTCGAAGCCCTTGTGTGGAGCGAAGGGGCCTTCCGAAGCGTCCGCGGCAACTGACCGTGCGGGCACCGGCCAGCCCGGACCCGGTGCCGGACCAGCGACCCGGGCACCCCTTCACCGGCGGAGGAGCACTGTGAACCTCGTCACCCTGGTGTCCGACATCGCCGACGAACGCCCCGACCAGGCGGCGATGATCGGCGCCGACGGCCACAGCGTCACCTTCCGCCAAGTCCAGGGCTGGACCGGGTCGCTGGCAACGCGCCTGGCCGCCCAGGGCATCAGCCAGGGCGATTTCGTGCTGATGCTGGAGCCGCCGTCGCCGCGGCTCTACCCCATCGTGCTGGCGCTGTTCCATCTCGGGGCGGCCGCCATCGTGCCCGACCCGTCGGCGCTGCACGCCCATGTGACCCACGCCTGCGAGACACTGCACCCGAAGGCCATGATCGGCGTGCCGAAGGCCCACGCGCTGCGGCTGATCTCGCGCGCGGTCGCGCGGATACCGGTCAAGCTGCATACGGGCGGATGGCTGCCCTTCACCCGACGTCTCGACACGGATCGGGGGGCGGACGGCGGCACGGTACCCTGGGCTGATGTGCTGCCCGAGCAAGTCGCCCTGGTCACCCAGACCAGCGGCACGACGGGCCTGCCCAAGGGCATCCCGCACAGCCATGGCAAGCTGTGGTCGCAGATCGATGCCTTCGCCGATGTCGGCCGCCCGGCACCGGGGACCCGCGGCATGAACGTGCTGACCCTGTCCTTCCCGCTGCTGCTGATGGTCATGGGTCTGACCGCGGTGATGCCGCGGTTCCCGATCGG
>JANQIU010000296.1 GCA_028281985.1 Alphaproteobacteria bacterium | reverse complement strand
TCCCGGTGGCCGCGGCCCAGCGCCAGCAGCAGGCTGTGGTTGACCGCCAGGGCAACGGCGGTGGCAGCGAGCAGGTCAGTACCTGCCGCGCCCGCATGGTCCGCCAGGGCCAGCAGAGCGGGGACGACGACGACAGCGGCGTGACCGTTGTTCCGGCCCTCCAGCAGCACCTCCTGATGGTCCAGCGTCTCCGCTGCCGTCCCATTGGCCAGGGCCGCTGCCGCCGGGCTCGCGCCCCGGGCCTGTCCCCAGACCGTCGCCGTTCCGCCGTCGCCGATCGCATCAAGGGCGCGCTTCGCCGCGTCGTGGCCGGCCAGCCGGGCGGCCAGGGCGATCGCCAAGGTATCGAGCACGATCAGCTTGGCCGCTGCGGCGGCAGCCGGCGGCAACGACGCATGGGCGTCGTGCAAAGCGAAGGCGACGAGCTTCTCTTCCGGGGTCATGCCGGCTGGGCCGCCTTCCGCTGTTTGCGTTCGATGGCTTTCAGTGCCTCGCGCCGGGACAGACCGGACAGCCGCTCGCCGCGTTCGGCGACGAAGGTCTCGACCCAGTGCGGATCGGCGTAGCTGAGGTCCCGCAGCACCCAGCCGATGGCCTTGCGGATGAAGAACCCGCGTTCCGGCGCCAGCAGGTCGATGGTTTCGGCCAGCAGTACCCTGTTGGTCTCGTCCCGGTGCTTCAGGTGGCCCAGCAGGGACGCCCGGCGGAACCACATGTTGTCATGCGTGCGCCAGCGGATCAGCCAGGCTTCGTTGGTCCGGTCCGCCCTGACCAGGTTGGACACCAGGGCGCCGGCGATCGGGTCGACCAGGTCCCAATTGGTTGCGGTCGACAGCAACTCGGCCCAAAGCGGCATGCGCTCGGTCGTGTTGAATCGGCCATGCCCCTCGGCGATCTCCAGGGCCTGATACATCTCCTCCCGATAGGTGCCGGTCCATAGCGCCAGGATTGCCGACTCGTAGTCGGCCGGCGACCCGATCGGATGGTCTTTCAGCGCGTCCCGCAACAGGCGCTTGCGCAACGGCGCCGGCACGCCGCGGAACGGCTGGTCGGTCTTCATGTATGCCTGCATCGGCACGGCCTGTGCCGGGTCGGCATGGTCGGCCAGGTCCCGGTTCACACGTGCGACGAGCAGGGGGGCTGGGGCATGCATGGAGGTGATACCTTGGAGGATCGTTTCGCCAGAGGTAAGCAGAAGCATACGCCTGGCGAAAGCCGATAGGCCGGGCCGACCGATACCCCCGGGGTGCACCCATGGCGCTCGACGAGATGTTGTCCTTCCAGCTCTACAGCCTGCGCAACTATGGCGACCTGCGGGCCCAACTCGCCCTGTTGCGTGCGGTCGGTTTCCGCCATGTCGAAACCATCATGCCCCACTACGACGATCCGGCGGCGACGCTGGCGCTGTTGCAGGAACACGGGATAACGGCCTCCAGCGGCCATTACAGCCTCGACGCCATCAGCAACCGGCTGGATTGGGTCGCCGCGACCGCCAAGGCGCTTGGCCTGACCCAAATCGCCATGCCGGCCGTGCCGCCGGACCAACGTCAGGCGGATGCCGATGCCTGGCGGGCGCTGGGTCGCGCGTTGGGCGACTGCGCCCGCCTTCTGTCCGACCAGGGCATCACGCTGATGTACCACAACCACGATTGGGACCTGCGCACGCTCGACGACGGGACGGTGCCGCTGGATCTCGTCCTGGGCGAAGGCGAGGCGGGCGGTCTGGGCTGGCAGGCCGACCTGGCCTGGGTGGTGCGGGCCGGCGCCGACCCGGTCGCCTGGATGACCCGCTACGCCGATCGGCTTTTGAGCGTCCATGTCAAGGATCTGGCGCCCCAGGGTGAGAACCTCGACCAGGACGGCTGGACGGATGTCGGCGCCGGCATCCTGGGCTGGCGGGAGCTGTGGCCGGTCAGCCGGCGGCTGGGCGCGGTGTGGATGGTGGTCGAACACGACAACCCGCAGGACTTCGACGGGTTCTGCCGGCGCAGCTTCGCGTATCTGGAAACGATCGGCGCCTGAGCCGCCGCAGTCCCCCAAAAGCATCAGGATTTCCCCCATGGAGCCCGTCGTTCTCGGCCTTATCGGCTGCGGCAACATCAGCGACGCCTATCTGGCCGGGGCCGCCCGATCCCAGGCGGTGACGATCAAGGCCTGCGCGGACCAGCAGCCCGCCGTGGCCCAGGCCAAGGCGCAAGCCCATGACATCCTGGCCTTGTCCGTCGACGACCTGCTGGCCGATCCGGAGATCGCGCTGGTCGTCAACCTGACCGTGCCGGATGCCCATGTGCCGGTGGGGCTGGCGGTATTGGCGGCAGGCAAGCACCACTACAGCGAGAAGCCGCTCGGCACGACCGTGGCCGAGGCCCGGCGGCTGGTCGAAGCGGCGGCCCGGCAGGACCGGCGCCTGGGCTGTGCCCCCGACACTTTCCTGGGTGGGGCGCATCAGGCGGCGCGGCGCCTGGTCGACGAGGGCGCCATCGGCCGGCCGGTGGGCGGCACCGTGGCGTTCATGACCGCGGGCATGCAGGGCTGGCATCCCAACCCGGACTTCTTCTTCCAGCCGGGCGGCGGCCCGGTCCTGGATGTCGGTCCCTATTATGTGGCCGCCTTGGTCAACCTGTTCGGACCGGTGCGCCGGGTGGCGGCGATTGCCAGCCGCGCCCACGACACGCGGACCATCGGCAGCGGCCCGCGGGCCGGCGAAACCGTGCCGGTAGCGGTTCCGACCCATTTCAATGGCGCGCTGGAGTTTGGAAACGGCGCTAATGTCTCGTTCATTGCCAGCTGGGATGTGCGGCGCCATGCCCACAACGAGATCGAGATCTACGGCACCGAAGGCTCGCTGATTGTTCCGGATCCCAACTTCTTCGGCGGCAATCCGCGCCTGTCGGTCGATGGCGGCGACTGGCAGGACCAGCCCATCGACGCCCACCCGTTCGGGGCCCCCAACTTCACTACCGGCCGCGGCAAGCGGGTCGCCAACTACCGCATGATCGGCGTCGTCGACATGGCCTGTGCCCTGCGGACCGGCCGGCCGCACCGCTGCGACGCGGCCTTCGCGCTGCATGCGCTGGAGGTGATGGAGGGCCTGCACGTGTCGGCCGAAACGGGCCGCCATGTGGCGATCGAAAGCCGGTGCGAGAGGCCCGAGCCGGTACCGGTGGGAGCGGGGGAGGGCGTGTTTGTGGCTTAGCGTGCCGGCTCACAGGAGCGCCAACACCGACCCGATCAGCGCCGGTATGCCGAGCATGGTACCGACCGCCCATTGCCAGTGCTTTCGCCAGAACCGGGCAGGGTAGGCCCAGATCGATTTGACCCGGATCCGGATCTCGGATCGAAGCGCCTCCAGGTCGGTCTCCAACTCCCGTCCGAGGAGATCCCGCCTCAGCGTCAGCCGCAGGATCAAGGTGATTTCGCCCGGCCTGAGCGGCCGGACCGACCAGTCCCAATGCGTGATCCCCTTCAGCGTCAGGTCCTGTTCCCGCGTACCCATCTCGGTGATCGTCACGTATTCATCGTCCGCGAAGAGCTGGGCCGCCATGCGGGCGCCGATCCGGGGGATGATCTCGTCCCTGGGTTCGCCCTCGCCGTGCATGGTGTTTCTGATCGCCTGGATTTCTTCGTCCGAAAGCACGTGGTGGGCGCGAATGCGAAGCTCGATCGGTTCGCTGATGCCGACCCACATGGTTTTCGGCGGATTGAAGAAGGCCCGTCCCGGACGATGCGCCACCACCGCCGCTTCTGCAGCCGCCTCCGCTCCCGATTGACCTCCGGGCCTGTCGGCGGCGGGTGGTTCGGGTTCCGCGGCGGACGCGGCAGGGGGCCCTGCAAGAGTGTAAAAGTCGTCCGAGTCCGGCGGTTCCGCGGCCTTCGGTATCGCCCCGTCATGCGTCGACCTCTGTTCCGTGGGGATGCTTTCCAGGAAGTCGACCGGGATATGGACCCTTGGGGCCCTCGACTTCGTCCGCAGACGGCTGTGTATATCCGGCGGTGCGGCGAACGGATCACCAGGGCCGCCGCTTTCGGGCGCGGCTGGTGTCTTCTTCGGTTGCCACGGCAAGCCACGATGGAATGCTTCCTGCAGCTTGAACCAGTACGCGCCAGGAAAGAAATCGGATCGACTGCGTTTATGAAAATCCAAAGCGTCTTTCAGTATCGACTGGGCGATATCTAGTATAATTTTGAGTCTATCCTGGCTTATGCTGCCAATAGATTGGGAAATGGAATCCAGAGATGCGCTGACTGTTAGGCGTTTATTGCTCAGAGGCTTTTCAAGAAGGTGGCGTTCCGCCAGTGCCGTCATTTCATCGAGCGGACAACCTTCATCCCTCAACAAATCCCTGAGGCGCTGGTTCTTCTCCACCAGCGCTGTTGGCAAACGATTGTCATCACCGATAAGCGTGAGTTTGTGGCCGAACAGGAAGGCCATGGCGATGAATTCATCTTCGCTGATCATGGAAGAATCCCCACGACAGGACAGTCGCCTCGAAACGTCCTTTCGACACCGAAGTCTAATCGGGAGATCCTACAGGAAGGCGTAGCCTAGGACGATCAGCTTTGCTCTTCGGCTGGCGCCAATTGGAAGATCGGTCCTGATCGCAGGCAAAAGACCATCCGACAAAGAATAGCGCCCAAAAATGGGGTCAGAGCCGAATATTGATGTCGTTACCCATGCGAGACCGCTGTTCGGCGCCATCTTTTCCCTTTGAGGGATGTGGCGTCGCGGTTTCGACGATCAGATTGATCATCTAAAGATGCGGTCGTCGCGCGTTGGCCGCATCCGGCTCGCGCTTCCAACCTCCCGGGCGCGGGCGGCGGTTCGCCGACGCGGCAGCGTCAGCCGCAGCTCGCCTGGCCGACTTCGGCGGCGTACTCGAAATCCCCCTGATGCCAGTGCCCGGACTGGATGTCGTTGATCCGGAACTCCCAGGTGACCCCCTCACGCCCGAAGAGGATGGCCATGGGGCCGGTCTGGGTCTGCTCGACCCGCCAGTTGCCGGATTCCTGAACGGTGCTGGCGGCCGCGACGGAGGGATCGGTACGTTGCTCGACGATGTCGTAGTCGCCGCCGACGCGAAACGAGCTTTCCGCGCTGCGATGGAAGACGTTGTTCGGGCACAGGTGGAAGTAGCCCGACGAACCGCCATAGCCGAGCCGCGAGGAAAACACCCAGAACAGCCTGACCCCGGCAAGCTGCTGCTCGAGATGCGGTGTCCCGGCGGCAAAGGGCGGCGCAACTGGCTGAACGGGGGCCGGCTGGACGGGGGTAGGCTGTGTCGGCGTGGCTGGCACGCCCTGGCCGAACAGCGGGCCGGTGGTACGCGGTGGCCCGCCATCGAGATTGATCATCGGCGGCTGCCCCTGCACGCCCAGATTGCCGTACGCATCCACATAGTAGTGGCCGGGTGCGAGGCCCAGCATCATCATCATCTGCTGGACTTCGATCGACACGATCTGGCCGTTGATCGTGTAGTGCGCCGGCGCGGTTTGGGCGTGGCCCGGCGAGGGTGCCAAGAGCATCAGGCTGACGGCCAGCAGGCCTGCGGCAGCCCATCGGGCGAAGGGCCGGCGCGGCCAATGTTGTATGTGGAACAGCCCCATCACCCCCTCCGAAGCGGGTTTGCATGCACTCGGGAAACGCGATGGGAAGGGTGCCCGACGCGGGCTGCGGCTCCGAACGGAAAAGATTCGTATGCCCTCGAAGGAAATGCTGCGATACCGCATGGGGGGGTGTCCAATGCCCCTCCAACGACAAGACGGATCGCAATCTGATTAGGCTCTGACCCCTTTTTTGTTTGAGGTCGTGAGGGGTGAGCGCAGTCACGCTGAACCGAAAAAGGCCGTGTTCTCGTAAAAAGGTTATGATCCGAGACGGGCGGCGCGGCAGCCGGTTCTGCCTCCCGTCGCGAATGTTCGCGACCACCACGGATGGCGCGCTGTGACGTTAATCAAATCTGCTGAACTGTCGCGCAATGTCGACCGGTCCGGGTCACATCGCGGTCCGCCATCCGCCGCCCCGACCATGTCCAACCAGAAACGGAGGAGAGGACGCCATGCCGTACAACACCGGACGCGCCACACTGGCCGCGATGTGGGTGGAAGCGCATGTCGACGGGGGAACCACCAAGAGCGTGTGTCTGGCGGCGTTGAGCGCGGTCGGCCGGCTGTCCTGGGCAAACGG
>JANQIU010000288.1 GCA_028281985.1 Alphaproteobacteria bacterium | reverse complement strand
GGGTGGCCGTCGTGGCGGAAGGCGGCCTGCCCTGGTGCGGACCCCCGGCCGACCTGTTCGGGGACGCTGAACGCATGCGCCGCTTCCGGCTGGCGCCGCCATCCTGGTGGCCGGTTGCCGATTGGCTGGCGAAGGAGGTGCCGCCGTGCCGCTCCGCCGGCTGAACCCGCTGGTCAAACTGGCGGTGGCGCTGATCTGGATCGCCGTGGTGACCGTGGTTTTCGATCCCCGGGTGATGGCCGCGGCGGCGCTGGCGCCGGCCCTGGCGCTGCTGGTCCTGGACCGGGCACCGCCGATGCTGCTGCTGAAGGTGACCATCCCCTTCGCGTTGATCGGTTTCGGCTATCTGTGGGTCAACCTGCTGTTCCACCGGGAAAGCGGTGCCTACACCCAGGCCCTGGCGGACGCGGCGCTGCTGGCCGATCCGGCGGCGGCGGCCGGCGTGACCCTGTTCTTCCGTGCCCTGGCCTTCGGCTTCATTTCTTTCGCCTTCGTGCGCACCACCGCGCCGGTCGATCTGGTCCGGTCCCTGATGCTGCAGGCCCGTCTGCCGGCCACAGTGGGGTTCAGCCTGTTCGCCGGTGTCCAGCAACTGCCCCATCTGCACCACGATCTGCGGCAGATGCGGCTGGCCCGGGCCATGCGAACGGGCCGGCCGCCGCGCCGTATCCCGGGGCTGCGGGAGATGGCGCGTCTGACCATCGGCCTGCTCGCCGATTCCATCCGGCGGGCCGAACGGGTGGCGATCGGCATGGAAGTGCGCGGCTTGCGGCCCGGGTTGGCCCGCACCAGTCTGCACCGCAGCCCGCTGTCCTGGGGCGACGCGGTGTTCGCCGGGATCGCGCTGGCCGTGCTGGCCGCGGTGGTGTCGCTCGCCGGCTGAAGAACCGGGCCGGCCGCTTGCGCAGGGGCGGGGCGTCCTTACATATCCTTCAGGCATCCTCCCCGGATCGCACATCATGTGGATCGGGTGCGCCGCGCCTCGTGCAGGGCGGCACGCCGAAGAAGCGGAGAGCGAAGACAGACGATGGATCTTGAAAAGTATACCGAGCGCGCCCGCGGGTTCCTGCAGGCCGCCCAGACGATTGCCCTGCGCGACGGGCATCAGCAATTCACCCCCCAGCACGTTCTGAAGGCGCTGTTGGATGACGAGGAAGGCCTGGCGGCCAACCTGATCCGCACCGCCGGTGGTGACCCCAAGCGGGCGCTGGAAATGACGGACGCCGAGCTGGCGAAGATCCCCAGCGTGTCAGGCGGCGGGGGCAGCGGCCTGTACCTGGCGCGGGAAACCGCGCAGTTGATGGATGCGGCGGAGAAGCTGGCCCAGAAGGCCGGCGACAGTTTCGTCACCTCCGAACGGCTGCTGTTGGCGATGGCCCTGCAGAAGGGCACGCCGGCGGCCAAGGCGCTGGCCGATGCCGGTGTCACCGCCCAGGCGTTGAACGGTGCCATCAACGACCTGCGCAAGGGCCGCACCGCCGACAGCGTCGGGGCGGAAAACCAGTACGACGCCCTCAACAGATACGCCCGCGACCTGACCGAGGCGGCGCGCCAGGGCAAGCTGGATCCGGTGATCGGCCGGGACGAGGAAATCCGCCGGACGATCCAGGTCCTGTCCCGGCGCACCAAGAACAACCCGGTGTTGATCGGCGAGCCCGGCGTCGGCAAGACGGCCATCGCCGAAGGCCTTGCCCTGCGGATCGTCAATGGCGACGTGCCGGAAAGCCTGCGCAACAAGCGGCTGATGGCCCTTGATCTCGGCGCCCTGATCGCCGGCGCGAAGTATCGCGGCGAGTTCGAGGAGCGGCTGAAGGCCGTCTTGCAGGAGATTCAGGCCGCGGCGGGCGAGGTGGTGCTGTTCATCGACGAGATGCACACGCTGGTGGGCGCCGGCAAGGCGGACGGCGCCATGGATGCGTCGAACATGCTGAAGCCGGCGCTGGCGCGCGGCGAACTGCACTGCGTCGGCGCCACCACGCTCGACGAATACCGCAAGCATGTGGAGAAGGATGCCGCCCTGGCGCGCCGTTTCCAGCCGGTCTTCGTCAGCGAACCCACGGTCGCCGACAGCATCTCCATCCTGCGCGGGCTGAAAGAGAAGTACGAGCTGCATCACGGTGTGCGGATCACCGACGGGGCAATCGTCGCCGCGGCGACCCTGTCGCACCGCTACATCACCGACCGGTTCCTGCCGGACAAGGCGATCGACCTGATGGACGAGGCCGCGTCGCGCCTGCGCATGCAGGTCGACAGCAAGCCGGAGGAAATCGACGAGCTGGACCGGCGCATCATCCAGTTGAAGATCGAGCGTGAAGCGCTGCTGAAGGAAAGCGACGCCGCGTCCCAGGAACGGTTGACCCGGCTGGACGGCGAACTGGCCGAGCTGGAGCAGCGCTCGGCGACGCTGACGGCGCAGTGGCAGGCGGAAAAGGACAAGCTGTCCGAAGGCCAGAAGCTGAAGGAGCAGTTGGACCACGCGCGCCTGGAACTGGAGCAGGTGCAGCGCACCGGCGACTACACCAAGGCGGGCGAACTGACCTACAGCATCATCCCGAACCTGGAGGCCAAGCTGGCCGAGGCGGAGGCCGCCCAGGCCTCCGGCATGGTGCAGGAGGAGGTGCGCGACCAGGACATCGCTGCCGTGGTCTCGCGCTGGACCGGCATTCCGGTGGACAAGATGCTGGAGGGCGAGCGCGAGAAGCTACTGCATATGGAGCAGTCGCTGCGCACCCGTGTGGTCGGCCAGGAAGAGGCGGTGGTCGCCGTCTCCAACGCCGTACGGCGGGCGCGAGCCGGGCTGCAGGATCCGAACCGGCCAGTTGGCTCGTTCATGTTCCTGGGCCCCACCGGCGTCGGCAAGACCGAGCTGACCAAGGCGCTGGCCGCCTTCCTGTTCGACGACGAGCAGGCGATGGTCCGCATCGACATGTCGGAATACATGGAGAAGCACTCCGTCGCCCGGCTGATCGGCGCGCCGCCGGGCTATGTCGGCTATGACGAAGGCGGGGCGCTGACCGAGGCCGTCAGGCGGCGTCCCTACCAGGTCGTCCTGTTCGACGAGGTGGAGAAGGCGCATGCCGACGTCTTCAATGTGCTCCTGCAGGTGCTGGACGACGGCCGCCTGACCGACGGTCAGGGCCGGACGGTGGACTTCCGCAACGTCCTGATCATCATGACCTCGAACCTGGGGTCCGAGCATCTGGCCACCAGCGCCATCGAGACCGAGGACGCCGCGATCGACCCGATCGCGCGCGAGAAGGTGCTGATGGCGGTGCGCGCCCATTTCCGGCCGGAGTTCCTGAACCGGATCGACGATCTGATCGTGTTCGACCGCCTGGGCCGCGACGACATGGCCGGCATCGTGGCGATCCAGCTCGACCGGCTGCAGGCGATCCTGGCCGACCGCAAGATCGTCCTGGACCTGGACGACAGCGCCAGGGCGTGGCTGGCCGATATCGGCTACGACCCGATCTACGGTGCCCGGCCGCTGAAACGGGTGATCCAGCGCGAACTACAGAACCCGCTGGCCACCCTGATCCTGGAAGGCCGGGTGGCCGAGGGCCAGACAGTGCCGGTGGCCGCCGGTCCGGACGGGCTCAGGATCGGCGAGGCTGCGCAGTCGAGGGGGATCGAGCGGGCGGCATAGTGAGGGGTCAGGTTTCGACGTCGGGCCTTTGCAATAGGCCGGACTTCGAAACCCTCTCGCGGCGCCGGCCATGATCGCGGCCGCATGATCCCCTGGACGTGCATCGTTCCGGCAACTGACATACCCTTCCGGCCGGTCGCTGTCGGCGGCCCACGGTGAACCGGCTGGATGGGAGGGCGTCATGCTGCGCACGTTGTTCCTGGCGGCGGCGGCCTTGTCGGTTGCGAGCCCGGCCTCGTCCAGCGACGGGACGGTGATTGGCGAATGGTCCGGCCGGTACACCTGCGCCCAGGGGATCACCGGCGTTCGGGTCGTCGTTGCCGAGGCGACACCGGTCGGCGCCACAGCCCTGTTCCACTTCTTTGCCGTGCCGGAAAACCCGAACGTACCGGAGGGGTGTTTCACTCTGGAGGGAACCTACGACAGCGCCGCGGGCCGGCTGGACCTGCACGGGGCCGACTGGCTGATGCGCCCGTCGGGCTATGTGACCGTGGATTTCCTGGGCCAGGTGGACCCGGCAGGGGCGCGGTTCTCCGGCCGGGTCGTCGGTCCCGGTTGCACCAGCTTCGATCTGGCGCGTGGCGTGACGGTCGACCGGCCGGTCCCGGCATCCTGCCAGATCGATGTCCGGATCGCCGACAAGACGGCCGAGATCATTGCCCAGGCCCTACTGGATGACCGGTCCTTGGATCTGTCGCTGGCGTTCGAAGCTGGAACGGACCAGCTGACCCCCGAGGCGCGGCGGCAATTGGACGAGGTCGGCCGTGTCCTGGCCAGCGGCAACGTCCCCGGCGGCCGGATCGGCGTGTTCGGCCATACCGAGGACACCGGCAACTACAAGGCCGATGTGGCGTTGTCCGAACAGCAGGCCCGCGCCGCCGCCGCCTATCTGCAGACAACTTTCGGGTTGGCGCCCGACAGGCTGGTGGTCCGCGGGATGGGGCCTGCCGACCCGCTAGATCCGTCCCTGCCGGCGGCGCCGGAGAACCGCCGGATCGAACTGCGTCTGCTATAGCCGGAAGGTTCGGCGCGCCGCCGGTTCCGCCGGGCCAGCTCCTTGGGGTCACGCCTCCACAGTGGCCCTCTCCGTGCAATAGGGACACAGTCCCTCGATCTCAACGATCGGTCTGGCAATCGTGAAGCCGGTTCTGCCGGCGGCCGCGATGACAGCACGGTCGACCGCGGGTTCGGCGATCTCGGCAATGCTGTCGCATCCGGTGCAGATCAGGAACTGCGCCCCGTGCCCTGCGTGCGGGTCGGTGCAGGCGACGAAGGCGTTGCGGCTCTTGATCCGATGGACCAGCCCCAGCGCCTCCAGGAATTCCAGGGCGCGATAGACGGCATAGGAACCGGGCTTGCGACCGGACCAGTCCATCCGGGCAGCGATGTCGTAGGCGCCGATGGCCCTATGGGTCGCCAACAAAATCTCCAGCACCTGCCGGCGGTCGCGGGTCAGCCGCCGGCCCCGTTCGGCGCACACCCGTTCTGCCGTGGCCAGGGCACGGTCGACGCATCGCGCGTGATCGTGGGTGGGTTCGGGAAAGGCTTCCGGCGCATCTGGCATGCCCTCACTTGAGCGCGAATACAGGGATTCAGGCAAGGGCTCTCGTTGCAGTGTTGCAGCACTGCAGTTCATCGGCTATGAGCGACCGTAAAGACCTCAGCACCGGAATCACACCATGCGCTCACGCTCCCCAATCCGCCTCCGCGGCGCCTTCCTGGCGACCACCCTTTTGGCCGGCGCCCTGCCGACGGCGGCGACGGCGGCCGACGGCCCCTCGGTGGTCGCCTCGATCAGCCCGGTGCACTCGCTGGTGTCGGCGGTCATGGCCGGAGTTGGCGAGCCGCATCTGCTGGTGACGGGCAATGCGTCGCCGCATACTTATGCGATGCGACCGACCGACGCGGCCGCTCTGGAAGCGGCGGACGTTGTGTTCTGGACCGGGGAAATCCTGGAGACGTTTCTGGACGGGCCGCTGGACAGCCTGGCTGCGGACCGGGACGTGGCCCTGATACAGGCTGAGGGTCTGGAACTGCTGCCGATCCGCGTCGGTGGCGTCTGGGAGGCCCATGATCACGATCATGGCCACGGCCATCATGGACACGATCATGGCCACGACCACGATCATGACCATGATGATCATGCCGATCATGATCACGACCATGACCACGACGATCACGCTGATCATGATCACGATCATGGCGACCACGACCATGATGAGCATGCCGATCATGATCACGACCACGATCATGGCCATGATGATCATGCCGATCATGACCACGACCATGACGATCACGCCGATCATGATCACGACCACGGCGACCATGACCTGTGGAGCATGGACGCGCATGTCTGGCTCGACCCGATAAACGCGATCGCCATGGTGGGCGCCATCGAGCACGGCCTCAGCGAGGCCGCGCCTGAACATGCCGCGACCTTCGCCGCCAATGCCGATGCGCTTCGGGAACGCCTGGACGCATTGCACCACGAGTTGGAGGAGACGCTGGCGCCGGTTTCGTCGGCCCCGTTCATTGTCTTCCACGATGCCTATCAGTATTTCGAGGCCCGGTACGGCATGGCCGGCGTCGGCTCGATCACCCTTGGCCCGGAGATCCAGCCTGGCGCCCGGCGGCTGGTGGAGATCCGCGACCGTATGGCCGCCGATGACGTGGCCTGCGTGTTCCAGGAACCGCAGTTCGAGCCGCGGCTGGTCACCGTGATCGTCGAAGGGACGGATGTGCGCGTCGGGACGCTGGATCCGCTCGGCGCCGACATCGAGCCCGGTCCGGATGCCTATTTCGAGCTGATGCGGGCGCTGGCCAACAGCCTGTCGGAGTGCCTGTCCGGCGCCTGAGATGCGCCGCGACAGGTCGACCGGAACCATCGCCTATACTTCTCGCTAACCCTTTCGACTGATACATAGAGATCTCGGTTTGTCGCGTCGGACGGTTGTCCGGCGCCACGACCGACGGCGTCGCAGTCGAATTGAGGGCTTGGTGAGACCAGATACCGACCGCGTTCGAAGCGGACTTGCGCGCACCGGTGCGGCCATCCTGGTGGTCGCGGCGGTGGCCGGCAGCGCGCTGTCGCCGGGTTCGGCGCAGGCGCACCCGCATGCCTGGATCGACTTCCACACCCAGCCGGTGGTCGATGAGACCGGCGCCATCACTGGCTTGCGGCAGCACTGGCGTTTCGATGTGTTCTATACGCTGTTCATCGTGGAGAGCCTGCACGCCAATGCCGGCGCCGTGGAGGACGCGGCGCTGTTGGAAGTGGCGCAGACCAGCCTGACCAACCTTCACCCGTATGACTATTTCACCGAGGTCAGCCAGGGCGACCGCGAGGTCGGGTTCAAGACGGCGACCGACCTGGAAACCGGTCTGGAGGGTGAGGCCCTCTGGATGACCTTCACCGTGCCGTTCACCGATCCGTTGTCGCCGGCCCACGGACCCATCCAGTACAAGGTCTACGATCCGGAGTTCTTCGTGGAGATGCGGCATGTCGGGGATGCCCCGATTCGGCTGGTCGGGGGTTTGGCCGATTGTCAGGCAACGGTGGTCGACGGTGAGCCCACGGTGGAACAGACGCTGTTCGCCGCGTCGCTGGACACGGTAACGTCCCCCGGCTTCAATCTGGGCGAGGTCTTTGCCCAGACGGCGACGATCCAGTGCGCGCCGTGACGACAGCCGGCCACCGGGCCGTCTGGCTTTTCTTGGCGCTGGTCTTTGGTGCGACTGTCACCGGTCACCCGACGCCGGCGTGGGCATCCCCGTTCGCCGAAGCGGCGCCGGCGCAACCGGGCTGGGTTGGCGGGCTGCTGATACAGGTCGTGGCTGCCCAGCGGGCGCTGATGACGCATCTCTCCGAGCTCATGCGCGACAGCCAGGGCGCCGGATGGTCCGGCGTCGCCTTCGTCTTCATCGGCGCAAGCTTCCTTTATGGCATCCTGCATGCCGCCGGGCCCGGGCATGGCAAGATCGTCATCGGTACCTATGCGGCAACGCAGAAGAGCGGCTACGGCCAGTCGCTGGCGCTGGCCGGGGCGGCGTCGCTGCTGCAGGCGGTCAGCGCCATCGTCATCATCTTCACCGCGCTCGCGGTGGTCGGCCTGGCACTGTCCCAGGCGTGGGCGGCGGCGCGCTCGGCCGAGCTGGTCAGCTTCGCCGCCGTGGCGCTGCTGGGCGCATGGCTGACCCAGCGGGCGCTCGTGTCCCTGTGGCGCCGTCGGTCCGGTCGGGCGGCAGCGTGTTGCGGCCACGCGCATGCAGCCGACATCGAGCGGCAGCCGCAAGGATGGGGGCCGGTTATCGGCGCCGTGCTGTCCGTGGGCCTGCGGCCGTGCAGCGGTGCCATTCTCGTGCTGCTGCTAGGCAACGCCTACGGCATGCCGGTGTTGGCGGCAGTGTCGGTGTTGGCGATGTCGGCCGGTACCGCGCTGACCGTTGGAACCGTCGCCACCCTGGTCACGTCCGTCCGGCTTCTGGCCCGGCGGGCGACCGGTGCGGCCATGCCCGCCTACGTGTCCACCCTTGGCAGCGTCGGCGCCGGGTTGGGGGGACTGGTCATCTTGAGCTTCGGCGTCGCCCTGCTGGCGACATCGATGGGTCCGGCCCATCCGCTGATGCTGCGCTGATCGGGTTCGGCAGCGATCCGGCGTCCGGATCAGCCGACCTGCCGGCTCAGGAACGCCAGGGTGCGGTGCAAGGCCAGTGCCGAGCAGTCGGCGTTGTAATCGGGCCGTTCGGTGCAGTTGAAGCCGTGACCGGCGTCTTCGTACACATGGATCTGGGCATCCGGCTGGGCCAGCCGGATGGCGGCGGCATCGTCGGGCGGGATGATCGGGTCGCGGGCGCCGAAATGCATCTGCACCGGACAGGCCGGCGTCTCGCCCTTGAACTGGATGATCTGGCCGCCGTAGTAGCACACCGCCGCCGCGGGCTTCAGCCGGCATGCGGCCAGGAACGCCACCGAGCCGCCCCAGCAATAGCCGATCACCGCAACCGGGCCGTCGACCGCGACATGGTCCATGGCCGCAGCGACATCCCGGACCGGCCCGTCCCAGCCGATGCCGGTGCGCAAGGAACGGCCCCGGGCCAGATCGGCTTCGCCATAGCCAAGCTCGACCCCCCGTTCGGCCCGGTCGAACAGCGCCGGGGCGATGACCGCATATCCGTGTTCGGCAAACCCGTCCGCCACCGCCCGGATATGCCCGTTGACGCCGAAGACCTCCTGGAGGATCACCAGGCCGCCGCGGGGCGACTCTGTTGGTCCGACGGTGTAGGCGGACAGGCTGTGGCCGTCTTCCGCGGTCAGTGAAACCGGGCCGCTCCGGGTCGCCGCTGGGTCGGCCATGTCCCCCACTCCCCTCGGTTTGCTGGGACTTTATGGCACGGGCCGGGGCGGCCCGGTCAACCATCCTGGCGATACCCCTTGACCGTGGACATAATGCCGTCACGCTGCGACGAATTAGCCGATAAGGACAATGGGCATTTGGGCGCCAGGTCGGCCTGGCGATTGAATCGGGGAGGCGCAACCGAGCATGGCGGTCAAAACCGGACAGGAAGGCACCGCCCGCGCCATCCTGTTCGCCGATATCTGCGGCAGCACACGGCTGTATGAGCTGCATGGCAACCGCCGCGCCTATTCGATGATCGAAGCCTGTCTGACCGCCCTGGCCCAGGAGGCGGGGCGTCGGGGCGGGCGGCTGTGCAAATCTCTGGGCGACGGCATCCTGTGCACCTTCGACGAGAGCGGCCCGGCCGTGCAGGCGGCCGCGGCGATGGCCGATCCGGAAGGGGACCTGCCGGTGCGGGTCGGCGTGCATTACGGCGCCGTGATCGAGGACGCCAACGACGTGTTCGGCGATGCGGTCAATGTCGCGTCCCGGGTCACCGGCCTGGCCTACGAGCGCGAGGTGATCCTGACCGAAGCGGTGGTCAGCCGGCTGTCGCCGATGATGCAGGCCAATGCCCGGCCGATCGACCTGACGGAAGTGCGGGGCAAGGCGGTGCCGGTGCGCATCTTCGGCTGGCGGGAGGAGATGGATGACGAAGCGACGTCGATCCTGGGTCTGACCAGCTTCAAGGCCGAACCGTCGCTGCGGTCGCGACTGCGCCTGGCTTTTGGCGGGCAGGCGTATTCCGTCACCGGCGAACAGCCCTTCGTCCTGGGGCGGGAGCCGACCTGCGATCTGGTGGTGACCGGCTCGCTGGTCTCGCGTCGGCACGCCGTCGTCACCTCGCAGCGCGGCAGCTTCCATATCCAGGACACCAGCACCAACGGCACCTATGTGCGCCTGGGCGACGGCACCGCGGTGTCGCTGCGCCGCGACGACGTCAAGCTGCATGGCGAAGGCATCATCTGCCTGGGCCGGCACGCGGCGGACGCGCCCGACGACCCGCTGGTCGTGCGGTTCCGCTGCGACCCTTAGTCAACGATAGTCGGGGACAGTTTACTTAATTCATCAAGCAGGCTTTGCTTGATGAATTAAGTAAACTGTCCCCGACTAAGACTGTCCCCGCCTACACGTTGAAGCGGAACAGATAGATGTCGCCGTCGCGGGTGACGTAGTCCTTGCCTTCCATGCGCATCCGGCCGGCGTCCTTGGCCGGCTGCTCGCCGCCCAGTTCGACATAGGTGTCGTAGTCGATGGTTTCGGCGCGGATGAAGCCGCGCTGGAAGTCGCTGTGGATGGTGCCGGCGGCTTCCGGCGCTGTCGATCCGCGGCGCACCGTCCAGGCCCGCGCCTCCTTCGGGCCGGCGGTGAAGAACGTCACCAGGTCCAGCAGCCCGTAGCCCGCGCGGATCACCTTGTTCAGCCCCGGTTCGTCCAGGCCGAGCGAGTCGAGGAACGCCGATTTCTCGTCCGGGTCGGTGAGCTGCGCCACCTCCGCCTCGATGGCGGCGGAGATCACCACCGCGGCGTTGCCCTCCGCGGCGGCGAACGCCTCCACCTTTTCCGACAGCGCGTTGCCGGTAGCCGCGGCGTCTTCGTCCACATTGGCCACATAGAGCACCGGCTTGGCGGACAGGAGCTGCAGCGAGCGGAACAGCGGCACCTCGTCGTTGGCCAGCGCCACCGCCCGCGCCGGCCGGCCGTCCTGCAGGTGCTTCAGGCAGCGCTCGACCAGCGCCATCTCGGCCTTTGCCTCCTTGTCGCCGGTGCGGCCCCTTTTGGTGGCGGCCTGCAGCCGCCGTTCCAGCGCTTCCAGGTCGGCCAGCATCAGCTCGGTTTCCACCGTCTCGGCATCGCGCACCGGGTCGACGCTGCCGTCGACATGGGTGACCTCGCCGGTGAAGCAACGCAGCACGTGCAGGATCGCATCGACGGCGCGGATGTTGCCCAGGAACTGGTTGCCCAGCCCTTCGCCCTTGGAGGCTCCGCGCACCAGCCCGGCGATGTCGACGAATTCGAGCTGGGTGGCGATCACCTTGGCCGATTTGGCGATGCCGGCGATGCGGTCCAGCCGCGGATCGGGCACGCCGACCCGGCCGGTGTTCGGCTCGATGGTGCAGAACGGGTAGTTCGCCGCCTCCGCGGCCTGGGTGGAGGTCAGCGCGTTGAACAGCGTCGACTTGCCCACATTGGGCAGGCCGATGATCCCGCAATTGAAGCCCATTGCATCCTCGGGGACAGTTTACTTAATTCAGGCGGCCCATCGGCCGCCTGAATTAAGTAAACTGTCCCCGCCTATGTCGCCACCGGTTTCGTCGCCATCGCCACCTTGTTCATGAACTGGTCCGGCCGGCCTTCGGCCAGGATCGGGAAGGCCGCGGCCACCGCCTCCAGCATCGGGTCCAGCCAGGCCTCGTCGCCGGCCGCGAAGTCGCCCAGCAGGTGCCGGTTGACCCGCGCCTTGTCGCCCGGATGGCCGACGCCGACCCGCACCCGCCAATAGTCCGGTCCGATATGGCTGTCGATGGAGCGCAGCCCGTTATGCCCGCCGGCACCGCCGCCGCGCTTGACCCGGCATTTGCCGGCCTCCAGGTCCAGCTCGTCGTGGATCACCACCACATCGGCCGGCGTCAGCTTGTAGAAGCGCATCGCCTGGCCCACCGACCGCCCGCTCTCGTTCATATAGGTCATGGGCTTCAGCAGCAGGACCTTGTCGCCGCCGACCCGGCCCTCGCTGGCCTGGCCCTGGAACTTGGCGCGGAACGGGCCGAACCCGTGCCGCTCGGCGATGTCGTCCAGCGCCATGAAGCCCAGATTGTGCCGGTGATAGGCGTATTGGGGGCCAGGGTTGCCGAGGCCGACGGTCAGCAGCATGGCACCATCCCACGCGCTCGGGGTTCCGGGGGCAACGGGGCTGCCCGTCGGCCGGTAGGGCGGTCCCGCAGAACCGGGACGGCCCCAAACCGGCAGGGGCCGTGGTTACGCCGTTTCCGCCGCTTCCTCGGCGTCGGCGTCGGCCTGTTCGGCCTTGGCGCCGGACGGGGCGGCGATGGTCGCCACGGTGAAGTCGCGGTCGGCGATCACCGGCCGGGTGCCTTCCGGCAGCTTCACCGCGCTGATATGGATGCTGTCGCCGGCCTGGGCATTGGCCAGGTCGACCTCCAGCCGTTCCGGGATGGCTTCCGCCCGGCACACCAGCTCGACCTCGAACCGGACAACGTTCAGCACGCCGCCGATGCGGATGCCGGGGCATTTGTCCTGGTTCATGAATTCCACCGGCACCATCACGTTGATGGTGGTGTCGGCGCCGACCCGCAGGAAGTCCACATGCTCCACCGCCCCGGTCACCGGGTGGTATTGCACGTCGCGGGCCAGGACATGGTGGGTGTCGGAACCGACCACCAGGTCGTAGGTGTGTGTCTGGAACCTCGGGTCGCGGACCAGCCGGTTGAACGACAACCGGTCCAGGTTGACCAGCACCGGCGGCAGCCGGTTGCCGTACACGACCCCTGGGATCTTACCGTCGCGGCGCGCCGCCCGAGCTGCCCCCTTGCCGGCCCGGTCGCGCTGGACGGCCTCGATGCGAATGGCCTCGGCCATCGTCGCGGTCTCCTTTTAACAAGCGCGTTCCATCGCGTCGTCGGCCCGTCCGGGCCAACAAAAATGCGCCGACCTCCAGGGGTGTCGGCGCCACCGTTCCCCCGCCGTCGAGCGGGAGGCCGCTGGATGTACGCCCGTTGGCCGGCCAAGTCAAACCCTGTACCGGCAACACGCCGGCATACTTGCCCGGCAAGCCTAGGCGAAACCCGTTACCGCCGGATGAATGCCGCGGAAGACGCCCGCGCCCGCAAGACGCCGTAGGCGGGAGATCCCGCTGTGGGTCGGGAGGCCGGGGATCCGCGCACCGGCGGCAACACCGCAAACGAGAAAGGGGCGCCGCGGCGCCCCCTTGAAGCGTTACGCCAATTCGATGGCGCTGACGGCGATCTTGCCGTTGCGGGGGTCGGGCTGGGTTTCGAATCGCACCTTCTGGCCTTCGACCAGACCGGTGATGCCGGCGCGCTCCAGCGCCGTCACGTGGACGAAAACGTCCTTCTGGCCGTTGTCGGGTTGAATGAAGCCGAAGCCGCGGGTGTCGTTGAAGAACTTAACGGTACCGGTGATCATGGGATGATCCTTTCACTGACAGTCTGCACGGGGCCTGATGGCCCGCGGGGGCGCCGCGGCCACGTCCCGGGTCGTAGATTTTGGTGTGAAAGTCTGAAAAGCGCCCGCCCGTCAGGGACAGAGGCGTAGCAGCCCAGTCATTCGTCCAAATTCGACCGCCGAAACATGGCTGCCGCGGCCGGTAAACGCAAGAGGTGTCGGGGACCGGCGGGCTGCTAGGCCGCCATCGGCAGGCCGGGGCCGGCCCGCCGGGCCTCTCGGAACGACACCAGGCGTTGCCGCGCCTCGTCCCACAGGGTCAGCTTCAGGCAGCCGACGCTGTCCTTCAGAGTCAGCCGGCTGACCCCGCGCAGTTCCGGATGGTCGGCCAGCACCCGCGGCAGGGTATAGAACGGGATGCGGCTGCACAGATGGTGCACGTGGTGGGCGCCGATGGTTGCCGTCATCCAGCGCAGCGGCTCGGGCAGGTCGTAGTACGAGCTGCCGTGCAGCGCCGCGTCGTGCAGCGACCAGTCGCTATCGCCGGCCCAGTAGGTGTCCGCGAACTGGTGCTGGACGTAGAACAGCCACACGCCCATGGACGACGCCGCCAGGGTGATCGGCAACTGGATCAGCAGGAACGGCCCCAGGCCGATCAGCCAGATCATGCCGCCGGCCAGCGCCGCGGCGGCCAGATTGGTGCCCATGGAGCTGATCCAGGCGTGCCGCCGGTTGCCCTCCAGCCCCAGCGGCATGCGCTGGCGCACCATGAAGACATAGGCCGGCCCGACGGTCAGCAGCGTCAGCGGGTGCCGGTAGATGCGGTAGCCCAGGCGCCGCCAGAACGGCATCGCCCGGTACTCGCGTACCGTCAGGGTGCGGATGTCGCCCGTGCCGCGGCGGCCCAGATGGCCGGTGCTGGCATGGTGCACGGCGTGTTCGTAGCGCCAACCGTCATACGGGGTCAGCGTCAGCACGCCGATCGCCCGGCCGACCCAGTCGTTGGCCCAGCGCCGGCGGAAGAAGGCGCCGTGCCCGCAATCGTGCTGGATCATGAACAGCCGCACCAGAAACCCGGCGGCCAGCAGGGCCGGCAGCGGCGACAGCCACCACAATCCCCCCTGGATTGCCGCCCAGGCCAGCGCCCAGAACCCGAAGAACGGCCCTGCGGTGATGGCGATCTGGACCAGGCCAAGCCCCAGTCGCGGCTCGCGGTAGGGGGCCAGGATGCGGGTCCACCGGGCGGCGCCAGCCTTGGCATCGGCCCGGATATCGGTGGCGTGGGCTGTCTCGAGTGTCAGGGTTTTGTTCCGGATGGCGGGCCGGATGGTCGGCCATCCAGCGGGGGAGACGGCCGCCCCTCGTGCACCCGCTGTGGCCGGGTGGGGGCGGCGGCGTCATGGCGGGGGATCATGGCCAGCGGTGCGGCGGACGAAGGGCGGCCGGGCGGTGAAACCGACCCGGGCCGCCGTTCATCAGGCCCGCGCGTGCGTCGGCCGGCGCGGCCTTACGCCAGCTCGATGGTGCTGACGGCGATCTTGCCGTTGCGCGGGTCGGGTTGGGTTTCGAAGCGGACCTTCTGGCCTTCGACCAGGCCCATGATACCGGCGCGCTCCAGCGCGGTGGCGTGGACGAACACGTCCTTCTGCCCGTTGTCGGGCTGGATGAAGCCGTAGCCGCGGCTGTCGTTGTAGAATTTGACGGTGCCCGGGGTCATGGGGGCGGTCCTTTCACTGATGCGTTCGCACGATGAACGCGGCCAGCGCGATGCCGGCCACGTCCGGAGGTGTGGATTTTGGTGAGAAGTCTGAAACGTGCACGCTCGTCAGTGACAGAGGCGAGTCGGCCAGTCATCGTCCAAGATCGACGCCGCACAGATGGGCCTGTTGGCCGGCAAACGCAAGGCCGGCGGCGCGGGCCGCAGGTTTCCGCGACATTCGGCGCCGGTCGGAGGGCTGACGGATGGCCCGGAACCCGCCCCCGGGCATGACCGCATCCGGCCCGTGGCCGGGCGCCTACACCTTCTGCGCCACAATGTATCGGCTGGGCGGCGACACGGGGTAGGTGCCGGTCTCGACGATCCTGAAGCCGCCGGCCGAGATTGCCTGTTCCAGGGCTTCGGCCTTCATGAAGTTCACATACGGCGCCTTGCCGACCAGTTGCATCAACGGCACCAGCGCCTTCAGGAACCGGTACTTCAACGGCATCTCTTTGCCGAACGGACACAGGGTCTTGGAGATGAACAGGCCCCCGGGCTTCAGCAGGCCGTGGATCCGGCCG
>JANQIU010000285.1 GCA_028281985.1 Alphaproteobacteria bacterium | reverse complement strand
CGCTCCAGGATCCCGCGGATATAGTCCAGCGCCTCGCGGGCCGGGCCGTGCACCTGCGGCGCGCAGCGCAGGGAATAGGTGTCCTGGACCCGCTGCGGTTTGCCGTCGGTCGGCGGTTCGCCCGGGAACCGCACGGCCCGGGCGGCCTCGGTCATCCGCCTGGAACCCTCGGTCAGGCGCATCACATTGCGGGCCACAAGCTGCTGGCCGGGATGGGGGCGCACGGCGTGCAGTTCCGGCAGGAAGGCGTCCCGCTCGCAGCGCATCGCCTCCAGCGACAGGGCCAGGGAGATGTCCACGGTCCTGGCGACGGCCTCGGCGTCGCACAGTGCCAGGACGCCGATCGCCAGTGAAACGGTGGAGCCGTTGATCAGGGCCGAGGCATCCTTGGCCTGCATCTCCATCTCCGGCGGCAGCCCGGCGCGGGCGATGGCGTCCTGCGCCGGCAGGCGCTGGCCCTGGTAGAGGATCTCCGCTTCGGCGAAGCCGGAGAGCGCGCCGGTCATGTGCGCCAGGGGGGCCAGGTCGCCGGAAGCGCCGACCGAGCCCTGGGCCGGGATCACCGGGGTCAGCCCGGCATTCAGGAAGGCGATCAGCCGGTCGGCGATCGCCAGCGACACCGCGGAGTGGTCGGAGGTGAAGGCCTTGAGGCGCAGCAGCATGATCGCACGCACCGCATCGGCCGGCAGCGGGTCGCCGATGCCGGTGGCGTGGGCCAGGATCAGGTTGGTCTGAAACTGGCGGATGTCGTCGATCGCCACGCGCTGGCTCTTGAACACGCCGACGCCGGTATTGAACGAGTAGACCAGCGGGGCGTCGTCGGTCATCCAGGTGGCGTCGATGAAGTCCCGGGTGGCCTGGAGGGCCGTCCGCACCTCGTCGCTGAGCGTTACCGCCTCGCCATCGCGGGCGACACGGATGACGTCTTCCAGGCTCAACGGTTCGGTGCTCACGATAACCGGCACGGGCATCTCCTGGCGCGGTGAAGGGGGCTCGCCGTCGCTGGCACGACTATGCGTGTGTGCACGCAAGACGCCGATGGCGACAACCCGCTTGTGCCGCGGGCATTCCCGTCGACAATCCGTGTCCGACACCAATGCCCGCCGAACCGGCGGCACGCCAACAAACGTGTCGGGGGAGAACACCATGCAGGACAAGATCGCCATCTACTGGCCCGGGGACTATCGTCCCAAGCCCAACCAGGCCGCGCTGCCGCTGATGCAGAAGGCAACGGCGCAGCTTGAGGCGGCCCTTGGGCGCCTGGGCCGCGCGTCCTATCGGATCGACGGCTTCCTGACCAAGCCGCATGAGGCGATCGAACGGCTGGGGCCCGTCGACGACCCGATGATCGGCCTTCACGTGCACTGGGTCTATGGCCCGCACACCACCGACGGTGTGGTGGGCAAGGATAATCCGCTCCTGCTGGCCTCCAATTTCGACGGCACCTGGCCGGGTCTGGTCGGCCTGCTCAACACCGGCGCCTGCCTGGAAAGCGTCGGCCGCGACTTCAGCCGCATCTGGACGGATGCCGAGGACTGGACCGCCGACGACGCGTTCATGGACCATCTCGACGTCTGGTGCCGCACCGGCCGCATCCATTACGGCGAGGAGGAACTGTCCCGGCACGCGCCGATCAGCCCGGAGGCGGCCCGGATCGCCGGCGAGGTGGCCGACGACATCCGCCGCCGTCGCGCCCTGATCCTGATGCTGGGCGACACCTCCATGGGCATGATCAACGGCTATTTCGGCCCGCGCATGCTGAACCCGATCGGCTTCACCGAGCACAAGGTCGACCAGGGCTGGATCCTGGACTATGGCAAGCGGGTGTCGCAGGAGCGGATCGACGACGCCTACCGGTTCGTCGTCGACAAGGGTGTCACCTTCCACCATGGCGAAGCCGGGGCCGAGGACTTCGATACCGCGGCCACCAAGGAGCAGCTGCGCGACTACCTTGCAGTCCTCGACCTGGTCGAGGAGTTCCAGGCCGACTGCGTCGGCTGGCAGTACCAGCTCGGCCTGCTGAAGCTGCGGCCGCCGTCGGACTTCGCGGAAGGCCTGCTGAACAGCGCCTGCCGGCCCGAGGGCAATGGCGACACCATCGTCGATGCCACCGAAGCCGACCAGGGCAACGTGGTGCCGATGGAGATGATGAAGCGCCTTTTGAAGGCCAAGGGGCTGCATCAGGCGGTGTTCTTCCATGATGTCCGCTGGGGCGGCGAATACGGCGGCCGGTTCATCTGGGTGCTGCTGAACTCCGGCTCGTCCGGCGCCTACGCCTTCAACCACGACCCGGACACGCTGAAGGGCGTGCACTCCTACCGCCAGCCGGCCGGCTACTTCCCGATCCCCGGCGGCACGCTCTCCGGCGAGAGCCTGCCCGGCCATATCACCTGGTCGCGGGCCTATATCCGCGACAACCAGCTATGGATGGATGTCGGCAAGGGCGAGGTGATCGACCTGCCCAATGAAACTCGGGATGCCTGGTGGACCGGCACCACCCGGGAATGGCCGCTGATGACGGCGGATATGGGCATCACCCGGGACACGCTGATGGCCCACTACATGAGCAACCACGTGGCCGTGGCCTATGGCGACATCTTCGGCGAGATGGTGGCCCTGAGCCAGGAACTGGGCTTCCGGGTGCGGGTATTGGGCAAGGCGTGAGCGGCTTCCCTTCACGGACATTTGCGATCCCCGTGGGCGGGGTTTGGGCGCATGGTTCCCCCTGAGTGACGCCGTGGCCCGGGCGGGGCGTGGTCGCGGCGCGGGGAGGGGGCGATGTTGGGGTCGTTTGGTGCGGCCTTGCGGCACCGGGCTACCCTGGTGCGGCTGGCGCTCGGGGCGGTGACCGCGACGGTGGTTCTGGAGCTGGCCTTGCGCATTGCGGCGCCGCTGCTGTTCGGTGTCCAGCCCATCGATCTGGCGCAGATGATCCGCTACGCCCTGGGACTGGGTCCGGGATCTTACTGGGTGGGGCAGGTCGGCCATTACGGCCTCGGGCTGGTGGGGTTTCCGCTGGGATATCTGGCGCTGGCCACCCTGTTCCGGGGGGTGGCCTATGTGGTGCTGGGGCTGGCCTGGGGCCTGGTGCTGTGGGTTGTGGCCATGTCGTTCTTCGCGCCCATGGCCGGATCGGAACCTTTCCTGGGCTTCGGGGCCGCGACCGCGGCGTCGCTGCTGGCCTATGCCGTCTATGGGGCCGTCCTCGCCGCGGTGGTCGGCGCACCATCCAGTAAGACGGCTACGCTCTGACCCCATCGACATCGGCCCTTCGCAGCGACACCGGAAACGAGGCTGGTACTTGCTGCGGACAGCCGGCATCTGCTGGTACACTGACATCTGGAGGAGGCGATCGCCGTGTTCGAACTGGCGGATGGCGGCCTGACCGATACCCGGATGCGCGTGGCGCTGCCGGACGGCCCGACCTCCAGACGCCCCCAGCCCCGCTGACGTCCCCATCCCCTTTTGCGGGCCTGCCGGCCGGCGGGTCCGACCCGAATATGAGAAGGCGCCGGACCATGTCTGCGAATGCCAACACACTGCTGTTTCAGATCAATACGCGGCAACTGGTGCGCCAGGTCGGAGAGGCGCTGGGCCGGCCGGCCACGCTGGCCGACCTCCCTGACAGCCTGATCGGCCAGTGGGCCGACCTGGGCTATGAGGCCGTCTGGCTGATGGGCGCCTGGACGACGGGCGCAGTGGGGCGGCAGGTATCGGCGACCGACCCCATGTTCACCGCCCATCATGGCGGCTCGCTGCCCGATTGGACCGAAGCGGATGTTATCGGCTCGCCCTACGCGGTCGCCGACTACCGGGTCTCGCCGGATTTCGGCGGACCGGAGGCGATGGCCGGCTTGCGACGGCGGCTGGCGACCGCTGGCCTGTCGCTGATCCTCGACTTCGTGCCCAATCACACGGCCCGCGACCATGCCTGGGTGACCGAGCACCCGGATTGCTATGTGCACGGCCCCGCCGTCCTGGCCCACGAACAGCCGCATGCCTACGCGGAAGTGGGCAACCGGGCCATCGCCTTCGGCCGCGACCCCTATTTTCCGTCGTGGAAGGACACATTCCAACTCGACTACCGGTCGCCTGCCACCCGTGACCGGATGATCGACACCCTCGCATCGGTCGCCGACCAGTGCGATGGCGTCCGATGCGACATGGCCATGCTGGTCCTGTCCGATGTCTTCGAAAGAACCTGGGGACCCGCCGGTCCGGGTGCCGAAGGCGAATTCTGGGCCCGGGCCATCGACGCCGTGCACGCCCGCCATCCCGGCTTCCACTTCATGGCGGAAGCGTATTGGGGGCTGGAGGGGCGGCTGCGCCTGCTGGGCTTCGATTTCACCTATAACAAGGAGATCTACGACGATTTCGTCGACCGAAACCTCCCGGGCCTGCGTCATCATCTAAGCAACGCCGACGCGTTGGCCGGGTCGGTGCACTTCCTGGAGAACCACGACGAGCCGCGGGCCGCGTCCGCGCTGCCAGACCCGGGTTATCGGCGCGCGGCGACGGCGCTCATGGCCGCCCTGCCGGGCGTGCGGTTGATCCACGACGGTCAGTCGGAAGGCCGCCGGACCCGGCATTCCATCCATCTGTCCCGCTCGTCCGCGTCGACGGTTTCGTTCAGCCGGCGGGACAGATGGATGGAATG
>JANQIU010000272.1 GCA_028281985.1 Alphaproteobacteria bacterium | reverse complement strand
CTCGGTGGTGGTGGCCGCGCTTGCCCTGTTTATCATCAGCCTCTTACCGTGGCCTGGTCTCCGCGTGAAGGATCCGTCAGATGGACCTACCCAACCAATCCACGAACCTGCCCGAAGCGACGGTGGAAGCGGCCGTCCGCCGGCTGAAGTTTGATACGGCCGGTCTGATCCCGGCCATCGCCCAGCAGCACGATACCGGCGAGGTTCTGATGGTGGCCTGGATGTCGGCCGAGTCGGTGCGCGAGACGCTGACCACCGGCCGGGTCTGCTACTGGTCCCGGTCGCGGCAGGCGCTGTGGCGAAAGGGTGAGACGTCCGGCCATGTCCAGCGGCTTGTGGAGATGCGCATCGATTGCGACTCCGACACCCTTCTGGTGCTGGTAGATCAGTCCGGCCCGGCCTGCCACACCAATCGGCGCAACTGTTTTTACACATCCGTCGCGCCGGACGGGCTGCGGATCATCGCCGATCCGATCGCGGACCCGAACTGAGGGTCGATTGTCGCGGCACTTTGGTATCTAATTGATGCCGGCCACCAGTTTGCCAAGATGCGGTCGCACGAAAGTGACGTGTCGGTGTGCAAGCTCGTCCCTACCTTCACGGGCTTAACGCCTTTCTCGGCGCAGCGGAGACAATGACGGAAGAGCAGCAGATCGGTTGTCCCCAACCGACCGGGGGGGTCAGCGTCGGCCGCCGTCAGGCCCTGCGCCTGGCCGCCGGCACGGCTGCGGTCGCGGCGCTGCCCGCCTTGGCCCGGGCGCAGGGACCGGATGCGGGCTATGCCGTTACCTATGAGGATGTGGTGGCCGAGGCGGCCGCCCTGGCCGAGGAGCCCCATGCCGAACATCGGCGCGCGGCACCGGCCGAATACCGCGACCTGACATTCGACGAGTACCGGCGGATCCGATTCCGGCCGGAACAGGCGTTGTGGCTGGGCGACAAGCTGTTCAGCGTGCAGTTCTTCCATCCGGGCTTCTATTTCGAGCGCATGGTCGACATCCAGGTGGTGGACAGCGCCGGCTCGCAGCCGCTCGCCTACGACCCGGCCATGTTCGACGGCGGCGGCCTGGCGCTGCCGCCGGTGGAGCCGGCCGAACTCGGGTTCGCCGGTTTCCGGCTGCACTATCCGTTGCATAGCAATGCGCTTCAGGACGAGTTCGCCGTGTTCCTGGGCGCCAGCTATTTCCGCCTGGTGGGCCGGGATCAGGAATACGGCATCTCCGCCCGTGGCCTGGCGATCGACACGGCGGAAGCTGCCGGCGAGGAGTTCCCGGATTTCACCCGCTTCTGGCTGCTGGCGCCGGGGGCGGACGACACCAGCATGACCGTCCTGGCGCTGCTGGAAAGCCCCAGCATCACCGGCGCCTACCGGTTCATCCTGCGCCCGCGAACCAACACCCAGGCCGACATCGAGGCAACGCTGTTCCCCCGGCGTTCGGACATGAAGCTGGGCCTTGCGCCGCTGACCAGCATGTTCAAGCACGGCGAAAACAGCCAGCGCCGGTTCGACGATTTCCGCCCGGAGGTGCACGACAGCGACGGACTGGCGATCCACACAGGCGGGGGCGAGTGGATCTGGCGGCCGCTGGCCAATCACCGGACCCTGCAGGTCAGTTCCTTCCTGGACCAGGACCCCCAGGGTTTCGGCCTGCTGCAGCGGGACCGGGCCTTCGCCAGCTATCAGGACCTGGAGGTGGACTACCAGCGGCGGCCCAGCAAATGGGTGCTGCCGTTCGGCGACTGGTCGAACGGCCATGTCGAACTGGTCGAGATCCCCACCGATACCGAGGTCAACGATAACATCGTCTCATACTGGGTTCCCGATGCCGCGCCGGAACCCGGCGTGCCGATTCGCGCGCGCTATCTGCTGGTGGCCTTTCTGGACAATCCGAACTGGCCGCCCGGCGGCCGCGTGGCCTCCACGCGAATCGGCACCGACAGGCGGCCGGGCGACGTCAACTCGGGCAACCCCGGCGGACGGCTGTTCGTCGTCGATTTCGTCGGCGGCGATCTGCCGTTCCTGAATGCCGACCAGCCGGTCGGCGCCGTCGTGGAGACGTCCAGCGGCCGCATCGCCTTTGCCCATGCCCTGCGCAACCCGGCCATCGGCGGCTGGCGCGCGTTCTTCGATTTCGTTCCCGACAACGATCAATCCGCGGTTCTGCGGTGCTTCTTGAACCATCGTGGCCATGCCCTGACGGAGACGTGGAGCTACCTATGGACACCGTGAACGCAGCCGCACCGGCACTTGCGTTGCCGGTACGCGCCAGCCGTGCGATCGGCCGTCGCCTCTCGCGGGCGCTGATCCTTCGCCGGGGCACCATGGCGTGCCTGGTCCTCGGGACGGTGACCGCCCTCATGGCGGTGCTGAGCGATGTGCTGCTGGCCAAGGGGCTGACCGCCGTGGAGGCGGTCATCCTGGGCCTGGTCTGCATTACGCTGCTGCCCATATCGCTGTCGTTCTGGGCGGCGGTGATCGGCTTCGGCATTCGGGTGACGGGCCGCCAAGCGGTGCTTGGGCCTGCGCCGACCGCGCCCCTGACCGTGCGGACGGCGATCGTCATGCCGGTCTATTTCGAGGATCCGGCCACGGTCATGGCCCGGCTGGACGCCACCTATCGCTCGCTGACGGCGACCGGGCAGATGTCGGCCTTCGACATCTTCGTGTTGAGCGACACCACCGACCCGTCGGTGGGCGCGGATGAACGGGCGGCCTTCGAGGCCTGGCGCCGCGGCACCGATCATCCCCATCGCCTGCATTATCGCCGGCGGCCGAAGAACACCGGCCGCAAGGCCGGCAACATCGCCGAGTTCTGCGACACCCACGGCCAGCATTTCGACTTCATGCTGGGGCTGGACGCCGACAGCGTCATGCGCGGCGAGACCATTGCCGGCATGGCAGGGGCGATGCAGGCCGACCCCAATCTGGGCATCCTGCAGACGACGCCGGTGATGACGGGCGGTCGGACCCTGTTCGCCCGCATTCTCCAGTTCGGCTCCAGGGTCGCCGGGCCGGTGCTGTCGGCGGGGCACAATTGGTGGCAGCAGGGCAGCGGCAACTATTTCGGGCACAACGCGATCATCCGCATCCGTCCGTTCCGCGACCATTGCCGGCTGCGCGCGGTGACCGGCCTGGGCAAGCTGAACGGCGATATCCTGAGCCACGATTTCGTGGAGGCCGCCTATATGCGGCGCGCCGGCTACACGGTCCGCGTACTGCCCCAGGATGACGGGTCCTGGGAGGAACTGCCGCCCGATCTGCCGCGCTACGCCCAACGGGACCGCCGCTGGTGCAACGGCAATCTGCAGCATATGGGCATCCTGGCGGAAAGGGGCCTGAAGCCGATCAGCCGCCTGCATCTGACGCTGGGCGTGCTGTCGTACCTGACCTCGGCCACCTGGCTGGTGCTGCTGCTGTTGGGCGGGATCCAGCTTGGCCATGAGGTCATGGTCGGCTGGGACTACTTCCAGGCCGGCAACTCGATGTTCCCGGTCTGGCCAGTTTCGAAGGCCGTAGCCGCACAGGCGCTGTTTGCCACCGTCATGCTGATGCTGCTGTCGCCCCGCCTGCTGGGGCTGACCCTGGTTCTGTTGAGCCGGCAGCAGCGCCGCGGCCATGGCGGCGGAAGTCGGGTTGTCGTCAGCGTGTTCCTGGAGGCGGTTTTCGCGACCCTGTTGGCGCCGGTGATGATGCTGCGCCAGACCGGCTTCGTCATCGCCATCCTTTGCGGCCGCAAGTCGGGTTGGGCGCCGCAGGACCGGCAGGGCCAGGGATTGAGCTGGGCGACCGCGGCCCGGGACCAGGCGCTGCCGGCGCTGATCGGGCTGTGGGCCCTGTTGAGCGTCGCGTCGCTGATGCCGTCGGCCCTGGTCTGGCTGTCGCCCGTGCTGGCCGGTTGGCTGGCGGCGATCCCGCTGTCGGCCCTGTCCAGCCGCGTCGATCTGGGCACCGCGGCGGCTCGCGCCGGCCTGTTCCGCATCCCCGAGGACGGGGAACCGTTGTTGACCGGTCGGCCAGAGCCTGCGCGCACCCTGGCCGCCTGACAGGCGCCTGTCAGCCCGGTCCGGTCAGCCCAGCGGCGATCATTCGTTCCGCCCGCGCCTGCAGCGGCAGCATGGTCTGTTGGCCGTCCAACCCCCGCCGAGGAGGCCGCCGCCGCTTCACGCCGCCATGGCGTCGTCAGGGGCCATGGCACCGGTCATCAGGGCGACGGCGTCGGACATGGATGCGACCTTGGGGTCCACGACGCACAGGCGCCGGCCGAGCCGGTGGATGTGGACGCGGTCGGCCACCTCGAACACATGGGGCATGTTGTGGCTGATCAGCACCACCGGGGTGCCGCGGGCGCGAACGTCCTGGATCAGGTTCAGCACCCGGCGGCTTTCCTTGACGCCAAGGGCGGCGGTCGGTTCGTCGAGGATGATGACTTTCGACCCGAAAGCGGCGGCGCGCGCCACGGCGACGCCCTGACGCTGGCCGCCCGACAAGGTTTCGACCGCCTGGTTGATGTTCTGGATGGTCATCAGGCCCAGCTCGCTGAGCTTCTGGCGCGCGAAGTCTTCCATCGCCTTGCGATCGAGCAGCCCCAACCAGCGGCCCATCGGTCCCTTGGCCCGGATCTCCCGCCCCACGAACATGTTGTCCGTGATCGACAGCGCCGGGCTGAGGGCGAGGGTCTGGTAGACGCATTCGATCCCCGCTTCGCGCGCCTGGAGCGGCGAGGAGTAGCTCACCTCCTCGCCTTCCAGCAGGATCTTGCCGTCGTCGGGCGTGATGGCGCCGGTGATGGCCTTGATCAGCGAGGACTTGCCCGCACCATTGTCGCCGATGACGGCCAGCACCTCGCCGGGCAGCAGGTCGAAGTCGGCCTTATCGAGCGCGGTGACGCGGCCGTACTGTTTGACCAGGCCGCGTGCCTGCAGAATGGGCTGGGTCATGCCGACACCTTTCTGATCCACTGGTCGACGGCGACGGCCAGGATGATCAGCCAGCCGATGGCGAAGACCTGCCAAAGAACGTCCACGCCGGCCAGACGTAGTCCGGACTGGAACACGCCGACGATCAGCGCGCCGAACAAAGCGCCCATGATCGATCCTCGGCCGCCGAACAGCGAGATGCCGCCGATGACCACGGCCGTAATGGACTCCAGATTGCCCTCGTAGAAGCTCTGGGGCGAGATCGAGCCGACGCGCCCGATCGAAGCCCATGCGGCCAGCGCACAGATGAAGCCCGCCAGCATGTAGACCTGCCGCAGGGTCCGGTCGGTGCGGATCCCGGCCAGTTCCGCGGCTTCCTTGTCGTCGCCGATCATGTAGACGTGGCGGCCCCAGGCGGTCTTGTTGAGGATGTACCAGAGCGCGGCGAAGATCACGAACATCAGGATCGCGCCGTAGGTCAGGCGTGCGGAGCCGATCTCGATGCTTTCGCCGAAGATTTTCAGCAGCGGCGCTTCCGCGTCGATGTCCTGACCGCGGATCGATTGCGCGCCCGAAAGCCAGAGGTTCAGGGCGAAGAAAACGTTCCAGGTGCCGAGCGTGGCGATGAAGGGCGGCAGCTTGATCCGCGTGACCAGCACGCCGTTCAGGTAGCCGGCGCCGACGCCGCCTGCGAAACCGGCCAGGATGGCCAGCGGGGCGGGGACGCCCAGTTCGACGGCCAGTTTGCCGGAGATCACGCTCATCAACACCATGACGGCGGCCACCGACAGATCGATCCCCGCGGTGATAACGATCAGAGATTGGGCCGCAGCCAGAATGCCGATGATCGACACCTGCTGCATGATCAAGGTCAGGTTGAAGGCGGAAAAGAAGCGATCGCCGGCGATCAAGCCGAAGATGCCGACGGAGACCGCCAGGACGATGACCGGCACCCATGTTGGGTTGGCATGCAGGACGTGCTGCACGGCACCGACAAAGCCGCGCTGGCCGGTGCTGAACTGGGCGACGGTGGCGTCGCTTTCATCCAGGTTGCGTTCGAAATCCTGGCCCGAGGGCTTCGTGTTGTCGGCCATCCGGTTCACTCCGCGCAATACGGTGCCGTGGCGCCGATGGGGGCGGCAACCTCTTTGTCATGCATGCTGGAAAGGCCGTGGGCGGCGAAGTGAACGCCGCCCACGGTGATCGGGCCGCTAGCCCCAGCAGAGCCCCAGCGCTTCTTCGGAGCTGATGGACTCGATGCCTTCCACCGGTTGGTCGGTGACCAGCGTTACGCCGGTGTTGAAGAAGTCGAGCCCTTCCGTGTTCGCTGGAAGAGTACCGTCCTCGGCAAACTGCACGATGGCTTCGATGCCCAGCGACGCCATGAGCAGCGGGAACTGCATGGATGTTGCGCCGATAATGCCGTTGGACACGTCTTCGACGCCCGGGCAACCGCCGTCGACCGAAACGATAGTGACCTGGTCGGCCAGACCGAAGGCGTTCAGCGCCTCGTAGGCACCGGCGGCTGCCGGCTCGTTGATCGTATAGACGACGTTGATGCCCGGATCGATCTGGAGAAGGTTCTCCATCGCCGTGCGGCCGCCTTCTTCGTTGCCGTTGGTGACGTCGCTGCCGACGATGCGCTCATCGTCCTCATCGCCGATATCGGTCGGGTCGTTCACCTCGATGCCGAAGCCGGTGAGGAACCCTTGGTTGCGCAGATAGTCGACCGAGACTTCCGACGGGTTCAGGTCCAGCGTGGCGATGCGGGCGTTCGCCGGATCGTCGATGGTGGCTGCGGCCCACATGCCGATCAGCTCGCCGGCGCGGAAGTTGTCGGTGGCGAAGGTCGCGTCGGCCACATCGGCCGGCTCGAACGGGGTATCCAGCGCAATCACCAGCAGCCCCGCATCCCGGGCCTGGCTGATCACCGGCGCCAGCGCACGGCTGTCGGACGGCGTGATCAGGATGCCCGAAGCGCCGGCGGCGATGCAGGTTTCGACCGCGGCAACCTGGCTTTCCACATCGCCGTCGATGGCGCCGGCATAGGTTTGCAGGGTGATGCCTTCGGCTTCGGCGGCTTCGGTCGCGCCTTCGCGCATCTTCACGAAGAACGGGTTGGTGTCGGTCTTGGTGATCAGGCAGGCAGTGATGTCGCCGTGCGCATCGGCATGGGCCGTGCCTGCCATCATGCCACCGGCGGCTGCGCCCACGATGCCCGCGGCGACGCCGCCCATCAAAATCGCTTTAAGGGTGTGGTTCATCGACTTCCTCCCGAAGGTACGCGTTGCGGTTCTCCGCCTCAGTGCGGTGATCATGGATAAAGCCATGGTCACCGTCAATAAATAAATCACTCTTATTTATTAATTGACCGGTTCGCCGGCCGCAGGCACTGTGGCAGCATGGTGAAGGAGCCCGTGCGAAGCCATGCCGCGCCGATTCCGGCGAAACAGCCTGCGATCCGCGGGACCAACCAGTCCGGCATGCGGGCGCGAAACGAACGCTTGGTCCTGACGCTGATCCGGCGTCACGGGGCGCTGGCCAAGGCCGATATCGCGCGGCTGACCAACCTGTCGGCTCAAACCGTTTCCGTGATCATGCGCGCGCTTGAAGACGACGGGCTGCTGTTGCGCGGCAGTCCCCAGCGCGGTCGCGTGGGTCAGCCGCTGATGCCGATGACCCTAAACCCTACAGGCGCCTTCTTCCTTGGGCTGAAGATCGGCCGCCGGTCGCTGGAAATCGTGTTGACCGACTTCCTGGGCGCGGTCCGGGACCGGCTGATGCAGGTGCACCTCTATCCGGCCTATGACGGTGTCCTCGACTTCACCTTCGGGGCCGTGGAATCGCTTTCGGCGACCCTGACCGCGGCGGAGCGCGACCGCATCGCCGGTTTGGGTATCGCCATTCCATTCCAGATCTGGGACTGGGCCAAAACAATCGGCGTTGACCGCGAAGCCATGGCGGATTGGCGAAACCGCGACATCCAGGCCGACCTCGCGGCCAGGCTGCCTTTCGCGGTGTTTCTGCAAAACGACGCGACGGCGGCGTGCAGCGCCGAGCTTGTCTTTGGGACGTCACGGCAGCCCGGCAGCTTCCTGCATTTCTATGTGGCTTTCTTCATCGGCGGCGGCGTCGTGCTCGACGGCAGCCTGTTTCCGGGGGCATCGGGCAATGCCGGCGCGTTGGGGTCCATGCCCGTGCCGGACGGATCCGGGGGCATGTGCCAACTGATCGACCGCGCGTCCCTGGCCACGTTGGAGGCATGTCTGCGGGACGCCGGCGCCGATCCGTCGGTGCTGTGGCGCGATACGGAGCATTGGGGACTGCCGGAGGCCGCCATGCAGGCCTGGATCAAACAGGCCGGCGGCGCCATCGCCCACGCCGTCAACGGAGCGATGGCGGTGATCGATTTCCCGACGGTCATGATCGACGGCTGGCTTCCGTCCAAGGTCCGGGATCTGCTGGTCGCTCAGGTGGCGGCGGATCTTGAAGGGCAGGATTTCACTGGGCTGGACCGGCCAAAGGTTATCGCCGGAACCATCGGCAAGGGCGCTCGGGCCATGGGCGCGGCCAGCCAGCCTTTGCTGGACAGATTCTTGATCGGGTACACGCGCTAGGGCAACGCACGCTCGCCTTCGGGCGGGGCGACCAAAGCGGAAGGCCCCGGAGAGGCGAATCTCCGGGGCCGACTGCGGACACGAAGCTGGCGTCAGCCCGCCGACGGGGCCGACGAGGTATCCAGGGCCGGCACCGGGTTGCCGGATGCCGGGGCGGTTTCCAGGCCACTCCACCGGTCGTCGCCCTGATCGATGTAACCGGGGATGTCGGCCTCCCAGAACTCGACCACCTGGTCGGTGATGTTCAGGTACAGCCGGTCGTCGACGATCCGCCACAGATGCGGATTGCCCGGGACCTTGCCGCCCTGGGCCACGCCATAGGCGCAATGGCCGTCATAGGCCGGGGCGAAACGCTCCGGGTCGGCCAGGAACCGGTCGCGATTGGCTTCGCTGGAAAATGCCCAGGTGGCGCCGTTCCATTCGGTGGTGATGTCGGACCGGCCGGGCACCGCCAGCGGCTGGCTCTGACCGACCGGCGCCTGCGCCAGATCGAAATACGCGACCGGGTCGTAGCCGCTGACGGCGAACCCGGTGCCGTCCACATACTGCTCGCCGGCCAAGACCTGTCCGCCCAGCATCATTGTGCCGGCCACGGCCACCGCGGCGGCCCCTTGCTTCAGCATCGTCATCATACGCATCGGTCGTCTGCTCCTTTCGGGGTTGCCTGCACGCGTTACGGGG
>JANQIU010000257.1 GCA_028281985.1 Alphaproteobacteria bacterium | reverse complement strand
CACCGCGTAGAAGCCGCACAACATGGCGACCATGCCGCTGGCCCCGCGCAGGGCGTGCAGCATCGGCGCGTGGGTCCGGAACACCGCCGGGCCGGCCCGCCACGCGATCGGCAGCAGCACACAGGCACCGACCGCGGCCCGGAAGAAGGCGATCTGGAACGGGTCCAGGGTACCGCCCAGATGCTTTGCCAGGCCGCTCATGATCGAGAAACCGACGGCGGCCCCCAACACCCAGATGCCGCCGCGGGTGTTGGCAGGCAGCCCGGCCCAGCGCCGTAAGAACGCCTGTCGACGGGCCTGCACGCCCTTCTGGTCACGCCACGACGGCGCCGGCCCCACTTCCGGGGCCGACATCTGGTCCATCCCATCCCGCATGGCCACGACTATAGCGCGCTGAACTCAGGTGGTCATGCCCTCTTGAGGTTCAGCACCCGGGCTGCGCACCAGGAGCAGATGGGCCAGCAGGCTGCCCAGGCACACCACGAAGATCGTGGCCGCCATGGGCAGGGCGGTGCGGTCGGTCAGGGCGCCGACGACCAGCCCGACCAGGGCCGCGACACCGAACTGGGCGAAGCCGAGAAAGGCAGCTGCAAGGCCGGCCATGCGCGGGAACGGGCCGACCGCCCCGGCGACGGCGTTGGGCAGGACCAGGCCGATCCCGATCATCGCGGCGACGAAGGGCGTCACCACGCTGATCACCGTGAACCATCCGGCCAGGGCGAACACCAGCATTCCGAGGCCGGCAGCGGTGGCGATGCCGGCGCCGGCCAGGATCATGCGGTCGCTGCCGAAGCGGCCGGTCAACCGGCCGGCGGAAAACGACCCGACCATGTACCCGGCGACGACGGCGGCGAAGCAGAAGCCGTAGGCGGTGGGCGACAGCCCCAGCCCGTCGACGATGACGAACGACGAGCCGGAGATGAACGAGAAGATGGCGCTGTAGACGCCGGCGACGACGCAGACATAGCCGAGATACTGCCGGTGCCGCAGCATCACGCCGTAGTTGCGGAGCTGCTGTGCCGGCCGCAGGGCGTCGGGGTCGGGGACCCGGTTGGTTTCCGCCAACAGCAGGACGACGGCCGCCAGGGTCCCGATCCCGAAGCCGGTCAGCACCCAGAAATTGCTGCGCCAGCCGAAGGCCTCGGTCAGGATACCTCCAACGATCGGACCGATCGCCGGGGCCAGCGCCATGGCCATGCCGACATAGGCCAGGATACGGGCGGCCTGCTCCCGCCCGTAGACGTCCCGGATCACGGCACGGCCGACGACGGGGCCGCAGCAGGCGCCCAGGGCCTGGAAGAACCGCCAGACGGTCAGCGACTCCACCGAATTCGCCAGCGCGCAGCCGATACTGGCGAAGACATAGATGGCCACGCCGCCCATCAGCACCGGCCGCCGGCCGAACCGGTCGCTCAACGGGCCATAGAGCAACTGGCTGACGGCGAAGCCGATCAGGAACACGCTCAGCGTCCGCTGAACCGCCGCCTCATCCGTGGCGAAGACGGTGGCCAATGTGGGCAGCGACGGCAGGTACAGGTCGGTCGACACCGGGCCCAGGGCGACCAGACCGCAGATCACCACCGGCAGGGTCCAGCCGGCACCGGTTGTTTCTTCCTTCGTCGAAGCCATCAGGACCGATGTGTTGCGGAACCGAGCCGGTGCGGACCGTTGGGATGCGGGGCGCCAGGGTGCTGGGGTCAGCGCCAGTCCGGGATCACCCGTAGCGCAGAAGCCGCGCCCCGTTGGCTTTCAGCCACCCCCGGGCCTGACGGTGTTCGGGATACAGGTCTCGGACAATGGCCCAAAACTGCGGTGAGTGGTTCAGTTCAACCAGATGCGCCACCTCATGCGCCACCACATAGGCCAGAATCCAATCCGGCGCCAGGATCAGGCGCCAGCAGAAGTTCAGCTTCCCCGAAGGCGCGCAGCTGCCCCACCGGCTGCGGGTATCCCGGACGGTAATCCCGGTGACCCTTCGCCCGATCCGCCTGGCCATCGGGTGGGCGATGGCCGTGGCATCGGTCCGCGCCTGGGCCAGCAAGTAGTCGCGGACCCGGCGGGCAAGGTGCTCGGCGGCCCCGGTCACCACCATCTCGCCGGCCGCACAGGCCACCGGCGGGGTGCCGCGGGCGGGGGCGGGCTGGTGGCGGATCACATGGTCGATGCCGCGAACCGGGATCACCATGCCGTCGGCAAATGGGGTGTGGGTCGGCAGGCGGGCCAACCGAAGCCTGGCCCAGGCGGCATGGTGGGCGACGAACCGGCTGGCCTCTGCCGGGCCGACCCAATCCGGCACCGTCACGCGGACCAGTCCGTTGGCCGGGTCGATGCGCATGGTCAAGCGCCGCGCCCGGTCGCTGACGCGGACGTCCAGGGGCAGGTCCCCGGCATCGATGGCCAGGGCTTTCGGGCGGGTGGCGGCGCGACTCATGGCGCCATCCTGTCATCGGTTGGCCCCGCTGGGAAGCGCACCGCCCGGCCGCAGGAGGATCGCCAGGCAGGCAGCCAGCACCAGCGCGCCGGCGGCGGTCAACGATGGCCAGACCAGGCTGCCCAGGCGATCGTACAGGGCGCCGGCAAAGCTCGGGCCGACCATCTGGCCCAGACCGAAGCTCGCGGTCATCAGGGCCAGGACGCGGCCGGTATCATGGCCGCCGGCACGCTGGCGCGCGCCCACCAGGCCCAGCGCGGTGATGCCGACGAAGGTGCCCCCCAGCAGCACGGCGGCCAGCACGATCCCCGCCCAGGACACCCAGAGGACGCTGGATACCACGCCGACCGCTTCCACCAGACAGGCCGCGGCAAAGGCCGGCAGCGTCCCGATCCGCCGACCGCACCAGGACCAAAGGGCCACCGACGGGATGGCCGCGGCACCGACCAGCACCCAGATGATCGGCTCGCTGCGGGCGATTTCGGGTGTCGTTCGGACGATGGCGACCAGGAAGGTCGCGGTGATCACATAGCCGAAGCCGAACAGGCCGTAGGCGGCGATCAGCGCGACCGGCAATCGGGCACGTGGCGGCGCCGGTTCGGCAGGGGCGCTGGGCCGCGCCGGTGTGGGGTGGTTCGATGGCCCCGGCACGGCCCATCCGACACCGAGCAGGGCGGCAAGCGAGACCAGCCCGGACGCCAGCCAGAGGGTCCGCCAATCGCCTCCGGCCGCAGCGGCGGCGGCCACCAGCATGGCCGACAGGGCGATGCCGATGCCCACGCCGGTCAGATGCACCGCGGCGGGCTGTCCGCGCGACGGTCCTGCCGGCCGGTCGAACACGATGGCCGACGCCGAGACGAAGACGAATGCGCTGGCAAGGCCGCCGAGGAACCGCAACGCCAGGAACAGCGCCATCGTCGTGTCGGCCGCCATCAAGGCGGTGCTGGCGGTGCTGCCGGCCAGGGCGACCAGCAGCCGGCTTCGGCGGGCGGCGGCAGGGGATGGCGCGGCGGCCAGCAGCGCGCCGAGCAGGTAGCCCAGATAGTTGGCGGACGCGATCAACCCGGCCTGGGCCTGGGTCATGCCTAGCCCGTCGACCATATGCGGCAGGATCGGGGTGTAGACGAAGCGCCCGATCCCCATGGCCGCGGCGATCGCCAGGATACCGCCCAGGACCAGGGCGTCGGCGTCCCCGCGGCGCATCGATGGGCTCTAGGCCGGGGCGGTGGCCCGGAGGCTCGGCCGGTCGGCGACGTCGGCATGCCACCGCGCCAGGGCCGGTCTTGACGACCGCCAGCCGATATCCGGAAGCCTGAAGTCGATGTAATCCAGGGCGCAGGCGCAAGCGATATGCGCCAGAGTGACCTCCGCGGCCAGACTCTGGGTTTCGTCCGTCATCCGGTCCAGGGCGCGTCGGATCTGCCCGTGCCAGCGGGCGACCGTGGTTGGTGATCGTTCCGCTTCTGGTTTCCGGCCGTCTAGAACGATGCCCAGGCCCAGATCCATGACGCCGTCCGCCAGGGCTTCGGCGCGCAGCACCGCCCAGCGGGCGTCGCCATCGGATGGGATCATCGCGGCCCCTTGCCCGATCGCGTCCAGATAGGCGCAGATCACCGGGCTGTCGTACAGAAGGCCGCCGTCGTCCAGAACGAGGGCCGGCACCTTGCCCAGCGGATTGGCGGCCAGCAGGGCATCGGGGTCGTCGAAGGGGCTGACCGACCGTTCCGTGATCCGCCCTTCCAGGTGTTGCTCGCGGGCGACGGCGCGAACCTTGCGGGCATAGGGCGAAGCCGGCGACCAGAAGAGTTCCACGTTTCTGTCCTTTCCACCCGGGATCTCCGGTGCGGCGACTGTACAGAGGGCGCGCGCTCTGCGGTAACGATTTGAACTGGCTGTTGCTATCGTTATCTGTGATAGCGGCGCCGTCTATTGGGCTGCCTGCAAGGTGGCCAGCGCCGGACGGGCCCGATCCAGAAAGGCGGCCAGGGCGCTCGACAACCGCGCATCGCGCTGCCGGATGAACACGGTTTGCACCGCGCCTTCCCCGGGCGGCAGGGCATGGACGCTCACCAGCCCCTCGCGCCAGACCTGGCCGACCAGGGCGCGGGGCAGCAGCGTGAAGCCCAGCCCTGCGCCCACGCAGCTTACGATGGCCTCCAGCGTCCCGAACTCCAGCCGGCGGACATCGACCAGCCCGCGCCGGGCCATCAGGGCTTCCAGCATCTGCCGATAGGAACAGCCGGCCCGCAGGACCACGATTCGGGCGCCCCGGCGTCGGAAAGCCGCGTCCAGGTCGGCGACGCCCGGCGCGGCCAGAAGCACCAGTTCCTCTTCGAATGCCGTCTCCGCGGTCAGCTCGGGATCGTCGACCGGACCGCAGACGAATGCGCCCTCCAGGACGCCGTCCCGCACCTGACCGATCAGCTCCGCGGTCGTGCCGGTGCGCAGCACCAGATCCACGGCGGGGTGGGCCGCCGCGAAACCGGACAGCAGCGGGGCCAGGCGCAAGGCGGCCGTGGTCTCCAGCGAGCCGACGACCAACGGTCCCCTGGGCGTTCCGTCATCGCTGACCGCCAGGTGGGCGTCGCGCAGCAACTGGTCCATGCGGCTGGCGTAGGGCAGCAGGCGCCGGCCGGCCTCGGTCAGGCTGACACCGCGGTTGTGGCGCTCGAACAGCCGCACCTGCAGCCGCTGTTCGAGCTGCCGGATCCGGGCGGTGACGTTGGACTGGACGGTGTGCAGGGCTTCGGCGGCCCGGTTCATGCTGCCGTGCCGGGCCACCGCCGCGAAGACCTTGAGATCCGTCGATTCCATGGTGGTTTCTTACCACGCGGTAAGGGAACCGGCGATGCCCGCGCCCGTTGGCAAAGAAACGGGGCGGGAACCCAAGGCTCCCGCCCCGCATTCGGATCAGGCCGGTCAGAGGCCCATGCAGTTGGCGTAGTACGTCACCGTTGCCGGCCAATCGGAGAAGATCCCCAGCACGCCCACATCCTGCGCCAGCACGTCGATCAGCGTGTACATGTCGCCGTCGTTGTCGGTGGCGTCGGCGATCGACTGGTAGTACCAGCCGCCACCGGTCGCCAGTGGCCCCGACCGCTCGACGGTCCAGGTGATGATGTCCAGGCCCGCAGCCTGGGCGGCGGTGGCGTATTCCGACGGGACCACATCGCCATTGTCGTCCAGCGTCACCAGGATCCAGGTCGGCGGGGCGACGATGTTCACGCCCCGGTCGGCCAGGTCCGGCATGCCGGCGATGGCCTCGGCCATCCCGTTCTCATTATTGTAGACGTCGTTGTCCAGATAGACTGCCTGTTCGCCGTATTCGGTGTTGTCGATCCAGTACAGCACGTCCTCGAGATTGAAGGACTGGGGCCAGACGCGCGACGGATCGATCCCGGCGGCGATGTACTCGTCGATCAGCTGCTGGGCGTAGTCTTCCTGGCTGTAGTCGCCCTCGAACGGCATCTCCACGCTGGGCGATTTCAGCTCCGGCGTGAAGCCGGCACCGAAGCTGTCGAACAGGGCAATGCTTTCGGCATGGGTCATCAGCGTGCCGTGGGTGGCGTACAGGTCGGTCCGCCAGTTGGCCGTGCCGTCCAGATACTCCTCAACCGTGGTCGCGTTGGGGTTGGACGCGTCCATCTTGCCCTGCAGCATGCGGAATTCCGCCAGCGTGATGTCGCTGGTGCAGCACATCGCCTCGGCCTCGGTACCCGCTTCCGCATCCGCCGGGACGAAGGGCTGGGTGCATTTGGCCGCCAGCTCCGGGATCGCCAGGATGTTGGTCGTGGTGTGCAGGTCACACTGGGAATGGCGGCAGACCAGCTCCCGGTCCTGGGTGAAGGTCACGTCGCATTCCTGGATGCCGGCGCCCATGATGTTGGCGGCGACGTACGACTCGACCGTATGCTCGGGAAACTGCAGCGGCGCGCCGCGATGCCCGATGGAAAAGTTGCTGTGCGAAAAGGGGCCGGCAGCGCATTGCTCAAGCCGCGTCCGCAGATCACCCTCTTCCATGTCCGCGATCAGGTAGTAAGGCCGCGGGCCCAGTTGCACGCTCTCATCGGCAAGCGCCTCTGCCGCCATGACGGGCATGACGGCGATAGCCGCCGCGAATGCGGCTGCCTTGGTGTGGATGGCCATCCCACTCTCCGGAGTCGATTTGAAAGAAACCGGGAAAGCATCTGGCCCCGGCGTTGTCGTTTGATGACCGTTCGATGTCGATTTGATTAAATACCCCTTCGTTTTGTGGGGTCACAGAGGGTGTCCGAACGATCGCTTTGGTTGACGGGTCGGCCACCGGCTTTCCATGATCGGCGCACCATGCCGAAACCCGGCGACGCGCCCCTGCGCTCCGACGGCTGCCCGTGCGCCGGCCACAGAAAAGAGAGAAAAGGGAGATCGCCCGTATGGCTGCCCACATCCTGGCCATAGACCAGGGCACGACGTCGACGCGCGCCATCGTCTTCGATGCCGCCGGCCAGCCGGTGGCCACCGCCCAGCGCGAGTTCGCGCAGCACTACCCGGCGGATGGCTGGGTCGAGCACGATGTGGAGGATATCTGGCGCGACACCGTTGCGGTCTGCCGCAAGGCGGTGGCGCAGGCGGGGCTGGAAGCCACCGGTATCGCGGCCATCGGCATCGCCAATCAGCGCGAAACGGCGGTGATCTGGGAACGGGCCACCGGCAAGCCGATCCACCGGGCCATCGTCTGGCAGGACCGCCGAACCGCCGGCGCCTGCCGGCAGCGGGTGGCCGACGGGGCGGAACCGATGGTTCAGGAGCGCACCGGCCTGGTCATCGACGCCTATTTTTCGGCCAGCAAGATCGCCTGGCTGCTCGATCACGTGGAGGGCGCCCGGGCAAGGGCGGAGGCCGGCGAACTGGCCTTCGGCACCATCGACAGTTTTCTTCTCTATCGGCTGACCGGCGGCCGGGTGCACGCCACCGATGCCGCCAATGCCTCCCGCACCATGCTGTTCAACATCCACACCCAGGACTGGGACGATGAGCTGTTGCGCCTCTGGGGTGTGCCCGCGGGGCTGCTGCCGCAGGTCGTCGACAACAGCGGGCGCTTTGGCGACTGCGAAGGCAACCTGTTGGGCACGCCGATCCCGGTCTGCGGCATGGCCGGCGACCAGCAGGCCGCCATCTTCGGCCAGGCCTGCTACCGGCCGGGGATGATCAAGTCGACCTACGGGACCGGCTGCTTTGCCCTGCTCAACACCGGCAAGACGGCGGTGCTGTCCAAGAACCGCATGCTGACCACCGTAGCCTACCGGCTGGGCGGCGAAGCGACCTACGCCATCGAAGGCGCCATCTTCGTCGCCGGGGCGGCGATCAAATGGCTGCGCGACGGCATGCGGCTGATCAGCGACGCGAGCCAGAGCGAGGCCATGGCGCAGCTGGCGCCCAACGACCACGGCGCCTATCTGGTCCCGGCGTTCACCGGGCTGGGCGCCCCCCACTGGGACCCCGACGCCCGCGGCGCGCTACTCGGGCTGACCCTCGACAGCCGGCCGCAGGACGTCGTCCGCGCCGCGCTGGAAAGCGTCGCCTACCAGACCCGGGATCTGATGGCGGCGATGATCGAAGACGGTGCCGCGGCCGCCGCCGGCAAGCCGCCGAGCGATGTCCGGGTCGATGGCGGCATGGTGGTCAACAACTGGATGTGCCAGTTCCTGGCCGACATGGTCGAACTGCCGGTGGAGCGGCCGTCGGTGACGGAAACGACGGCCCTGGGAGCCGCCTATCTTGCTGGCATGGCGGTCGGCGTCTACGGATCGTTGGAGGATATCGCGGCCATCTGGTCGCGCGACCGCCGCTTCGAGCCGACAATGGGCGCCAGCCAGCGCGACAAGCACTATGCCGGCTGGCAGAAGGCGGTTCGGCAGACCCTGATGCGGTAGCGGCCCCGTGTTCCCGGACGCCCGAGCCGCTTCGCCAGCCTGAGGGCGTTCAGCGCCGCGGTTCGATCCGCATGATGGTGGTCACGGTTTCGTCCGGGGGCGCTCCTGCCAGCATGTCGGCATCGGTGGCGCCCTCCTCGTCCTCTTCCTCCTCGACCTCGTCGGTCGGGGACTCGGCTGCGGCAAACATGTCGGCCAGCGGCCGTCCCAGGATCTGCCGGTGGTGGGCATCGACTTCCGCCAGAAGGGTGGCCATCGCTTCCTGCTCGGCGCCCTTCAGATGGGTGGTGCCGTCGAACTGGCCGACCAGGCCGGCACCGAACAGCTCCGCCACATCGTAGAGGCTGGTCCGGGTCAGGTCGCGGCTCAGCAGCCATTTGTCGTTGGCCGCCCGTTCGACGAACCGACCGCGCCGCAGCTTGCCCAGCGTCGCATCCATGGCCACGGTCCCCACCGGGACGTGGCGCAGGAGCTTGCGCCGCCGCACCGTCACGCCGCTGCGGGCGGCGACGGCCAGTTCGCGCAGGACCGCCATCGCCACCGCCAGATGCCGCGCGGGCAGATGAATATCCTCCGCACCCCCCAGCAGCTTGCCGCCGCGCCAGTCGGGCAGGGCAGCAGCCACCACCGCCCCGAACAGGATCATCGACCAGGCCAGATACAGCCACACCAGGAAGGTCGGCACCGTGGCCAGCGCACCGTAGATGGTCTGATAGGCCGGGAAGGCGGACAGGTAGTAGGCAAAGCCGCTCTTCGACAGCTCCAGCAGCACGGCCGCCACGGCGCCGCCCAAAATCGCGTCACCGCCGCGGATCGGCCGGTTCGGGATGATCCAATAGAGCGCCGAGAAACCGACCCATTGGAACAGCAGCGGGAAGGCGCCGCGGGTGTATTCCCAAAACGGGATGTTGCCTTCGAAATCGGTGCCGCTGAACAACTGGTTGGTGACCGAGATGCTGGCGCCGAACAGCAGCGGCGTCAGGGTCAGGATCGCCCAGAAAGACAACAAGCGGACCAGCCAGGGCCGCGACTCCCGGACCCGCCAGATATTGTTGAACGCCGCTTCGATCGTCGCCAGCAGCAGCACGGCGGTGATCAGCAGGGCCAGGACGCCCAGCGTGGTCAGGCGCCCGGCGTTTTCCGCGAAGCCTTCCAGGTGCTCCTGGACGACCTGGCCGACCTGGGGGACGAAGTTGTCGAAGGCGAAGGCCTGGGCCCGGCCCATCACGTCGTCGAAGGCCGGAAAGGCGGACAGGATTCCCACCGTGATGGTGGTCAGCGGCACCAGCGCCAGGAGGGCCGTGTAGGTCAGGGCGGCGGCCGCCTGCGCGCACCGGTCGCCCCAGAACCGTTGCAGCGCAAACCAGGTGAAGCGCGGCATATCGAGCAGCACCTCGGCAAGGGCATTGGTGACGCGGTCACCCGACGGGATCTTCATGCTTCCCCCAAACTGCAATGCCGCCATGCGAACCGGCGGCCGGCGGTCAATTTGACCGGGCAGGCCGTTGGTGTAGGATCGCCGATCCGTTGGCCGGGGCCACTCCCCGCGGCGCCATTTCTTCGTCTACGAGGCAACTTCATGACCGTCCCGAACTCTCTTCTGGCCGGCAAGCGCGGGCTGATCATGGGCGTTGCCAACGAGCGGTCGATTGCCTGGGGCATCGCCAATGCCTGCCATCAGGCCGGCGCCGAACTTGCCTTCACCTACCAGGGCGAACAACTGCTGAAGCGGGTGACCCCCCTGGCGGAGTCGGTCGGATCGACGCATCTGCTGCCTTGTGACGTGTCCGACGATGCCAGTATCGACAGCGTCTTCGACAGGCTACGCGAAGACTGGGGGAAAATCGACTTTCTGGTGCATGCCATCGCTTTTTCCGACAAGGCGGAGCTGGACGGCGAATACCTGGACACGTCGCGTGGCAACTTCCACATGACGCTGGACATTTCCTGCTACAGTTTCACCGCGGTGGCCCGCCGGGCCGCGCCGCTGATGCCGGAAGGCGGCAGCCTGCTGACCCTGACCTATTACGGGGCCGAGCGGGTTATGCCCCACTACAACGTCATGGGCGTTGCCAAGGCGGCGCTGGAGGCCAGCGTCCGCTACCTGGCGGTCGATCTCGGGTCGCGCAACATCCGCTGCAACGCCATTTCCGCCGGTCCGATCAAGACCCTGGCCGCGTCGGGCATCGGGGATTTTCGGCACATCCTGAAATGGAACGAGCTGAACGCGCCGCTGCAGCGCAACGTGCGCAACACCGATGTCGGCAATGCGGCGCTTTACCTGCTCAGCGACCTGGGTGCCGCCGTGACCGGCGAGGTCCACCATGTGGATGCCGGCTACCACACGGTGGGGATGCTGTCGGTGAACAACGTGGCCGCCACGGCGCAACTGCTGAAGTCGATGGCGCCGAAGGACGAATGAGCATCGCATTGCGGCGGGCCGGGCGGGGCGCCGATGGCGGGCAATAGTTTCGGGACCCTGTTCAGGTTCACCACCTGGGGCGAAAGCCACGGACCGGCCGTCGGCGTCGTGGTCGACGGGGTGCCGTCGCGCCTGCCCCTGTCCGAAGCCGACATTCAGCACCACCTCGACCGCCGCCGGCCGGGGCAGTCGCGCTTCACCACCCAGCGGCGGGAGCCCGATACCGTTCGCATCCTGTCCGGGGTCTTCGAAGGCCAGACCACCGGGTCGCCGATCGGACTGCATATAGACAATCAGGATCAGCGGTCCAAGGACTACGGCGACATCGCCAGGACCTTTCGTCCCGGGCATGCCGACTACACCTACTGGGCCAAGTACGGCATCCGCGACTACCGCGGCGGCGGGCGATCCTCGGCGCGCGAAACGGCGTGCCGCGTCGCCGCGGGCGCGGTGGCCCGGATCGTCCTAGGGCCGTCGGTCCGGATCCGCGGGGCGCTGGTGCAGATCGGCCCGCACGCCGTCGATCGTGATCGCTGGGATTGGGAACGGGTCGACGACAACCCGTTCTTCTGCCCCGACCCGCAGACCGCCGACCGCTGGGCCGACTATCTGGACGGGGTGCGCCGGCGGGGCAGCAGCGTCGGCGCCGTGGTCGAGGTCGTGGCCGAGGGCGTGCCCGCCGGATGGGGAGACCCCATCTACGACAAGCTGGACGGCGACCTGGCCCGTGCGATGATGACCATCAACGCCGTGAAGGGCGTGGAGATCGGTGCCGGCTTCGCCGCTGCCGCCCTGTCGGGTGAAGACAACGCGGACGAGATGTCGCCGGCACCGGACGGGTCGGTGCAGTTCGCCTCCAACCATGCGGGCGGCGTGTTGGGCGGGATCTCGACCGGCCAGCCGGTCGTCGTGCGTTTTGCGGTGAAGCCGACCAGTTCGATCCTGGTGCCGCGGCGCAGCGTCGATGTCGACGGTGCCGCAACCGAGGTCGTCACCCGCGGCCGGCACGACCCCTGCGTTGGGATCCGGGCGGTTCCGGTCGGCGAGGCCATGATGGCGTGCGTCCTGGCCGACCATCAGATGCGACATCGCGCCCTGTCCGGCGGGACCAATTGATCGGGACCTGCCGCGGATTGGACATGTTCGGCAGGTAGCGGTACCACCGGGCGTTCGTCATCCAGGAGGATCGGGGCCCGCCATGTGGCGTTTCATCGTACGTTTCTTTGCGCTGATCGGCTTCCTTGCCGTGCTGGCCGTCGTCGGCGGCGGGTTCATGGTCTATCGCGTCGTCATGGCCGAGCCGGAGGCGCCGGACCGGTTCGTGCTGGCCCTGGACCTTCGCACGGCGCCGCGCGACGGCCCGTCGCAAGACGGCTTGCGCTTCCTCGGCGAGTCGGGGCCGACGCTGCATCGGACGGTGGCGGCCATCCGCCAGGCAGCCGACGATCCCCGGGTCGTCGGGCTGAGCGCCCGGTTTTCCGACGGGGCGTTCAACCTGACCGCGGCCCAGGAACTGCGGGACGCGCTGGCCGAGTTCCGCGAGAGCGGTAAGTTCACCCTGGCCTATGCCGAAACCCTGGGGTTCGGGTCCGGCGACACCGCCTACCTTCTTTCGTCGGGGTTCGAGGAAGTCTGGCTGCACCCGGTCGGCACGCTGGGACTTTCCGGCATCACCATCTCGGTGCCGTTCGCGCGGGAAGCGCTGGATGACCTGGGCGTCCAACCGGAATTCGTCCGCCGCGGACCCTACAAGACCTACCCCGAAACGTTCACCGAATACGCGTTCACCCCGGAACACGCGCAAATGACGCGCAACCTTGCCGACGACCTGTTCCGGCAACTGGTCGAGGGCATTGCCGAGTCGCGCGGCATCCCGGACGACCTGCTGGAGCAGTTGATCGATTCCGGCCCCTTCACCGCGGACGAAGCGATGGTTGCCGGCCTCGTCGATCGCCTGGGCGATGCCCGGGCGTTCGAGCAGGCGCTGGACGAACGGGCCGGAGACGAGACTCCGACCGTGTCGCCCGGCGAATACCTGGCCTTTGCCGCGCCGGACGACGAGGAAGCCGATGCCCGGGTCGCCCTGATCTATGCCCAGGGGATGATGATGCTGGGCGAAAGCGGGCCCGGCTCGCCTTTCGGCGGTCCGCGCATGGGATCGGACACGGTTCGCGCGGCGATCCGGGCAGCCATGGAGGACGACAGCATCGACGCCATCGTCATCCGCGTCGATTCCGGCGGCGGGTCGGCCGTGGCGGCGGCGACGATCGGCGAAGCGATCGAGGAATCCGTGGTCTTGGGCAAACCCGTCGTAGTGTCCATGGGCCGGGCTGCGGCCTCCGGCGGGTACTACCTGTCGACCCACGCGACGGCGATCGTTGCCCAGCCGGGCACCTTGACCGGGTCGATCGGCGTCTTTGCCGGCAAGTTCGTGGCCCGCGGGTTCTGGGACGACCTCGGCGTGCGCTGGCAGTCGGTGCGGGAGGGGCGGAATGCCGGCATGTGGTCGTCGCTCCGGCCTTTCGGGCGCAGCGGTCTGGAGCGGGTGGAGACGTTCGTCGACACGATCTACGATCAGTTCCTCAATCGGGTCGCCGAGGGCCGCGACCTGCCGTTGGAAGCGGTGCGCGAGCTGGCCGAAGGCCGGGTCTGGACCGGCGCCCAGGCCCTGGATCTCGGGCTGGTCGATCTGCTGGGCGGGCAGGACGCCGCGGTGCGCGTGGCGCTGGAGGCCGCGGGATTCGACACCGGGGCCGAAGCGGTGCTGGTGCCCTTCCCGGAGCCGCCCGGCCTGGTCGAGCAGTTGACCTCCCTGGCATCCGGCGATGTCCCCTGGTCGGATTCGGCCCTGGATCAACTCGCGCGGATTGCGCCGGTCCTGGAGTATCTGGACCCGGCGCTTCAGGATCCGGCCAATACGGTGATGCAGATGCCGCCGCTTTGGGTCGATCCATGATCGGCGAGGCCTAAGGCCCGCATCCATGGCGAGGGCCGGTCCACGCTCCCGACATTGGCTGCTCGCAGCCGGTCTTTGGCTGGTGTTCGCCGGGGTCCTTGGATACGGGAGCTGGCGCATGATCGGCGCCTGCGGCATTGCCTGGACCGACGGCCGGCCCGTCGTCACCTTCTGCCCTTCGCCGGTCGACGCGCCGGACGGCACGGCGGCGGCCGCCCTCGAAGACGAACGGACGCGGACCGACATCCTGGAGGCGGAACTGGAGCGCCTGCAGTTCGCGCTTGCCCGTGCACCCGACTGCCCCGAGCCGGAGCCGCCCCCCGAGGAGCCGCTGGTTGAGGAGCCGCCGGAAGACCCGCCGCCGCAAGTCGCCGAGGCGGTCGTTCCGGATATTCCCGCGCCACCCGGCCGCCGCCCACCGGCACCGCCCATGCCGGAGCCGCCGCCGGAACCCCAGCCCGCCCCGGAACCGGTGGCCGAGCCGCCCGGGCCGCAGCCGGACATCCCCGAAGAAGCCTGGGAGGAGCAGGATATCTCGCTGCTGGACGGTTGCTGGAATCTGATCTCCGACTACTCGATGTTCCGTCGGGGCCTGTTCGGGCAGGCGGTGGAGGTCGATGTGCGGTCCTGGACGGCTTGCTTCGACAGTTCCGGGCGCGGCAGCCAGGACTTCACCCTGGATGATCCCGCGCGGGCGCCGGTCGCCTGTTCCAGCGCGATCCGCGCGCGGTTCCTGCCGAACGGCAACCTGCGCATCGACGACACCTCCGAGACGCGGTGCATCGGCGGCACCCGGGTCGGCCAGCGCGAAAACATCGTCTGCGAACGCCAGGGTGACGGCACGGCGCTGTGCACCTATCGGCGCCCGGGCGGCCCGCGGGCGGGTGACCGGGTGACCATCCGGCTTCAGCGCTGACCATGCCGGTAGCGGGCGATTTCGGGTGTGATATCGGGGACAGTGTCCTTAACGTCGACGCGCCGGGGACGGTGTCGGCGCACTTTCGTTCGCCGGTTTCCGGGTGCCTGCTTCGCGTCGTCCAGCATCGGGATGCGGACGGGTATTGGCGGCTCGTGCATGCGCCCCCCGCACCGAACCTGCGATCCCTGGTCGTCGGCTATTGCGGCTACCAGGAGAAGACGTCGGCGTTCCTGTGCCGGCGCGAGTTCCCCTCCGGCCGGGTCGTGGTGATCATCGATTTCGGCCCGGCGTTGCGGGTCCTCGACGGGCCTTCAGCCCATGCCGGCCAGCCGGTGCGAAGCCATCCTTGCGGGTTTGTGGCCGGACTGCACGAACGCTTCGTCGTCACCGAAACCGCCGGCGCCCAGAGCGGCATCGAAATCCAGTTGACCCCGCTGGGCGCCTATCGGGTGTTTGGCGTTGCCATGCACGATCTGGCCAACCGCGTCGTCGGCCTGACGGACCTGTTCGGGCAGGCGGGTGCCGATCTGGCGGATCGTCTTTATCACCTGGCCGCGTGGCCCCAGCGGTTCCGGATGCTGGACCGGCTGCTGACGCAGCGCATCGCCCGGGCAAGACCGGCATCGGAAGGATTGGCCTGGGCGTGGCGCCGGCTGGAGGGCAGCGGCGGTACCGCTATGATGGGCGATCTTGCTGCCGAACTGGGCTGGAGCCGGAAGCACCTTATCGCCCGGTTCCGCGACCAGATCGGCCTGCCGCCGAAACGCCTGGCGCGCATCATCCGGTTCGACCGGGCGCTCGACCGGCTGACCCAGGGCACCGGACAGGGGCTTGCCGGTATTGCCCAGGACTGCGGTTACGCCGATCAGGCACATCTGAACCGGGATTTCCGACAGTTCACCGGCGGCCCGCCGACCGACCTGCTTCGTCGCCAGTTGCCGGACGGCGGCGGCATCAGGGGCGACTGAGCCGGGTTTCGGTAAACTCCGTTCAAGAACCGGGATCGGCGCTTCGGCACCATCGCGCCCTTCCTGCGGCTGTCCGCAGCAATCGGAAACGGAGGCGAAGATGCCCCAAGCAGCGACCACACCGAACATCATTCCCGGCCTTCGCTATCTCGACGCCCCGGCCGCGATCGACTGGCTGGTATCGGTTCTCGGGTTCGAAGCGGCGTTCGTCGTGCCCGGCGATGACGGCGGCATCGCCCATGCCCAGCTTCGACTGGGCGCCGGCATGATCATGCTCGGATCCGTGCGTCCAGGCGTCTGGCCGGTGCATTCCCCGCGGGAAACAGGCATGGCCACCCAGGGGGTCTACATCTGCGTCGCGGATATCGACGCCCACTACCGCCGCGCCAAATCCGCCGGCGCGGAGATCATTCAGGAACTGCAGGATACCGATTACGGGTCGCGGGAGTTCGCGCTGCGCGATCCGGAGGGACATCCCTGGAGCCTGGGGACCTACGATCCCTATGCGCCGCACGCCGAAGCGCCATAGCGCCCATTTGCCGGCAATGATGTCGCCCAGGCCCATACTTCCGAACGAAACCAATACGAAGTGTGGGGAATTGTTATCCCTCTGCGTCCGCGCCGCGACGGCTGAGAGGCGTATCATGAAATTCGAGTTGGGTCGGTGTTCCCAGTGCCCACGGGGCACCGCCCGGCCGGTTGGTCCGAAGGGCCGGCCGGTTTCAGATACCTTCTCGGGGCGGATCCGCACGGCCTGACCCGGGCCGATACCCCCCACACCTCTCCGGGAAGGTCATCGGGATCGTCGCCCCGGTTCCTCCGCCCAAGGGACCGAAGGCGACGATCCCACCCCTCTCCCCATCGCCACGCCCCTCGTATGGTATTCGTTCGCACAGGGTGCGCCCTCCCGTCGGCGGGTGCGCCAGCGTGCCCCGCCCATTGCGCTTGCCCGTACCCGTATGCTCTATGGGCGCCAAGGCGACCCGAAGCGGCGCCGGCTTGGCCGCCGCCGGCGGCCGGGCATCGACACCAAAGCCGCCGCCAAGCGGCCGAGATCTGACAGAGGACGCCGATGAGCCTGCAAGACCTGACCTCCACGCTGAGCACCCGCGCCGCCCAGGCCGAGAAGCTGGAAGCCAAGGTGAAGTTCGATCTGGGGGGCGACGGGGTCATCGTCTGGGACGGTACGGGCGATACGCCGGTGGTGGACAATGCCGACGGTCAGGACGCCGACACGACACTGACGATGACCGCTGACACCCTCAGCGAAATCCTTGAGGGCGAGACCGATCCGACGACGGCGTTCATGTCCGGGCAGTTGACGATCGATGGCTCGATGGAAGTGGCGATGAAGCTGTCGGACATGCTGGTCGACGAGTAAGGCCCGCCGGTCGTTCAGGCCAGGGCGACCCCGCGTTCGGACGGCGTTGCCGGACGCCGGGGGCAGCCCGGAACCAAACCCCCCTTGATCGCGATCGCCGAGTGACGCGCCCCCTCGGCCGCCCCGCCCTCAGCCGGGTGCCGAGGCCAGGTCCAGGGGCAGTGCCCGCAGCCTGTCCAGGGCGGGGCGGTCGTTGGCCAGCGGCATCAGCGGCGTAACCACCGCGTAGCCCTGCTGAATGGTGCCCAGATCGGTCTCCGGCGCGGCATCGTGGCGGTGGCGATGGTAGCGCAGCCAGACATATTCCCGTCCCCGCGCGTCGTGCCGGGGCTCCACGGCAACCGTGCTGAAGCGATCGGATGCATGGGGCACGATGCGTATGCCGCGCACGCGGTCGGCTTCGATCGGCGGCAGGTTGATGTTGAAGCACCCGCCGGGCGAGACGCCGGCCTGCCAGAGCTGCCGGATGATGCCGGGCAGCAGCGTCTCTGCCGTCTGCCACGGTACGGCGGCTGGTGCCAGATAGCCCTGGCTCAGCGCCATCGCCGGACAGCCGAGAAGGGCGGCGGTCATCGCGGCACCCACCGTGCCCGAATAGGCGATATCGTTGGCCAGGTTGGCGCCGCGATTGACCCCCGACAGCACCAGGTCGGGGCTTGTCTCCGACAGGACGTGCCGCAGGCCCACCGACACCGCGTCTGCGGGCGTACCGGTCACGGCGATGCGGCGGGGGCCGCGGTCGATCAGCCGCAACGGCTGCGTCAGGGTCAGCGACTGGGCCATGCCGCTCTGGTCGCGTTCCGGTGCCACGACCCAGACCTCTTCGGCCAGTCCGGCTGCGACGGATTCCAGGATGGCCAGTCCAGGCGCGTCGATCCCGTCGTCATTGGTCAGCATTACGCGGCGCAGCGGCCGCGCGGCAGGTTCGGTCATCGCGGGATCTCACGGAACGGGCGGGCGTTGCCGGCACTGTCCCGCGCGCCCGGCCACCTGACAAGGGCGGCTGCCGTTATGCCGGAAGTGGAATTGCGCCAGCGCAATGCGATCGCCCGCAATTTGGCGGTAGTCGAATTGTAACCGTTCCCATTCATGAACGGATCCCGAGCCGGCGTCGCGCCGGCCGTTTCGCCCAAGGATGACGACAGCAATGGATAGTGATCAGGCAACGGTACCCGGACCCGACGCTTCTCCGGTCGATGAAGCGCCCACCGGATCCGGGCCGTTGATGTTCAACAACATGGAAGCGTGCGTCGACGAGACCATCCGGCGCGTCGGCAAGACGATCGTACTCGGGCTCTGTCTGGGCCTGGGAAAACCGAACCACCTGGCCAACGCCTTCTATCGGCGGGCCAAGCAGGACCCGACCCTGAACCTGCGCATCCTCTCGGCGCTGACGCTGGAGAAGCCGCGGGGACGCAGCGATCTGGAACGCCGGTTTCTGGGGCCGATGGTCGAACGGATCTTCGGCGATTACCCCGAGCTGGAATACATCGACGATCTGAAGAAAAACCGGCTGCCGCCGAATGTCGACGTTCGCGAGTTCTTCATGCTGGCCGGCGCCTTCATGTCCTGCCCGGTCGCCCAGCAGAACTACATCAACACCAACTACACCCACGCGGTCCGCGACGTCGTCCACCAGGGGGCGAACGTCATCACGCAGATCGTCGCCAAGCGGGAGGTGAACGGCAAAACCCAGTACAGCATGTCGTGCAACTCCGACACCGTGCTGGACATCGCGCCGATCATCCGCGAGCAGCAGGCCCGCGGCGGCAAGCCGATGCTGATCGCCGTGGTCAACACCAACCTGCCGTTCATGGTCAACGACGCCGCCGTCGACCCGTCCTACTACGATGCCGTCGTCGACGACAGTTCGGCCAATTTCCATCTGTTCTCGCCGCCCAGCATGTCGGTGTCCGACGCGGACTACATGATCGGCCTGCACGCCTCGACGCTGGTCCGCGATGGCGGGTCGCTGCAAATCGGGATCGGTTCGCTGGGTGACGCCATCGTCTATTCGTCAATCAAGCGGCACCACGAAAACGAAACCTATCGCGAGGTCGTCGACACGCTGGGGATCGGCCAGCGCTACGGCGCCCTGATCGAGGACCAGGGGGGCCTGGCGCCATTCCGGTCCGGCCTCTACGGCATCAGCGAGATGGTCGTCGGCGGCTTCATGCAGCTCTACCGTCAGGGCATCCTCAAACGGCGCGTCTACGACCACGAGGGGCTCCAGCGCTTGCTGAACGACGGGCGACTGTCCGAGCAGGTGACCCCTGGCACGCTGGACGCGATGCTGGAGGCGGGCGCGATCGCCAGCCCGCTCACCGAGGCCGATGTCCGGGCCATGCTGCGGTTCGGCGTGTTCCGCCCCGGGACGGCGCTGCAGGACGGGCGCCTGCGCCTGCCGGACGGGGACGTGGTTTCAGCGGACCTGACGGACCCGGATGCCCGCCGTCGAGTCGTGGAATCGGCCCTGGGCGAGCGGCTGACCGGCGGCATGGTGCTGCATGGCGGCTTCTTCGTCGGCCCGCAGTCCTTCTATGACATGCTGAGCGGCCTGAGCGACGCCGAGGCCGCGGAAATCAACATGACGGCGATTTCCTACGTCAACCAGTTATACGGCCAGGAAACGCTGAAGCGGCTGCAGCGGCGGGACACGCGGTTCTTCAACACGGCGATCATGGCGACGATCAGCGGCGGCGTGGTGTCGGACGGGTTGGACACCGGCCAGGTGATCAGCGGCGTCGGCGGGCAGTACAACTTCGTTGCCATGGCCCACGCCCTGGAGGACGGGCGATCGGCCATCATGGTGCGCAGCACCCGGCAACAGGGCGCGCAGGTCCTGTCGTCGATCGTCTACAACTACGGCCACATCACCATTCCGCGGCATCTGCGGGATATCGTCATCACCGAGTACGGCATCGCCGATCTGCGCAGCCGCCGGGATCGGGACGTCTATGCCGCGATGATCTGCATCGCCGACAGCCGGTTCCAGGCCCAACTGGTGGCTGAGGCCAAGCGTTACGGCAAGCTGCCGGCGGACTACGAGATCCCGCCCGAATACCGCAACAACACGCCGGCACGGATCGCCCGGGATCTGCGGCCGTTCAAGGAGCGCGGACTGTTCCCGTCGTTCCCGTTCGGGACGGATTTCACCGATGAGGAGATCGTGCTCGGCAGAGCCTTGCGTCGGCTGAAGGCGGCGACGGCAACCCGGTCCGGCAAGGCGCGAACCCTCCTGCGGGCGGCCCGCCTGCGGCAGGTGCCCGATAGCTTGCGCCCGTATCTGGACCGTATGGGCCTGGGCAAGCCGGGTTCCGCCAAGGAACGGCTGTCCCGGCGACTGGTGGCTCTGGCCCTGATCGACGCCGGTCAGGTCTAGAGTCGGCTTCTTCGAAACGGGGCCGTCTCTGCGGCTCCGTTTCGATCCCGAATCCGGGTGCCTTTCAGGCAGAGGTGCGGTGGGTTCAGGTCTCCGCCTGACTGGCCGCTTCGGCGGTGACGGTGGAATAGGTGGCGACGCCGCCGCCCGACGCATACGCCCGGTCACAGGCGGCCCCGGCGCGGTCCAGCAGCCGCTCGGGATCCTCGCCGTCCTGGGGAAAGAGGCTCAAGCCAACGCAAAACCGAAGGGCCTCGCCACCATCGGCTGAGATGTTGGAGGCGTTGATCGCGTCCAGCACCCGTCGCGCGGCGAGCTGGCCGCCTTCGTCCCGCGCCACAGGGAGAACCAGGCCGAACCGCCCGTCGGCGAGCCGTCCGGCACTGTCGCTGGCGCGGATGATGCCCCGTAACCGGTCGGCGGTGGCGCGGATCAACTGGTCGACATGGGTTGCCGACTCGCGACCGGCCGCCCGCAGGGCCAAGGCGATGACCGCGACCGCGCCGTCGGATCGGCGCGCATTGTGGATGCACTGGCTCAGCCGGTCGAGCAGGAGCGGCTGATTGGGCATGCCGGTCAGGGGGTCGCGTCCCAGTTTGCCGTCGCCGCTGGGCCGCATCGTGGCCACCAGCAACTCCACCCGGCCGTCGGTACCAGCCACCGGCTGCAGGCGCAGGCGTAAGGGGCGCGGCTGCGGATCGGCCCCGGTCGAGGCGACCGTGCCCGTCCAGGTCTGGCCCTTGGCCGCCTCGGCCAGTCCGGGGTCGAGGCGGGCGCCGTCGGCGCCGGCCAGTATCGATGACAGGTGCGCGCCGACCACGGCTCCGCTGGCCAAGCCGATCAGGACGCCGAACGGTGCATTGGCGCGCAGCACCACGCCATCGCGGTCCGCGATCGCCACCCCGTCGCCCAGCGTGTCGAGAAGCGCCTCCAGGATACGATCGTCACCAAGCATGCCCGTTGTCGAAGCCCCCAAAGCGCCCTGTCCCGGCGCGAAGGCACGCCGCAAGAAAATAATACACGGGGGATTTGGCGGCGGCAAATAGACGGCATTTGAGGGGCTACGGCCTTTCTTTACCAAGAACACTATGTAACAGTCGCGCCACCGCCACAGGGGGGTTAACCATGTTCAAGAAAACCGACCGCGCGTCGGATTCGGCAACAGGCTCGGCGCCGGTCAAGGACGAGCGTGCGAGTGTTCCAACTGCGAGGCCAGCCATGGACAATACAGCCCGCGTTCCCACGACCCCGCCCGCCAGCCCCGCCGCCGGCGCCTCCCGCGACGACATATCGATCATCAGCTCCGGGCTGAAGGTGATCGGCAATCTGGAGAGCGAAGACGACATCCAGATCAACGGACGGGTCGAAGGCGACGTGCGCAGCCGGACGTTGACTATCCTGGAGAATGCCCAGGTGGTCGGGTCGGTCGCGGCGGATACCGTGAACATCTACGGGTCGGTGCGCGGTCAGGTGATGGGCACGCTGGTCAAGATCGCCCAGTCCGGACAGATCGAAGGCGACATCGCCTATCAGCGGATCTCCATCGACGAAGGCGCCGTGCTGGAAGGGCGGGTTTCCCGCATCAGCAATGCCGGCAAGCCGGCGACGGCTCCGGCGGCAAAACCGGCACCCGCGCCGAAGGCGACGGCACCCGCCGGTCCCATTGCCGATGCGGCCGTCGGCGGCAACGGCGGGGCCAAGCCCGAGGCCGGCAAGTCGGCAGGCTGACCGCGATCGCTGCGGCGGCCGCGGGCTTCCCCGGGCGGCCGCAGCTCGGATTCTGACACCTATGCGCCTGTTCGGTCCCAAGCGGTCCGAGTCGCCGGACCCTCCGGCCACGCCTCGCAAGCCGTTGTCGGCGCCACCGCCGACACGCCAGGACGGTGCCGATCAACAGGCATCGATCACCGTCATAGGGCCGGGGCTTGTGGCCCATGGCGACCTGGACGGTGATGTGGACATGCAGATCCAGGGCACCGTCGTCGGTGATGTCCGCGGGCGGAATGTCACCGTTCGCCAGGGCGCCCAGATCCATGGGGCGGTAACCGGCGGCCGCGTACGGGTCAGCGGCCTGGTCAACGGGCCGATCCATGCGGCGACCCTGGATGTGGCGGCGCCCGGTCGGGTGGTCGGCGAGGTGGACTGCCGGACGGAAGTCATCGTTGCCGGGCAGCCCGACGGCGACATCCACGCTCCGACGGTGTCGGTCGCCGAGGGCGGCAGTGTCGTCGGCTCCACCCATGCCGAACGGATGGTGGTGCGCGGCAATCTGGAGGGCCGCATCGAGGCGTTCGCCGTCCAGCTCGGCAAGGCCGCGCATGTGAAGGGCGCCGTCCTGCACAACTCGCTCAACATCGAGCTGGGCGGTTTTATCGACGGTCCCCGCCCATGGCGGCCGCCGGGTTACTTCGGCCGGGGATAGACCCGATCGCGCCCCGGCTTCCGGCTCAGGTGGTCGCCGCCGGCAGGACCGTGTCCTCCGGCACCATGTCGATGAAGCCACACGGACACTCCGCCGAGCACAACCCGCAGCCTTTGCAGAAGTCGTAGTCGAAGACGTAGTGGGTGCCGTCGCTGGCCATCTCCACGGTCTTGATGACGGCGTTGTCCGGGCACAGGGTCCAGCAGTTGTCGCAGGCCAGGCAGTTGCCGCAGGACATGCAGCGCCGGGCCTCTGCCGCCGCCTCCGGACCGGTCAGGTCCAGTTCGATCTCCGACTCGTCGTTGCGTTCGGCCACCGGCAGCTTGCGCAAGGGCGCACGCTCGGTGCGATCGAAGTATTCGATGTTCAGCTTGTCGAAGGTCGCCACCTCCCTGGTGTCCGGGGGCAGGGGTTCGGCACCGTTGATCCGCCGCTGGATCGTCAGGGCCGCCATGCGCCCGTCGCCGATCGCCGCCGCCACGGTCCCCCGATCGCCGCGGGCATCCCCCAGGACGTAGACGCCCGGATGATCGCCCAGCTCGCAGGTGTCGTCCTTCGGGTGGAGGTATTTGTGCTGGCCCAGGATCTCCTCGATGCCCTCGGGATCGACGATTTCGCCGATGCTGGGCACCACCATGTCACAGTGCAGCAGACGCTCGGTCCCTTCGAAGGGGATCCGGCGCTTGCGCCCGTCCTGACCCGGCAGCTTGCGCAGGCTGACCATCTCCACCCCGGTGAAGACACTGCCCTTCATGATCAGCCGGTTGATGGTGACATGCGGGTGGATCTGGATGCCTTCCTCCAGCGCTTCCTCCAGCTCCCGCGGCACGACGTTCAGGACGTCGTCGGGGTCGGTATCCGGACCCGGCAGACCGGACGCGGTCAGCAGGTGAACTTCTTCCGCGCCATTGCGCTTCATGATCCGGCACAGATCGACAGCGGTGTTGCCGCCGCCATGGACGACGACGCGTCGGGCTTCCGGCAGCCAGCCGTGGTCGATCCACTCTTTGAGCAGGTGCAGGCCTTCATGCAGGTGCTGCGGTACGGCGCCGGCCACATCCCACGGGCGGGATTTCTGGCAACCCGGGGCCAGCACGACGGCCGCGAACTCCGAACGTAGTTCCGCCAGGGACACGTCGCGGCCCAGCTTCTGCCGGAGCAGCAGTTCCAGGCCCGGCAGCGCCAACAGGCGTTCGCCCTCGGCATCGATGATGGAGCGCGGCAGGCGGGTCATCGGAATGGCGGCGCGCAGCAGGCCGCCGATCTCCGGCAGGGCCTCGAAGACCGTCGCGCGATAGCCCAGGCGGACAAGATGATAGGCGGCCGACAGCCCCCCGGGGCCGGCACCGACCACGGCGACTTTGGGCGCCTCCGCCGACGGTGTTGTGACCGGGTACTGCCACCCACGGCTGATCGCCTCGTCGCCCAGCCAGCGTTCCACGTTGTGGATCGCGATCGGCTGGTCCATGTGCTTGCGGTTGCAGGCCGTTTCGCACGGGTGCGGGCATACCCGGCCGGTGATCGCCGGCAGCGGGTTGGCCTTGACCAGTTCCAGCCAGGCCCCTTCCAGGTTGCCTTCCTGCAGTCGCGCCAACCAAGCCTGCTGGTCTTCGCCGGCCGGGCAGGCATCGTGGCAGGGCGCCTTGCGGTGATGGTGCAGCGGTTTCTCGGTGGAGCGCCAGTCGCCGGTCTTGAAGGCCAGCGATGTTCCCGGCAGGGCATAGGCGCCACGGGTCAGAACGTGGGTCATGGGGGGCCTCCTCGGGGCCGGCGGCCCGGGTTCAGTGAACCGGTCCGCCGCGGCGAACGGTGTCCATGCCGGCGGTATCCATCGGGTCCGCCTGGTCGCCGCGCAGGTTGAACAACGTGATGTTGTGGTCGGCCAGCGCCTGCAGATGCTGGCGCTCTTCCAGCGCCCGCGGGTCCTTGTCGTTGAACAGGTGCCGGAACCGGCTCTGCAGCTTCAGGTACTCGCTGACCGGCTGCGGCTGGCGGATCGGCATGACGTTGCAGACCTCGCCGCGCTCCAGTTCCACCAGCGGGAACAGGCCGCACTGGACCGCTTTCCGGGCGACTTCGATGGTGACCGACCCGTCATGCCCCCAGCCCAGCGGACAGGGGCTGTGGATGACGATGAAGGTCGGGCCTTCGGTCTCCATCGCGTGACGCACCTTGCGGCGGATGTCGGTCGGATAGGCCACCGACGCGCTGGCCGCATAGGGGATATGGTGGGCGGCGATGATCGACAGCAGGTCCTTCTTCAGGTGCCGCTTGCCCATCCGTGCCTTGCCCGACGGCGATGTCGTGGTCGAGGCGGCGTGCGGCGTGGAACTGGACCGCTGGATGCCGGTGTTCATGTACGCTTCGTTGTCGTAGCAGACGTACAGAACGTTGTGATACCGCTCCAGCATGCCCGACAGCGACTGGAAGCCGATGTCGTAGGTCCCGCCGTCGCCGCCGAAGGCCAGCACCTTGGTCCGGTGACCCTTGGCCTTCATCGCCGATTCCATGCCGGCGGCCACGGCCGCGGCATTCTCGAACAGCGAGTGGATCCACGGTACCCGCCAGGCGCTTTCCGGCCAGGGGGTGGTGAACACCTCCAGACAGCCGGTGGCGTTGGCGATCATCACATCCGGCCCGGCGCTTTCCATCACCAAGCGGGTGGCCAGCGCTTCACCGCAGCCCTGGCAGGCCCGGTGACCCGCTTCAAGCCCGCGGAACCGCGGCTGGGACTTGCGCAGGTCCTTGTCGCGGGGCGGGGCGGACGGTTCCGCGGGCGAGGCCGGCGGGCGACCGTGCTTCAGCCGCAGTTCGGCAAGCCGTGTGGCGTTGCTGGTGTCGGTCATGGTCAGCGGTCCTCCGGAGCCAGCTTCTCCAGATCGGCGTCGAACACGCCGAACGGAGCGACCGGCTTGTCCAGCGTGGCGACGAGATCGGGAAGAATGTCGAGCGGGATGTCCCGGCCGCCTAAGCCGACGGCGTAGGTATGGATGCGCGGCCCTGGGTCGGTGCCGTAGAGCGTGCCCTTCACCTCAGTGCCGACCGTCCCGCCCAGCCCGGGTGTGACCGCGCGATCCAGCACGATCAGGTCGCGCAGCCCGGCGGTGGCCTCGCGCAACGCGGCTTCCGGGAAGGGCCGGAAACAGCGCAGCTTGATCAGCTTGACCGGCCGGTCCATGGGCAGGGTTTCCATGGCCTCCAGCAGGGTGCCGCACATGGAGCCCAGCGCCAGGACGCCGGTTTCCGCATCCGCCGGGCCTTCCACCGTCAGCAGCCCGCCGCACCGACGGCCGGTCAAGGCGGCCCAATCGGCGTCGACGGACTCGATCACCGCCGCCGATTTCTGCATCGCGGCGTGGTGGGAATGGCGGATCTCCCCGAAGAAGTCGGGACTGACCAGCGCCCCCTGGGTGATCGGCCGCTTCGGATCCAGCGCCCGCTGGAACTTGAAGGGCGGCAGGAAGCGGTCGATCAGGTCCTGTTCGGGCATGTCGACGACTTCCAGCGTGTGGGTCAGCACGAAGCCGTCCATGCAGACCATCACCGGCAGTTCGGTGTCCTGGGCGATCTTGAAGGCCTGCACCGTGCTGTCGACGGCTTCCTGGTTGTCCAGGCAGTGCAGCTGGATCCAGCCGCAGTCGCGCACCGCCATGCTGTCGGCGTGGTCGTTCCAGATCGACAGCGGCGCCGAAACCGCGCGGTTGGCGCAGGTCATGACCACCGGGATCCGCAGGCCGGAGATGTTGAACAGCACCTCAGCCATCAACAGGATGCCCTGGCTGGACGACGCCGTGTAGGCCCGTGCCCCGGCCGCCGCAGCACCCAGTATCACCGAGGCGGCGGAGAACTCGCTTTCGACGCTGACCAGTTCGGTATCCAGAACGCCGTCGGCGACCAGCTTGGAGATGTTCTCCACGATATGCGTCTGCGGGGTGATCGGGTAGGCCGCGACCACCTCCGGCCGGCACCGGCTGACCGCCTGGGCGATCGCCTGGGAGCCCTCAAGCGCTTGCCGCATGCCGCACCTCCTCGGTCCAAAGGCCCGGTTCCACTTCCGCGGATGCCCGTTCGACCAGCTTCACGTTCTTGTCCAGGATCGACCCGCTGAAGCGGTCGGCCAGCGCCTTCTCCAGGGCGGTGACCGGCATCATGCCGTTCAGCGTGATCAGGGCGGACAGCAGGGCCACGTTGGGGACGTTGCGGCCGACGATCTCGGTGGCCAGGCGGGTGGCCGGGATGGTCACGGCCCACACCCCGAACTCGTCGGAGAACTCCTGGGCCGGGCGGGTCGAATTGACCAGCATGTAGCCTGGCGGCCGCAGACCGCCGGTCAGCGACCGGTTGTGCAGCAGGGTCGCGTCCTGGACCACCATGTAATGCGGTTCGCGCACCTGGTTGCGGCGGAAGATCCGCTGTTCGTTGATCCGCACGAAAGCCGCCACCGGGGCGCCGCGCCGCTCCGCGCCGAAGGCCGGAAAGGCCTGACAGTACTTGCCGTCATGGAAGGCAGCGGATGCGAGAAGGTAGGCCGCGACGACATTGCCTTGTCCGCCGCGTCCGTGGATCCGGATTTCGATCATCAGCGCACTTCGCCTTTCACTGCTGTCGGGCGTATGCCGTTTCGTTCCCTGGACCTCGCTCTTTCTTTTTGCTTTGGGCCGTTCGCCAAAATGCGGGGTCACGCCGACGACCCCGATCGACCGATGCTGAGCGACGGTTGTGATCAACGCATTTTGAGGTTGAGGCGTCGTTGACCTGGGTCAACGCGAGACCCCAACGGGCAAGCCGGATGCCGCATTCTGGAAATCGACCGTCCGCCCTCGGCGCAGCGTTTCCGCGATGTGGAATCCACTTCCAAACCGGTAAGCTGGCTGACTACGGTTAGCCCGCGGGTCGGGCGTATTGCTCGCGCAGCTTGGTTTTCTGGACCTTGCCGGTGGCGCCGAGGGGGAGCTGGTCGACGAAGATCACCTCTTCCGGCAGCCACCATTTGGCGACGTGGTCGGCCAGGTGGACCAGCACCGCCTCCCTGGTCGGGTCGGCACCCTCCGCAGCCACGGCGATCAGCAGCGGCCGCTCGCCCCATCGTTCGTCGGGAATGCCGATCACCGCGGCCTGGGCGATATCGGCATGGGCCACGGCGGCGTTCTCCAGGTCGATCGAACTGATCCATTCGCCGCCCGACTTGATCAGGTCCTTGGTGCGGTCGACGATCTGCATGTAGCCGTCCGGGTCGATGGTGGCGACGTCGGCAGTGGCGAACCAGCCATCGGCGTCGAAGGCCGAATCGTCGGGCTGGCGGTAGTAGCCCGATGCGATCCACGGCCCGCGCACCTTCACCTCGCCATGGGCTTTGCCGTCATGGGGCAGGGCGGCGCCGTCCGGGTCGACGATCTTCGACTGCACGCCGAAGACGGTGCGGCCCTGCTTTACCAGCGTGGCATAGCGGGCATCCTTGTCGTCCGCTTCCCGCCCGGGTTTCAGCATGCACGCGGTGCCAAGGGGCGAGGTTTCGGTCATGCCCCAGGCGTGCAGCACGTCGACGCCGAAACCCTCGAAGGCTTCGATCATCGTCCGCGACGCGGCGGAGCCGCCGATGACCACCTGCTCCAGCGCCGCCGGCGCCCGGCCCGCCATCTTCATGGCCTGCAACAGGCCCAGCCAGACCGTCGGCACGCCGGCGCTCTTGGTCACGCCGTCGCTATCCATCAGCTTGAACAGGCTGTCCCCGTCCAGGCGGGGGCCCGGCATGACCAGGCGGGTTCCGGTGATCGCCGCCGCGTAGGGTGTGCCCCAGGCGTTGACGTGGAACATCGGTACCACCGGCAGCAGGCTGACCCGCTCGCCCAGCGCGAACGCCCCGGGCAGCGCGATCGCAAAGGAATGCAGCACCGTTGACCGGTGGCTGTACAGCACGCCCTTGGGATTGCCGGTGGTGCCGGAGGTGTAGCACAGGCTGGAAGCGGTGCGCTCATCGAAGCGCGGCCAGTCGTAGTCGGCCGGTTGGGCCGCCAGAAGATCCTCGTAGCACAGGAACTCGGCCGGCACGCCGTCGGGCATATGGGCGCGGTCGGTCATCACCACGACATGTCGAACCGACGGCAGCTTGCCGGCCAGGGCCTGAACCAGCGGCAGCATGGTCAGGTCGACCAGGATGGCCCGGTCTTCGGCGTGGCCGACGATGTAGGCCACCTGTTCGGGGTGCAGGCGCGGATTGATGGTGTGGCAGACCAGGCCCGACCCGGAGGTGGCGAAATAGGTTTCCAGGTGACGATGGGTGTTCCAGGCGATGGTGGCGACCCGGTCGCCGAAGCCCAGGCCCAGATCGGCCAGGGCGCGCGCCAGTTGCTGCGCCCGGTGGTGGCAATCCGACCAGGTGTAGCGATGGATCGGCCCTTCGACGGTCTGGGTGACGATCTCCTGGTCGGCATGGGCCCGTGCCGCATGGACCAGCGTATCGGCGATCAAGAGCGGCGCATCGTTCATCAGCCCGAACATGGCAAATCCTCCCGGATTCGTTGTCGTTGTCCTGGAGATTAGCGCCAATTCCGGGCGCTGCGCAGCCGGCCCGGCGCGTTCGCCCCGGAAGTCGCAGCGGGCGCTTTGCCCTCGCCCGGCCGCATTGCTATGGTTTTCCCCAATCCGGCAGGGCCGGCTGGGCGGAGACAGGACATGATCTGGAACAAGCTGCGCGGTGAACTGATCGACATCGTCGAATGGATCGACGAGACGAACGACACCATGGTCCACCGCTTCGAGCGGTACGGGAACGAGATCAAATACGGCGCCAAGCTGACGGTTCGGGAATCGCAGACGGCCGCGTTCATCAACGAAGGCCAGCTGGCCGACGTGTTCGCGCCGGGCATGTACACCCTGGAAACCCAGAACCTGCCGATCCTGTCGACGCTGAAGGGCTGGAAATACGGCTTCAACAGCCCGTTCAAGGCGGAGGTCTACTTCCTCAGCACCAAGCGGTTCACCGACCTGAAATGGGGGACCAAGAACCCGATCATGCTGCGCGACCCGGAATTCGGGCCGGTGCGCATCCGGGCGTTCGGCACCTATGTCATCCGGGTCAAGGACGCCGCCACCTTCATCCGCGAGATCGTCGGCACCGACGGCACCTTCACCACCAGCGAAATCACCAACCAGCTCCGCAACCTGATCGTATCCCGGTTCTCCGGCGTGGTCGGCCGGTCCCAGATCGCCGTCCTGGACATGGCCGGCAACTATGAGCAGTTCAGCGATTTCGTGCTGGAGAAGATCGCGCCGGAATTCGAAGCCTACGGGCTGGAACTGACCAAGCTGCTGATTGAGAACATCTCGCTGCCGCCGGCGGTGGAGCAGGCGCTGGACCGCCGCTCCAGCATGGGCGTGATCGGCGACCTGAACCGCTACACCCAGTATCAGGCGGCGGAATCGCTGCAGACCGCCGCGGCCAACCCGGGGGGTGTCGCCGCCGCCGGCATGGGCATGGGCGTCGGCTTCGGCATGGGCCAGATGATGGCCGGTGCCATGGGGCCGTGGGGCCAGCGGGCCGACGCAGCGCCCGCGCCCCAGCAGGCGGCCCCCCCGCCGCCCCCGCCGGCCGCGCCGTTCTATCTGGCGGTGAACGGCCAGCAGCTGGGACCCTAC
>JANQIU010000250.1 GCA_028281985.1 Alphaproteobacteria bacterium | reverse complement strand
AACCCGCCCGCCCCGCCACGCCCGAACCGGCCGAGAGCAGGGTCGCGGTCCATGGGATTGCGCGAATCCTGCTCTCATCGTGCGTTAGGGCGCGATCGGGTTGGATGGAAGCGGCGCGCTTCCATCCAACGCGTGAATCGCGCTCTCAACGCACGATGAGAGCAGGATTCGCGCAATCCCATGGACCGCGACCCTGCTCTCGGCCGGTTCGGGCGTGGCGGGGCGGGCGGGTTCCTTGCCCAGCCCGCCCGTCTCGCCCCTTAGGCCCCTTCAGCGTCGCCGCCCGCCGTCCCAAGGAGTGCGGACATGAGCACGATCGTCACCGGCAGTACCGCCACCGGAGCCAGCGGGACCACCTACATCTCTGGCACCTCGGGCTTCGACAGCTCGTCGCTGATCGCCGCCTCGGTCGAGGCGAAGATGCAGCCGGCCTACCGTCTGGATGTGCAGATCGCCGAAATGGAGGCGGAAGCCGCCGCCTACCAGGAGATGCACACCCTGATGACGGACCTGGAGACGGCGGCGTCCGGTCTGTCCGGCAGCACCGACGACGCGGTGTTCGACTCCTACGCAGCCTATCTGACGGCGCCGGGGCTGGATGATCCACAGCAGTATCTCAGCGCCACGGTGACGGACGGCGCCGGCGCCGGCCTCTACGACATCACCGTCGACCAGCTTGCCCAGGGCATGCAGGTGGCATCGGCCGAACAGGCCGTCGACGCGGCCCTTGGCCTGGACGGAACCTTCGACCTGGCCGCCGAAGGCTATCCCGGCGCGGCGGTCGCCGTGACGGCCGACATGACGCTGTCGGACATCGCCGACGTGGTCAATGCCGCCAGCGCCGACACCGGCGTCGCAGCCACCCTGATCCGGACCAGCGACGGCGGCCATACGCTGACCCTGTCGACCGTCGACACCGGCCTGTCGCTCAGCGCCGCGTCGGTTTCCGGCAACGATGTCCTGCATGCGCTTGGGATCACCGCGGCGGACGGCGCGTTTGCCAACGAACTCCAGACCGCCCAGGAGGCCATCCTGACCGTCGACGGTGTCACCGTCACCAGCACCAGCAACGACATCGAAGGGCTGGTGCCCGGCGTGTCGGTCAGCCTCTACGGCGCGACGGCCGGCGAGACCATTACCTTGGAGGTCGGTCAGGACCTCAGCGCCGTGCGCGGCGCGGTCGAGGGCTTCGTGGAAGCGTTCAATGCTTACCGGACCTTCGCGCTGAATCAGCAGGCGACCGCCGAAGGCGAAGGGGCGTCCGAAAACGCCGTGCTGTTCGGCGACTCGCTGCTGAAGAGCGCCAATGCCGCGCTTTACGACGCCATGGAGACCAGCGTCGAGGTGGACGGTGCCACCTATACGCTGGCGGATATCGGGCTGACCTACGGCGCCGGCAACATGCTGACGATCGACGATGCCGCCCTGGAGGAGGCGCTGCTGCAACGACCCGAGGTGGTCGAGGCGTTCTTCGCCAGCAGCGCCAGCGCGTCGTCGCCCGATCTGGGCGTCAGCACGCTTCCGGGCACGATGGCCAGCGGCACCTACACGGTCGACGTCACCACCGATCCGGACACCGGCGCGATCCTGTCGGCCAGCGTGGATGGGGTGGCGATGACGGTGTCGGGGTCTTCGCTCGTCGGTCCCGAAGGCACGGCGTTCGAGGGCTTGCGGCTCGTCTACACCGGCACCGGCAGCACCAGCATGACGCTGGATGTCAGCCAGGGGCTGGCCGACCAGGTGGTGGCGGCGATGGGCCGCTACACCGACGACAATGACGGCCAGGTCACGGCGAAGATCGAAAGCCTGAACACCGGGATCGACGACAAGCAGGAGCGCCGCAACGACATCGCCGCATCGGCGGCCGCCTACGAAGCGCATCTGATCGAGACCTATGCCCGCCTGGAGGAAGAGATCGCCCAGTCGGAGATCATGCTCCGGCAGCTCGAACAGCTGCTGGGGACCGACGACGACTGAGCGCGCGACCCCGGGCAAGACAAGGAGACCCAGCCATGACCAAGGCCGATCTGGCGGTTGCCGCCTACGGCACCGCGCGGCGGACCCTGCCGCCCCTGCAAGTCGTCGTTGAACTCTACGACCTGGCCCGGATTTCCGTGGCGCATGCGGTGGTCGAACGGCGCAAGGGCAATCACGAGGCGGAATTCGAGGCGATGTCGAAAGCTGCCCGGATCCTGCAAGGCCTGGGTGCGTGCGTCGCGCCGGGGGACAGGCGGGCCCGGACGGTGTGCGGGACGCTGCGGGCCTACTACCGGCAGACGCTGATGCAGTTGCACACCGCCAAACGCACCGGTGGGGAGGCAGGATTGAAGCGCTATGCCAGTGTGTACCGGCAAATTCTGACCATGCGTGAAACCTGGGCGGAACTGGCCGGTGTCGCGCATTTGCAAGACCGCGCTGGGCAATCTTTGCCCACTGCAAAGCCAGCCGGGCAGTCTTTGCCGAGTGATCGGCAAAATATGTCCAGTGACTGGAGTGGATAACGGACGTAAACTAAGAATTGTATTTGGGAACTCCAAATGACCATTCAGCTGGACCCAACGGCTACTGATGGCATCGCCGCTGAAAGGCCACGGGTGACCGGGGCCGAGGCCGCGGCCTACTTGGGGCCATCCCTTGAAGGATCGCCGGACGAGACCCTGATGCTGCGGGTCCGCGAGGGCGATCGGGATGCGTTCCGGTTGATCGTCAGCCGCCATATCGACCGCATCGTCGGCCTGGCCCGCCGGGTGGTCGGCCATGCGGAAGCGGAAGACATCGCCCAGGACGTTTTCCTGAAACTGTGGGCCCGCCGGGATCGCTGGGCGCCGGGCACCGGCTCGTTCCGGACCTGGCTCTACCGTGTGGCGATGAACCAGTGCATCGACCGGACGCGCCGCAAGGCGACCGTCCCGATCGAGGAGGCGCCGGACACGCCCGACGACGCCAAAGGGCCGCTGGAGATCTGCGAGGAGCGGGAAAGTGCGCCCCGGCTGCGCCAGGCTCTGCGCCAGCTCCCGCTGCGGCAGCGTATGGCCATCACCTTGTACTACCATAATGATTTGACGGCCGCGGAGGTAGCGGTCATCATGGATTCGAAAGTGAACGCCGTTGAATCCCTGCTGAAGCGGGGTCGGCAGAAGCTTCGGGAACTGCTCGGCCAAACCAACGATTAGTCGGCATAACGGGCCGGAGCCATCACGTTTGAACGTCCCTTCAGAGCCTGCATGACGCTCAAGGAGTTCAAGACCCTTCTCGACATCCACGGTGCCGATCTCGGGAAGTGGCCGCACGACCGTCGCGTTGCCGCGACGGCTTTCCTTGACCAATCCGAAGCCGCCAAACAGGCCTTCGCGGAAGCCGCGGATCTGGATGCCGCCCTGCGGCCTGCCGGGCCGGATCTGGATGCCGCCCGCCGCGAGTCGCTGATCGATGGCATTATGGGGTCGATCGACGTCGAAGAGGGGTCGGGCGATGCGCCGGAAATCGCCACCGAACGGCAAGCCGGCGGCAAGGGTGACGTCGACCCGGGCATCCCATCGATGGGGGCGGCCGGGGCTTTGGCGGGCTTGGCGGGTGTGGGCGCATGCCGGCCGCTTCCGAGCATGGGCCTGCTGGCCGTCAGCATGGTGGTGGGCATCTTGTGCGGGATCGCGGCGACCCAGCTGACCGCTGCCCACCTGCCGGTTTCGCCCGTTTATGGAGGGGTGGAACTGTGGGTGAAGTAGCGGGATCGCCGCACCAGCAGACATCGCATCGCAACAGCGGGGCGAAACTGGTCCGGTGGCTACGGTTGTCCGTCGTCGTCAATCTGGTCCTGGCCGGGGCCGTCATCGGCATCCTGGCCAGCCGCCTGTTCCTGGCGCCGGCCCCGACCTTCCCGGTGCCGCCCATGCAGGCCGACATGATCCGGTCGCTGTTCCAGGGTGTGATCGACGATACGCTGCAGGGCGACCGCAATGCCGAGGCGATCGCCGTCGTCGATCGCCACCTGCAGACCTTCGAGACCACGCTTGGCGGGACCGCGGTACCGGGCCCGTTTGGCGCGCTGGATGCCAACCGGATGAGCCGGGTCTTCCTGGAGGGCAACCTGACCCAGGAGCTGGTCGACGAATGGTTGCAGGACCGCAAGGCCGTTGGCGAAGCGCATCTGCGACTGGTGTCCGGAATCTTCCTGGACCTGTCCGCCCTGCTGGATCGGCCGGAGCGGGAGACCCTGATGGAGGCCGTGCGCATTCGGATCTGCCAGCGGTGGGCCTGCGAAGCCGGCAACCCCAGCTCCTAGGGCATCCTGCGTTCGAACCAACGCGGGCAAGATGCTCTACCTCCTTGATCTAGCCGGGCGAGACCGCGTCCCAATACGGTCGGTCGCCGAACCGGTCGGCCAGGAAGTCGACCAGTGTTCGCGTGCGGCGGGGCAGGTTGGGCGCCGGCGGCCACAGGGCCGTCAGTGACGCCAGCGACCAGGTGTGATCGGTCAGCACCGGCTCCAGCCGTCCGTCGGCGACGTCCCGGTAGACGATGAAGGTGGGCTCGACGATCACCCCGAGCCCGGCTAGCGCCGCTTCGCGCAGGAAATCGCCGTTGTCGGCCACCAGGCGTGCCGGCACCGGAACCCGGCCGGACCGGCCATCGGGGTCGCGGTACTGCCAGATCCCCACATCGGGAACCCGGGCATATCGCAGGGCCGTGTGGCCGGCCAACTCGGCCGCGGTGCGGGGCCGGCCGTGCCGGTCCCAGTAGGCCGGGCTGGCGCAGACGATCTGCCGGATGGGGGCCAGCCGGCGGCCAACCAGGCTGCTGTCGGCAGGGCGGCCGATGCGGATGGCCAGGTCGAACCCTTCGGCCACCAGATCGACCTGGCGGTCGCTGAACGACGTCTCAAGGCGGATGCCCGGATAGGCCTGCATGAAGGCGGCCAGCGCCGATGAGAGGTGCATCACGCCGAAGCTCAGTGGTGCGGCGAGACGAATCCGGCCGCGTAGCGCGGTATGTGCCTGCACCGCAGCCTCTTCCGCTTCCGCCAGGTCGGCCAGCAGACCCCGTGCCCGATCCAGGAAGGCCTGTCCGGCCTCGGTCAGCGCCATGCGCCGGGTCGTTCGATGCAGCAGCCGGGTGCCCAGATGGACCTCAAGGTCTCCGAGCCGGCGGCTGACGACCGATTTGGCGACCCGCAGGCGGTCGGCCGCTGCGCTGATCCCCCCGGCGTCGACCACATGGACGAAGGCCTCGATGGAGTCGATCCGATCCATTGTTCCTCATTATAGAACAGTGATTTCCATTGAGTGTCGCTTAAACCCCATCTCCGAACAACTACCTCCTGACCGAACGGAGGGGCCGGCGGGTGCCGGGGCCCGGCAATATGAGGAGGGTACGATGACGGATCTGACAGGTAAGGCCGTGCTGGTGACCGGCGGAACGACGGGTATCGGCTTCGCGGCGGCGCGCAAGTTCAAGGACGCCGGCGCACGCGTGGCCATTACCGGCCAGGATGCTGGACGCCTTGAGGAGGCGCGGTCCGCGCTGGGCGATGATGTTCTGACATTCCGGGCCGATGCGGCCTCGGTTCAGGGGGCCGCCGAACTGGCCGATGCGGTGCGCCGTGCCTTCGGCACGCTGGACATCGTGTTCGTGAATGCCGGCATCGCCCGCTTCGGGCCGCACGACGCACTGACCGCGGACGATTTCGACGCCGTTTTCGACGTCAATGTGAAAGGCGTGTTCCTGACCATCCAGTCGCTGGCGCCGCTGATGCCCGAGGGCGGCAGCATTGTCGTCAACACCTCGATCAACAACCAGATGGGCATGCCCGGTTCCAGCATCTACGCCGCCAGCAAGGCAGCGGCCAAATCGCTGGTCCAGACGCTGGCGGTGGAGTTGGCCGGCAAGGGCATTCGGGTGAACGCCGTCAGCCCGGGTCCGACCCAGACCGCGCTGTTCGGCAAGCTGGGCCTGCCGGAGGACCAGTTGGAGGGCTTTGCCCAGCAGATCATCGGCAAGATCCCGCTCGCCCGGTTTGCTCAGCCGGAGGAGATTGCCGAAGCCGTGCTGTTCCTGGCCTCGCCGGCCGCCTCGTTCGTCGTCGGTCAGGAATATGTCGTCGATGGCGGTTGGACCGCCGTTTAGCATGGAGAGGGTCCGGAGCCCCGGTTCAAGGGCTCCGGATGGCCCCGGGTCCACGGATCTTCGCCATCTGATTGACTTCGACGCGGGATGGGGGTACCCGACCCGCGTCCTTCGATGGAGTGTTGATGCTAGAGCTTGTTGCGCGTCGCTGACCGGCCGCGCTGACCGCGGCTTTCCTGTGCGCCCGCACGATTCGGGCCTATCGATTGCTTCGGTAGGCCTTTGTGGGCGCGTTGCGACTGCCAGCAACGAGCTTCCCATGAACATCTCGAAATCCGAGCAGCGCATCCTGCACGCGCTGGCTCAAGGTGGCGCCATCCGCCACCTGCGCGATGGCCGGCATATCGTCGCCGTCGAATGCGTCACCCGTGAAGGCTACCTGCTATCCGGCGTCTCCCTGGATCTGTTCGCCAGGCTCCGGCGTCGCGGGCTGATCGTGTCCCGCGGCGGCGGTCCATATAGGATTTCCGCCAAGGGGCTGCTGTTCGTCCGGGCGCAGGCGAACAACCGGTGATGGTGCCGCGATACCAGGCCGCGGCCCGGCCCGGTCCTCCGGGCCTCAGCGCACCGGCCGCGGCGGGAGCGGTATGGCCGCCACCTGGATCGCCCGCTTCCGGATTTCCGGTAGGGCCGGCGGAAGCGCCATCCCCGCGGTCTGGCGAAGGGTGACCGGACGGGCCGGGGGCGGCGGCATGGCCACAGCGACCGGCGCGGGGGCGGCGGCGACCGTCGGCCGGGGCGGCGTTTGCGGGACCGGCTGGGCCGTCGTCACGGCAACCAGGACGGCCGGGTCGCCGGTTGCGGGGCCGACCTCCGGCACCGCTGGATCCATGCAGACGGGCTTGTCGCCCATTGCCCGCCACAGCCGGCAGTCCTGATCGGTTGCGGCCGACAGGGCGTGATCGGTGACCGTCTTGCCGGTACCCATCAGGAAGATGCCGTCGACCGCGTAGCTGGTCATGGCGACGGGAACGGGCAGGGCGCAGCCGGTGAGCAAGAGCAGCAACGAACCACTGGCGACCATGCTTGCACGGCGCAAACGCATCTCTGTCCAATCCGTCTTAGTGTCGACGAATCAGAGGTTTATCATAGTATCTTTAAGCTAGGTGAAAATTTCCGGGGGTTGACGGCGTCGGTTCGGACCTTACAGGCGGCCAAGCCCGCGGGCGGTGGCATCGATCGCCACGCGCGCCAGTGAGACCAGTTCGTCGATCTGTGATCGGGTGATGATCAGCGGTGGCGCCAGCACCATGGTGTCGCGCACCGCCCGCATGACCAAGCCGTTGGCGAAGCAGTGGTCGCGGCACATCAGGCCGACCGCCCCCTCGTCGGGGAAACGCTGCCGCGTGGTCTTGTCGGCCACCAGTTCCACGGCGCCGATCAGTCCCTCGGCCCGGATTTCCCCGACGATGGGATGGTCGGCCAACGCCTCCCGCAGGCATTGCAGAAGGTAGGGGCCGGTATCGGTCCGTACCCGGGGGATCAGGCCAGCCGATTCGATGACGTCCAGATTGGCGATCGCCACGGCTGCGGCCACCGGATGCCCCGAATAGGTGAAGCCGTGGAAGTATTCGCCGCCGCGCTCGATCAGCAGGTCGGCGACCCGGTCGCCCAGGACCGTCGCGGACAGCGGCACGTATCCCGAGGTGATACCCTTGGCCATGGTCATGATGTCGGGCCGGATGCCGTAGCGGTCGGCGCCGAACCAGTGCCCGGTTCGCCCGAAGCCGCAGATGACCTCGTCGCAGATCAGCAGGATGTCGTGGTCACGGCAGATCCGCTGGATCTCCGGCCAATAGCTCTCCGGTGGGATGATGACCCCTCCGGCCCCCTGGATCGGCTCGCCGACAAAGGCGGCGACCCGCTCGGCCCCCAGGTCGCGGATGCGTTGTTCCAGGGCGGCGGGGGCCTGCCGGCCGAAGGCTTCCGGATCGGCGTCGCCGCCGAACCCGTACCAGTAGGGCGGCATCACATGGTCGAAGTCGGGCAGCGGCAGCCCGCCCTGGCGGTGCATCGGGGCCATTCCGGAAAGGCTGGCGGCCCCCAGCGTGACGCCGTGGTAGCCATGGGTTCGCCCGATGATGATCTGTTTGCGCGGCTGGCCGGCCAGGGTCCAGAAGTGCCGCGCCAGCCGGATGGCGCCGTCGGCGGCCTCGGACCCGGAATTGGCGAACATCACATGGTTCAGCCCGTCCGGCGTCAGGTCGACAAGCCGGCGGGCCAGCTCGATCGCCGGCGGGGTCGTGGTCTTGAAGAAGCTGTTGTAGTAGGGCAGCTCCAGCATTTGCCGATGCGCGGCCTCGGCCAGCTTCGGATGACCATAGCCGACATTGACGCACCAGAGGCCGGCCATCCCGTCGAGCAGGCGATTCCCATCGCTGTCCCAGAGATGGATCCCGTCGCCGCGAACGATGATGCGGCTGCCACCCTCCGCCGCCAGGCCCTTGAAATCGGTGAACGGGTGCAAGTGGTGGGCGGTATCCAGCGCCCGCCACTCGGCTGTGCTGTGGGTGGTATCTGGCATTGTTGGCGCGCCTTGAAGACGGACGGAAGGGTCCGACAGCCAAGCGCGCGCCACGCGTTCCGTCAATCCGGCGAGATGCCCGCCATAAGGCGGGCAGGGCTCCACACCGGTGCCGGTTCAGATGTTCCGGCTAGCGGCCAAAAATCGCTAAGCGTACCCGTCGCAATATGCCCTGCAGGCCGCACATGAATGTCGCGTGCTTTCTCGTATCGGGATGTGAAATCCCCAAGGCTGCACGGGCCCTGACCAAATCGTTCAGCATCGAATTCCTCCAAACCGGCCGTCGGCCGGAACGCTAGGGTGTCACCTCCTCGTCGCACCTCCGTTCGACAATCCCAATATGCGCACTCCGTGCTCAGATTTCAATAGAGTATGCGCAAAATGTGCGCTTTCCACCCTTCTGGTGCTTGTGGATATCTGTCAAAAACGGCTTAGTTGTATCGCGTTGGAGCAAATCCTGGACGCGTTCGGACTTGCCCGCTGCGCCCGTCTCGGAATCGTTTTACGTAATTTTGGTGCGATCTAGACGCGGTCTAAATACCATTCGTATTCAAGGGGCGTTATCTGCGAAAAAAACTTATCGCGTTCCGCCCATTTCGTTTCCAGATAGACGTCCAGAAATCGCTTGCCGAGATAGTCGGTGAAAATGGCCGATTCCTCGAGCATCTCCAGCGCCTGGATCCAGGACGAGGTCAGGCTCGGCTCCTGCTGGCGGTAGGCGTTGCCGGTGACGGGCGCGCCGGGGTCCAGCTTGTGGCGCAGTCCGTAATGGGCCCCTGCCAGAACGGCCGCCATCACCAGATACGGGTTGGCGTCGGCGCCGGCCACCCGATGTTCGACCCGGCGGTCGTTTGGCCCGCTTGCGGGAATGCGCAGGGCGCTGGAGCGATTGTTGATCGCCCAGGTCGGCGCATGGGGGGCGTAGGAGTTGGGCTGAAAGCGGCGAAATGCATTCTGGTTCTGGGCGAACAGGGCCATGCCGTCGGGCATGGTCGCCAGCAATCCGCCGATTACCTGCCGCAGCAGCGGAGTGCCCGCCGGGTCCGCGTCGGCGAAAACGTTGTGGCCTTCAGCGTCGTCCAGGCTGAGATGGACGTGGAACCCGCTGCCGGCCAGGTCGGGATAGGGCTTGGCCATGAACGAGGCGGCCATGCCGTGCTTCAGGGCCACCCCCTTGACCGCCCGCTTGAACAGCACGGCGCAGTCGCAGGCGCGCACCGCGTCGCGCTGGTGCAGCAGGTTGATCTCGTACTGGCCTGGAGCGTATTCGGACACCGAACTGTCGACCGGAATGCCCTGGGTGCGGCAGGCCTCGTTGATCTCGTGCAGCAGCCCGTCGAAATCGTACAGCTCGTCGATGCCATAGACCTGGGTGGTGGTCGGCCGGCGTCCGGTCACCGGGGAACGGGGCGGGCGCGGCGTGCCGTCGGCCCGTCGTTGCCGGTCGACCAGATAGAACTCCAGTTCGATCGCCACCACGGGGGTCAGCCCGTCGGCGGCCAGGCGGCCGACGACGTCATCCAACACCTGTCTGGGATCGGCGAACATGGGGCCGCCGTCCTGGTCGCGCATGCGCAGCAACACCTGTCCGGTGGGCCGGTCGAGCCAGGGCACCGGCGACAGGGTTCCCGGCACCGGCAGGCAGGGCCGGGCGGCGTCGCCGTCGTCGAGCCCAAGGCCGGTTTCTTCGACGGTGGATCCGGTGATGTCGGCGGCGAAGATCGAGCCTGGAAAGCCGACCCCTTCGTGGTACAGCTTGTCCAATCCCTCGACCGGCATCTTCTTGCCGCGCAGGATCCCGCAAGAATCGGCGATCAGAACGTCGATCTGGCTGATCTCCGGCCAGGCTTTCCGGAAACGGCTGACTTCGTCACTGTGACGGGCGGCGGCTGGGGTCGCAGGCATCGGTGTTGCAATGGGTTGGACATCGGGTCGGGCGACCAGCATCGGCGCAGCGCCGGCCCCGGTGTCAAGCGTGCAATCCGCGGCGGGGCCGCCGGCCAATCAGAGCACGAGATTATGGGAACACTTGAAGACTTCCTGACCGGCAACGCCATCACCGAGGTCGAGTGCCTGGTGCCGGACATGAACGGCATCGCCCGCGGCAAGATCCTGCCGGACGACAAGTTCCTGCGCGGCGTCCGCCACCGGGGCCTGCGGATCCCCGAAGCCCTGTTCGTCCAGTCGGTCACCGGCACCTATCCGGGCGAGGAGGACGTGACCGATCCGGCGGTGATCGATGTCTACATGGTCCCCGACCCGGCGACCATCCGGCCGGTGCCCTGGCACGACGAGCCGACGGCCCAGGTGATCTGCGACTGTCAGTACCTGGATGGCGGGCCGGTCGAGATTGCCCCCCGGCATGTCCTGAAGCGGGTGCTGGCGCTTTATGCCGAACGGGGCTGGAAACCCATCGTGGCCCCGGAGCTGGAGTTCTTCCTGGTCAAGATCAACACCGACCCGGACTATCCCCTGGAGCCGCCGATCGGGCGCTCGGGGCGGCCCGAAACCGGCCGCCAGGCCTATGGCGTCGATGCGGTCAACGAGTTCGATCCGATCTTCGAGCTGGTCTACGACTATTGCGAGGCCATGCGGCTGGACGTGGACACGTTGAGCCACGAGTCCGGCGCGGCCCAGATCGAGATCAACTTCAACCATGGCGACGCTTTGGAACTGGCCGACCAGGTGCTGCTGTTCAAGCGCACGGTCCGCGAGGCGGCGCTACGCCACAACATCTACGCCACGTTCATGGCAAAGCCGATGCAGCACGAGCCGGGCAGCGCCATGCATCTGCACCAGAGCATTGTCGACGCGCAGACCGGCCGGAACCTGTTCGCCGCCGATGACGAGGAGGATACGCCGCTATTCCGGTCGTTCATCGCCGGGCTGCAGAAGTTCACCCCGGCCGCCATGGCGCTGTTTGCCCCCAACGTCAATTCGTACCGTCGCCTGGACCCGAAGAGCGATGCGCCGATCAACGTGCATTGGGGGCGCGACAACCGCACCACCGGCTTTCGCGTTCCCGTGGACGAACCGTCGGCCCGCCGGGTGGAAAACCGTGTCGCGGGGGCTGACGCCAACCCGTACCTGATGATCGCGGGCTCCCTGGCCTGCGGCTATCTGGGGATGACCCAGGATCTGAACCCGTCCGACCCGGTGCGGGGCTCGGCCAAGAAACTCGCCTTCAGCCTGCCCCGGCATCTGTGGGACTCCATCGGGCGGCTGCACGGCAGCAAGCCGCTGCGTGCGGTCCTGGGCGACAAGTTCCTGGACGCGGTGTGGTACGTGAAGCTGGCCGAATACGAGGCCTATCAGGAGGTGATCAGCTCCTGGGAGCGGGAGAACCTGCTGCTCAACGTCTAGACCGGCCGGCTCCTGGCCGGCCCGCACCTGGCCGGTGCCATCAGGCGCCGTAGAAGTCCCGGTACCAGTCGACGAAACGCCGGACGCCGACCTCGATCGGTGTCGACGGGCGGAAGCCGACGTCGCGGACCAGGTCATCGATGTCCGCATGGGTTTCCGGCACGTCGCCCGGCTGCATCGGCATGTAGTTGCGTGCCGCCTTTTGGCCCAGACAGTCCTCCAGAACGGCGATCATGTGCTCCAGCTCGACCGGGGTGTTGTTGCCGATGTTGTAGAGCCGGTAGGGCGCCGAACCGGTCCCCGGATCCGGGGCGCTACCGGTCCATTCCGGGTTGGGGGTCGCCGGGTTCAGGCAGACGCCGACGATGCCTTCGACGATGTCGTCGATATAGGTGAAGTCGCGCCGCATCCGCCCGTGGTTGAACACGTTGATGGGACGGCCCTCCAGGATCGCCCGGGTGAACAGGAACATCGCCATGTCCGGCCGGCCCCAGGGGCCGTAGACGGTGAAGAACCGCAGGCCGGTCACCGGGATCCCGTACAGATGGGCGTAGGTGTGGGCCATCAGCTCGTTCGCCTTCTTCGACGCGGCGTACAGGCTCAACGGATGATCGACATTGTCATGGACGCTGAACGGCACCGTCGTGTTGGCGCCGTACACCGAGCTGGACGAGGCGAACACCAGGTGCTTCACCGAATGATGCCGACAGCCTTCCAGGAGGTTCAGAAATCCGGCCAGATTGCTGTCCAGATAGGCGTGCGGGTTGGTCAGCGAGTGGCGGACGCCGGCCTGGGCCGCCAGGTTGACGACGATGTCGGCTTCGGTTTCGGCGAAGACGGTCTCCAGCTGCTTCCGGTCGGTCAGGTCGCCGCGCACGAACCGATAGCCCGGGCGGCCCGCCAACCGCGCCAGACGCGCCTCCTTCAGGCGGACGTCGTAGTAGTCGTTGACGTTGTCGAAGCCGACGACGGTGACCCCGTCGGCCAGCAGACGCTCGGCCAGGTGGTAGCCGATGAAGCCGGCCACGCCCGTGACCAGTGCGACCGTGCCGTCTGTCACCCGGAAGGTGCGGGCTGCCTCTGCCATGCTGCTTGCTCTCGAAGGTCTTTGTTGATTTCTATGCGCGGTCACAGGTAGTCGGAACACCGACAGGCGTCCATGGCTATGCGCCCACCGGCCTGAGCGTGCTGGCTCCGACGCCGAAGGCGACGCCACACCGAGGAAACGTCCCTGGGTAACCATAGAGAAGCAGCGGCCGGTCCCGCCAGTTCCCGTTATCTTGTCGGGCGGCTGATTCGGGAACACATGATCCGGCGCTGGCTGACCATCGCCGCTTCGATCGGCTGTATGGTGCTGGTGGCGCTGGCGACGGCGGCGACAGCGCGGATCATGCAGCCGGTGATCGATGGCATCTTCGTGTCCAGCGATTCCGGGCAACTGCTGCCGATCGCCCTCCTGATCCTGGCGATCTTCATGGTCAAGGGCTTCGCCATGTACGGCCAGTCGCTGCTGACCGGACGGCTGGTGCGGTTCACCGCGGCGGAACTGCAGATCCGCATGGTCGGGCGGCTGGTCAGCGCCGACCTGGCGACCTTTCACGATACGGCTTCGGGGCGGCTGGTCTCCCGCTTCACCTACGATGCCCAGGCGGTGCAGGCCGCCATCGGCAACACGCTGACGGCGCTGGCCCGGGATTCGCTGACCCTGATCGCGCTGGTCGCGGTCATGTTCTGGCTGGACTGGCGGCTGGCGTCGATTGCCTTCATCGTCTTCCCCCTGACGGCCCTGCCCATCATCATCCTGGGCCGCAAGATGCGCCGCGTGTCCGATCGGGCCCAAACCCAGATGGGGGATTTGACGGCCCGGCTGTCCCAGCTGTTCCAGGGTATCCGTCATGTAAAGGCCGACAATGCCGAAACCCGCGAGGCGGCCCGATCGGAAATCCAGTTCTGGAAGGCCGCGCGGATCGCGCTCCGGCAGACGCGGGTTCGCGCCAGCTCCCGGCCGATCAACGAGACCCTCGGCGGGCTGGCGATCATGCTGGTGGTGCTGTTCGGCGGTCAGCAGGTCATCGCCGGCCACAGCACGCCCGGCGCCTTCTTCGCTTTCCTGACCGCGGTCATTCTGGCCTACGAGCCGCTGAAGAAGCTGGCCATGCTGAACACCGAGCTGCAAAGGGGGTTGGCGGCGGCCGAGCGCATCTTCGCGATCATCGATACCGAACCGGAAATCCACGACCGGCCGGACGCCGCAGTCCTGAAGGTGGGACAGGGCCATATCCGGTTCGAAGGCGTCAGCTTTGCCTATCGGCCGGACATCCCGGCGATCCGCGACGTCACCCTTGATGTGCCGGCGGGCCAGACCGTGGCGGTCGTCGGCCCGTCGGGTGCCGGCAAGTCGACACTGCTCGACCTGATCCCGCGGTTCTTCGATGCCGTCGACGGCCGCATTCTGATCGACGGCCAGAATGTCCGCGAGGTGACGCTGGCGTCGCTGCGGTCGCATATCGCCCTGGTCAGCCAGGAACCGAACCTGTTCGACGATACCGTCGCCGCGAACATCGCCTTCGGCCGACCGGACGCGTCGCGGGCCGACATCGAAACCGCCGCCGCCGATGCCGGCGCCCACGAGTTCATCACCGAACTGGCCGAGGGGTACGACACCCTGGTCGGCGAGCATGCCGTCCGTCTATCTGGGGGGCAGCGCCAGCGGCTGGCGATCGCCCGGGCCATGCCGAAGAACGCGCCGATCCTGCTGCTGGACGAGGCGACATCGGCACTGGACACCGAAAGCGAGCAGGTCGTCCAGGCGGCGCTGCGGCGGCTGATGCGCGGCCGTACCACCCTCGTCGTCACCCACCGGCTGTCCACCATCCGGGATGCGGATCTGATCTACGTTCTGGAGGACGGAAGCGTCGTGGAACAGGGAAGCCACGGGGAACTGCTGGCGCGACGCGGCCTCTATGCCCATCTGTGGACGCTGCAGACGGGTGACTCGGGGCCGTCGCTCACCGCTGTCGGGGGCGGCCGGTCAGTTTAACGAGTGCCGCGCCCCGGCGGGCGTCCCGGTCTCCAGATAACTGGACAGATAGCCCAAGACCGCCCCCCCGGCAGCGGGCAGCCCGTCGACGCCGGCCCTCGCGGCCTTGCTGGCC
>JANQIU010000198.1 GCA_028281985.1 Alphaproteobacteria bacterium | reverse complement strand
CATCCGCAACGCCGTGCAGGCAGGTGATCTGGCGGAGATGCGGCGCCTTCAGGCGGCGGTCAATGCAGGGATCGCAGCGGTGGACAGAGCCGGGGTCTTTCCGGCGATCAAGACGGCGCTCGCGTCTCTGGGCGTGCCGGCCGGCCCCACCCGGCCGCCCCTGCAAATGCCGGAGGGCGCGGCGGCGGCGCGGCTGCTGGAGGCGCTCGGCCCGTTACTATCCCCGAGTCCGGTCGACCAATAAGGGGCGGCCGACCGCGACCCGGAGGGGAACCGGTTCATGCCTGTCGTTCTAGAAGCTGATGATCCGTGTCCCCGGTGCCATGACGATTTCCCTGTAGGCCGGTCCGCCAGGCTCCGTGCCCGGCACACGCTGATCGATGTCCAGGCCGGCCTGCTGCGTGCAGCTGGGGCAGATGAACACCCGCCCGCCGGAATCGAGGATACCGGCAATCATCTCCGGCGGCGTCTTGCCGGTCATCGCTTCGGTGTGCTGCGGGACCGCCGTATTGGCCAGGGTAACGGCCCGAACATTCAGGACGACGACGACCTGGGCCCCGTCATCGAGCATCCTTTGGGCGAAGCCCAGGGCCATCTGCCCGCTCCAGACATCATCGGTGGTGATACTGACGATCAGCGTCGGATCGTCCTGCGCCACCGCAGGCGCTGAAAGACCGAGCGCCATCGTCAGGATGGCAAGCATGCGCATCAAACCACGCGGCATCGAACTTCTCCTTGGTTTCGACGAAACCGGCCTCGTGTTCCACCAGGCCGGTAGACCGCTGGGAGACCAGCACCAGGCAGCATCGGCAGCCGCGAACCGTCGGACCTTGAGATTGCTCAAGCCGACCGCCCGGTTGCCCACCAAAACCGCCGGGAAGGGAAAACGTCGCAGGTGCCGACCATTCGGAACGGACTCGCGCCAGTCCCATGTCCCGGGTGCGGCAAGGCAGCATGGCCGGCCGGATCGCAGGGGAATCGGCCGGATCCAATTTCGATAGCTGTACTATCGATCCGGGATATCGCCCGGCCCCCGGCTCAGGCATCATCGGTGTCCGGCGGATTGCAGCCGCCGAGAGGGAGGGCCGCCACCATGCGCATTCACGCACCGTCCGGCACACACCAGGTCCATGGCGGCGTTGACAGCGCGTCGGTCCCAGACCGGCTTCCCACCGGCCCGGGCGGTCAGGCGGAGGCGATCCGGCACCTGCAGCGAACCATGGGCAATCGGGCGCTGCAGAAGGTCTTGGGCAAGCGACGGCGGCACGACCACGCCGGCGCGGACGGTTTCCGCGGAATCCTGCAGACCAAACTGCAGGTCACCACGCCGGGCGACGCCTTCGAGCGGGAGGCGGATCGTGTAGCCGACCAGGTGACCGCATCGCCGGAAACGGCCGACGCCCCGGTCGCGTTGCGCGCCGTCACCCCGGCCCCTGACGACCAAACCGCTGCCACGGACGCCGCCGGCGGCGCTGCCGCCCGGTCGCTCGAGGCGTCCGACAGGGCGTTCTTCGAACCCCGGCTGGGCCACGATTTCGGCGGCGTCCGCATCCACACCGACGCACAGGCGTCGCAGATGGCCCGACACCTGGGCGCGCGGGCCTTCACCCATGGCCGGGACGTATACTTCGCCGACGGCCAATACGACCCGCAGAGCCGCGAAGGCAGGCAGCTGCTGGCCCATGAACTGACCCATGTGGCACAGCAGGGCGGGCAGCCTGGCGTCATTCAGCGCGCCCCGCCGACCCCAGCCTCACAGACGGGCGCCGGCAACCAGACCCAGGCGGCCGCGCTGGCCAAGCTGAAATCGGCCCTGATTGCCACCTACGGCCTCGCCGGCGTCGTGGATGGCAGCGCGACATGGACCCCGGACGAGCTGCAACAGGTCACGGACGCCTTCAAAATGCTGCCCAAGCGCGACCGGGCCTCGCTTAAGGGCGTGACGCTGACCCGGGTTACCAGCCTGGGCGGCACCACGGCGGGCGAGTTCGAGACCAATCAGAGCGTCAGCGGCACCACGGTGGTCAACGAAGCGACGCTTAAGCTGGCGGATCTCGCCTTCAAGGGGGGCGCGCCAGCGAGCTATGGCGTGATCGTGCACGAAGTCGGCCACGCCGTTGCCAACCTGACGGAACGCACCGCCACCCATGCTGAACACGTGGCGACGGCCGAGCACAACCGGCTGCTAGACATATCCAATCCTGCCGTGAAGGCCTTCAACGACGCGGTGGACGAACGCAACAACGCAGTCGACCCGCTGAACACCGCTGCCGACGACCTCAACAGCGCGTTGGGCTCCGGAGACAAGGCGCGCATCGCCGCGGCGCGCGCCACCTACAAGACGCGCAAAGCGGATTACGAAGCCAAATTGGCGGAAGAGAACCGCCTGAAGGCGATCTGGAAGAAGGCCGACGCGGCCTCCAAGAAAGCCGAGAAGACGGCCGGCGAGAAGGAAAAGGCAGCGGCGCGGACGCGCATATCGGCGAAGGACCTGGAGAAGATCAAGAAGGGGGCGGAGACCGCACTCACCAAGCACACGAAGAGTGATGCCGGTGTCGACAAGACGGCCAACGCGCTCAACCCCGCCGACAAGGCGCAGAGCACCGCATATGTGGCCGCGCTCAAGGCCGCCGGCACCGCCATCAAGACGTTCGCGGACGACACCAAGGACCAGGACAAGAGCGACGCCGAGGTCGATAAGATGGTCGCCACGGTGCAGAAGGAGATCGACGCCCGCGATAAGGCGCGCGAGGCGCTGGCCACCCTAAACAAAGGCCACCCGGCCCTGGCCGGCATGGCCGCCGTCGAGCGGAACCAGGACGCCCTGTTCGAGGCCGCCAAGGCGCATTCCCTGGCCCACCGGCGGACCGCGCGGGTGCAGAAGTTCGTCAAGTTCGTCGTGGACAAGGGAATTGCCCCGATCACCCCCTACGCCGCCAGGAACTGGCCGCACGATCCGGAAGAATTCTATGCCGAGGCCTATTCGATGTTCCTGACCGATCCGAGCGGTCTGAAGAAGGCCTCCAAAGCGCTGTTCGACTGGTTCAACGCCAAGAAGTACTGATCCGGCACCCATCCGGCTCGCGACGCCACGCCCGTTCCCCACCGACACGCGCGACCCGGGCGCATAGCATGCCGGGAGCCGGCCCGGCGGAGGCCAGTTGCAGAACTGAAGACGTAAAGATGGGGTCAAGTCTTGAACTATCAGCTAGCCGACAGCCATCAGTTCAAGACTTGACCCCTTTCGACATCCGGCGGTTGCCGCCGGACGCTCGCGGAGATCTTCAGGGATCGTGACTGGACGCCGGCGCGATCGGACACACATAACGGCGTCTGTCTTCCCGCATCGACGGCCGGTTCCGGCCGGACGAAACCGACGAGATCCACCATGAGCGACGCCGACGGCTATCAGCCCCCGAAAGTCTGGACCTGGGATGCCGAAAGCGGCGGCACCTTCGCCAGCATCAACCGCCCCATCGCCGGTGCGACGCACGACAAGGCGTTGCCGGTGGGCCGGCACCCGCTGCAGCTCTATTCCCTGGCCACGCCCAACGGGCAGAAGGTGACGATCCTGCTGGAGGAGTTGCTGGCCGCGGGCGAGGCCGGTGCGGAGTACGACGCCTATGTCGTCAACATCCGCGACGGCGATCAGTTCAGCAGCGGCTTCGTCGAGATCAATCCGAACTCGAAGATCCCCGCCCTCGTCGACCGCTCGACGCCCGAACCGACCCGCGTCTTCGAATCCGGGGCGATCCTTCTCTACCTGGCGGAGAAGTTCGGGCGGTTCATGCCCCAGGCGCCGGCCGCCCGCGCCGAAGCCCTGTCCTGGCTGTTCTGGCAGATGGGCTCGGCGCCTTACCTCGGCGGCGGCTTCGGGCATTTCTACAGCTACGCGCCGTTCAAGCTGGAATACCCGATCAACCGGTTCACCATGGAAGTGAAGCGCCAGCTCGACGTGCTGGACAAGCGGCTCGCCGATACCCGGTTCATCGCCGGAGACGACTACACCATCGCCGATATGGCGATCTGGCCGTGGTACGGCGGCCTGGTCCGCGGGGTGCTCTACGACGCCGCCGAATTCGTCGGTGCCGCCGCGTACACCAACGTCGTGCGGTGGGCCGATGAGATCGCCCAGCGCCCGGCGGTGCAGCGGGGCCGCATGGTCAACCGCATCTTCGGTCCACCCGAAGAGCAGCTGCACGAGCGCCACGATGCCAGCGACTTCGACCTGCGCACCCAGGACAAGCTGGCCCCTAGCGATGAGGCGGTCAGTTAGGCCAATCGGCGCCCCAGACCCGAAAGGGGCGGCTCAGGCAGGCCGGTCCGGCACTGTCACGACGATGGCCCCGCGATCGGTCGCGACCACCGTGTGTTCATACTGAACGGCGGGGGCGCAGGGCTCGCTGTAGAGCGTCCAGCCGTCATCGCCCCCGGTCGCCCAATGCCCGCCGGTGGACAGGAAGGGTTCGACGGTCAGCACCAGCCCCTTGGTGATGCGGCGCGGATCGCCGCGCGTGGGCCACGTCGCAACATCCCCGGGGTATTCGTGTAACGACCGCCCGACGCCGTGGCTGGCGAGATTGCGGATGAGCGTGTAGCCGCGGCTTGAGGCAAAGTGGCCGATGGCGTTTCCGATGCCTGCCAAGGGTCTGTTGCTGCGCACCTGCGAGATGCCGATCTGCCTGGCGCGTTTGCCGTCGCGGCAAAGCCGATCGAGCGACGGGTGCACGGGCGCGACCCGATAGGTTGCCCCGGTATCGGCAAAATAGCCGTTCTTCGACGCCGACACGTCGATATTGACCAGATCGCCCGGCGCAATCACCCGGTCGCCCGGAACCCCGTGGGCGATCTCCTCATTCACGCTGATGCAGGTGGCCCCGGGGAAACCATAGGTGGCCTGAGGCGCCGACCGGGCGCCCTCGCGCTCCAGCAGCCTGCGCCCGATTTCATCCAACTCCCGCGTCGTCATCCCGGGGGTCATCGCTTGCGCCATCGCCTGCATCGTGCTGGCGACGATCCGGCCGATTTCCTTCAGCCCGTCCAGTTCATCCTGCTTGGTGATCGTCATGCTTGGGTCTTCTCTGGATCCGCGCTGAGGCCGGCCGCGCGTGTCGGCTGCGTCCGCGCCGCTCTGATGGCTCAAGGTCTCGCCCAGATCCGATAGCCGAGGAGACCCGCCCGGGCAATCGCAAGCTGTTCGCCGGTCCGGATACACGCATTCCAGGGGTACCGGGATCAGACCTCGGACCGGGAACCATGGGAGACATGTATGGTGCGAGGCGGCACCCAAGAACACGACTCCTGAAACCGGAGGCGGGCTGGCAACAGCTTGCCCGAGGGTTCCCTGCCCCTTATTCTTACTGAAGGCAGTAAGAACGAGGATGGCCATGCGCATCACCAGCAAGGGACAGGTGACCATTCCGGAGCATATCCGGGATCAGGCCGGCCTGATGCCCGGTACGGATGTCGAGTTTGCGATGGTCGACGGTGAGGTAAGGCTGCGCAAGGGCAAGCCGTCGGCGGGACGGCCGTCCCGGGGCCAGAAGCTGGTGACCAGCCTGCGCGGCACCGGGCGCTATCAGATGTCCACGGACGAGATCATCGCCTTGATGCGCGGGGCGCCTGCCGACGAGGAAACCGGGAGCGCCGATCCGGTGGGCCGATGATCCTGGTCGACTCCAATGTGCTGATCGACGTCATCGGCGGCGATCCGG
>JANQIU010000160.1 GCA_028281985.1 Alphaproteobacteria bacterium | reverse complement strand
CCACTACATCGACTGCGTCGGGGTGCTGCACCATCTGCCCGATCCGCCTGCCGGCTTGCAGGCGCTGGCGCAGCAGTTGTCGCCCGATGGCGGCATGGGCCTGATGGTTTACGGCACCCACGGGCGGACCGGTGTGTATCCCATGCAGGCAGCCTTGCGGACCCTGGCCGGCGACCTGCCGGCCGCCGACAAGGTGGGGATGGCCAAGCGGCTGATCCGCGGCCTGCCGCCCACCAACTGGTTCGCGCGCAACCCGCTTCTGGCCGATCACCGGCGCAGTGACGCCGGCCTTTACGACTTGCTGCTGCATGAGCAGGACCGCGCTTATACGGTCCCGGAACTGCTGGATCTGCTGGCCGGCGCCGGGCTGGACGTGGCCAGTTTCATCGAGCCGGTCCGCTACCGCTCGGAAACCTATGTCAACGACCCCAAACTGCGGGGCCGGATCGAGACCCTGGACTGGAAGGCCAACGCCGAACTGGCCGAGAGCCTGGCCGGCAACATGAAGACCCATGTGGTCTATGCCGTGCCAGCCGGCCGGCCGGGCGACAGCGTGGCGCAGCCGGACAATGCCACCCTGAAGCCGGTTCTGCACCGGATGGACGGCGAGGCGTTCGCCCGCACCTTCCGGCCCGGCAGGGTCATCGATGCCGAGTATGACGGGATCAAGGTGTCCCTGGCATTGCCGCCGTTGACCGGCGCGCTGCTGCCGCGCATCGACGGGCACACATCGCTGACCGACTTGCACGCACAGCTTTCGCGGAACCGCCGCGAAGGTTTGCCCTGGGACACCTTCCTGCGCCAGTTCCAGCAGATGTACGCGCTGCTGAACGGGATCAACCGCCTGCTGCTGCGCAGATAGGCTTATCCCGTCGGTACCGGTTCAACGGACCGATGTCCGCAAGCCACAGGTCGTCAAGGCCGCCGCTTGCGGATCCAGTCAGGTCGGTTGCCCTCGATCAGCTGTGCCAGAAGGGCTTCTGCACTTCCTCGTCGACCATGCTGCGGTCGATGCCGATGTCGCGGAGCATATGATCGTCCAGCCGGCTCAACTCACGACGCTCCAGCACCCGCGTCCGCCAGATCCGCAACTGGCCGAACGCATGCCCGATGGTTTCCAGGATGCCGTGGTGCCGATGGTCGGAGAAGCCGTGCACATCATGGTGCGTGACCATGGCCATGATAAATCCCCCTATACGTTTCTCTTACCGCGGGAGATGCCGCCCAAAGGTTGTTGATGCTTGAAATGAGCTGGGAAGCAGTCATTTGCAACGGATGATTTCTCATGTTATCTATTAGAAAATATAATGACGAGTTAATCCGAATGCGATGAATCGACTCCCGTCGCTGAATGCCCTGCGGGCATTTGAGGCCGCCGGCCGGCATCTGTCCTTCACCCGGGCGGCGCGCGAACTCAACGTCACCCAGGCTGCCGTCAGCCACCAGATCAAGGCGCTGGAGGCGCAACTGGGGGTGCGGCTATTCCGCCGGGCGGCGCGCGGGCTGCTGCTGACCGACACCGGTCAGGCCTATCTGACCGATGTCGGCGAGGCGTTTCGCCGGCTGCTGCAGGCCACTGAACGGCTGCGCACCCGCGACGTGGCCGGTGTGCTGACGGTCAGCGTGCTGCCGTCGCTGGCGTCGCGCTGGCTGATCCACCGCCTGGGCGGGTTTCAGGAGCGGCACCCGGAAATCGACGTCCGGGTCTCCGCCGACGACCGTACCGTTCAGTTCGACCGGGAGGACGTCGATGTGGCAATCCGCTACGGTCGCGGCGTCTATCCCGGTGCCGAGGCCGACCAGTTCCTGACCGAGGAGCTCTTTCCGGTTTGCAGCCCGCGGCTGATGGAAGGCCCGCACCCGCTTCGTCAGCCGGCCGATTTGGCCCATCACATGCTGCTGCACGACGATCTGCCGACCAACTGGGCCATGTGGCTGAAGGTGGCCGGGGCGACGAATGTCGATCCGACCCGCGGGCCCGCGTTCACCGACTCCGGCATGGTCCTGCAGGCGGCGATCGACGGCATGGGCGTCGCCCTGGGCCGCTCCGCCCTGGCCGGGGACGATCTGGCGGCCGGGCGCCTGGTCCGACCGTTCGACATCACCTTGCCGGCCGAAAACGCCTACTACCTCGTCTACCCCCATCACACGGCGAACCGGCCGAAGGTCAAGGCCTTCCGGGACTGGATCCTGGCCGAGGCGGAACGGGTCAGAACCGGCTGAAGCTCTTAGTCCGATGCCGGTTCCGCCACCGCGCTCCGCGGCGTCTCCAGCGCCGTCTCGGCCTTGCCGTCGCTGCGCTCGCGGCTGGACAGGTCGCGCATCGTTCCGATGAACAGGTGCCGGGCCAGGCCGCCGGGGGAATCCGGATCTTCCTTCACCTCACCGACGAACAGCTCCAGCGGCAGCTCGCTGCCATCGGCGCGCTTGCCCATGACCCTGCGGCTGGACCCGATGATGCGGCCCTCGCCGGTCTTGAGATACGACTCGATGTAGTCGTCATGCTCCGACCCGATCGCCTCGGGCATCAGCATCGAGACGTTCTTGCCCAGCAGATCCCGGGCCTGATGGCCGAACATGGCGCACATCGCCTGGTTGACCATCAGCAGCTTGCCGGTCGTGTCGATCACGCCGACGCCATCGGCGATGGTGTCCAGGATCCGCGACAGCCGGGCGTGGCTCTTTTCCATCAGCTTCGTGGCCGTCACCTCGGCGGTGACGTCCTTAACCACCCCGAACAGGGCCTCCAGCTCTCCGGAAGCACTGGTCTGGGCTCGGCCTTCCACCCGCACATGGCAGGGTTCACCATTGTGGCGCAGCATGCGGCGCTGGAAACCGAAGCTGGTCTTGTCGCGCAGGGCGGTCTCCACATCCGTGCGGACCGCCTCGCGGTCGTCCTCATGGAACAGGTCGATCCACGCGGCGAGGCTGGGCTGGTAGGTATGCGGGTTGACGCCGGCGATCCTGTAGCACTCTTCCGACCACACCATCGCCCCGTTGCGCAGCAGATAACGCCAGTTGCCGATTTCCGCGATGCGCTGGGCCTGCCGCAGCTCGCGGGACAGCTCGTCGAGCCGGCGCTCGTTGCGTGCCCGTTCCGAGACGTCGGTCAGGGTCAGAACGGCCCCGGATATCCCGCGGTCGCCGACCCGGTAGGGGTTGATGGTCAGGGTCAGCGTGCGGCTCTGGTCGGCGGCGACATCGGCGTGGAACGATTCGCCGTCGCGGATGACCTCGCTCAGCCGCAGCTTCAGGTCCGGCATGTCGAACCGCGGGACGACCTGGTTCAGCGGCCGGCCGATCTCGTCCGTGTTCAACACGAACGCATCCCGCGCCGCGTCGTTGAACAGGCGGATCCGCTGGTCCTCGTCGACCAGGATAACGCTGGCCTCGATGGTCGACTGAATGTTCTCCAGATCGGCCGTTCGATGATACAGCTCGTTCGACTTGGCCTGCAGCTCGTCGTTGACCGTCTCCAGTTCCTCGTTGGTCGACTGCAGCTCTTCGTTCGTGGTCTCCAACTCTTCGTTGGTGGCCTGCAGCTCTTCGTTCGAGGATTGCAGCTCCTCGTTAGTGGCCTGAAGCTCCTCGTTCGCCGTCTCCAGCTCCTGGATCACCGTCTGCAGGTGCTCGCGGGTCGCGGTCAGCTCCTGCTCCAACTCGCCGACCCGCAGGTCGTTGGCGCCTTCCGCGCCGCTGGTCGGCGTCGGGATCCGGGCTTCCGGCGCGACGCTCTCAAAGGAGATCAGCCGCATCGGCGTACCGGTCGGCCCGTCATCCGGCATCACCCGGACAGTAATCCGCAAGTTGCGGAGCTGGTCGTCCGCCGGCGCCTTGAGCTCCAGCGAGACGGGTCCGGGATCGACCCTGTCAGCCCGATGCAACGCCGCCATCAGGGTCGTGCGCAGGGCCGGATTGATCAGCTGCAGGATGTCCTGCTCGAAGGTACCGTCGGCCAGCTTGAGGTACGACGACACGTCCCCGTGCATGTACACGAGCCGCAGGTTGGTATCGACGACGATCGAAGGCGGCCCGTAAAGCTCGCCGATCGTCGACTTGACGAGCTGCGGCAGCGGCGGCGGCTCGGTCTTCGGCCGCGCCGCCAGCTTGCCCGCCGCCAGGTCCACGCCGCGGCCGGCGGAAACATGGGTCAGGGGCACCCGCCGCCCCGGGTTGCGGGTGAAGATCTTGTGGGTCCGGTCGACGGTGTTGAACAGGCCTTCGGCCGCCGGCCCCAGCGATTCCGACTTGCCCAGGAACAGAATGCCGCCGGGGTTCAGGGCATAGGCGAACAGCTCGATGACCCGCTGCTGCAACTGTGTGTTGAAGTAGATCAGCAGGTTGCGGCAGGTCACCATATCGATGCGGGAGAACGGCGGGTCCTTGGTCAGGTCCTGCCGGGAGAACACCACCATGTCCCGCAATTCGCGGTTGATCTGATAGGTCTCGTCGACCTGGGTCAGGTACCGCTCCAGGATGGCCGGCTCCATCGCCTCCACCGACGACGCCGGATAGTGCCCCCGCCGGGCGGCGGCCAGCGCGTCGTCGTCGATGTCCACCGCGAAGATCTGCACGGGACGGGATTCCCGGCGCTCGCGCAGGCACTCGGCGATGACGATGGCGACCGAATACGCCTCCTCGCCGGTGGCGCAGCCCGGCACCCAAACGCGCACCGGCGTCCGGGGTGGCTGGCGCTCCAGCAGGCTCTGGCAAGCCGAGCGCAGGGCCGCAAAGGCGTCCCGGTCGCGAAAGAACGAGGTGACCGAAATCAGGATATCGGCGCACAGTTTCTCGATTTCGGCGGGGTTGCTGCTCATGAAGTCGAGGTAATCCTCGACCGTCGACAGCCGGTTGGCCGCCACCCGCCGCTGGATCCGCCGCTGGATCGTGCCGGGCTTGTAGTGCAGGAAGTCGATATTCGTGCGGTGGCGGATCAGGTCGATCACCGCCGCGAAGGTGCTGGTCGGGGTATCGTCGGAGTGACGCTCGGAAAGCTCCCGCGGCGTCGACGACATGGCGGCCAGTTCGCCGCCCACCTGGTCGGGCGCCAGGACCAGATCGACCTTGCCGGTCCGCAGCGCCGCCTCGGGCATCGAGCCGTACTTCGCCGATTCCGGGGACTGGACGATGGTGAACCCGCCGGCCGCCTTGATGACCTCGATACCGTGGGCGCCGTCCGATCCGGTGCCGGACAGGACGATGCCGATCGTGTGCTCGCCGTTGTCTTCGGCCAGCGACGTGAACAGCAGGTCGACCGACGGCTTCGGGCCTTCGGCGAAAGGTTCGCTCAGCACCACGGTCCGGTCGCGGATCTCGATATTCCGGTTCGGCGGCGTGATGTAGATGGTGTCCGGCTCCAGGCTGTGGCCTTCGGTCGCCTCGGCAACCGCCACTTTGCTGGACCGCGACAGCAGGTCCACCATCATGCTCTTGTGCTGGGGCGACATGTGCTGGGCGACGACATAGGTGATCGATCGGTGCTGCGGCAGGTTCGACACCAGCGCCGACAATGCCTCCAACCCACCGGCGGACGCACCAATACCGACGACGATCAGGGGGCCCGGCCCGTCAGCGTCGTCCCGCGGTTGATCCTTTGTCATGCCCTTGCCCGGAAACCCCTACACACCAAGCCGCACAATAGCGGACACCGCGACACCGCGCCATGGCCGCCCGGCACAAGCCGTTCGCCAACAAACCTATCTTCGGTGGTCGCCGGCCGTCCAGCGGCAGGTTACGCGGCTTTGCCGCTGGCGGCGGCAAGCTTCACGTAGTCGGCCATCGCCTGCGTTAGATAGTCGGCGATAACCTCCACGTCCGGGACGGTTCCGCGGTCGGCGACGAGGCCGAAATGCATCCGGTCCTCGTAGCTGACGACGGTCATGTTCAGCCCCGCGCCGTCGATGGTGACGGGTATCGGGTGCAGCGACTCGACCCGGGCGCCGGCCCAGTAGAGCGGGAAACGGGGGCCGGGCACGTTCGAGATCACCACGTTGAACATCGGCCGCAGGCTCTGCTGAGTGGTGAGCAGCGAGATCGCCTGGGTCGCCCGGGCCAACACCGCAGGCGTGGTGAACTGGGTCCAGTCCTGTAGGAGGTCGGCCCCGATCATGCGCTGGCCGGCCTTGCCCAGATCGTTGCCCTGCTTGATGGCCTGAAGACGCTCCACCGGATCTTCCAGATGCGTGCCCAGCGGGCAGAACATGAAGCTGATCTGATTGTTCGGCTGCGCCTTGTCGTCGTCCGGGCGGACCGAAACCGGGACGATCGCCAGCAGGGGCTGTTCGGGCAGCGCGTCCTTGTCCAGGCAATAGCGCCGCAGCGCCGTCCCGCAGATCGCCATGACCACGTCGTTGACGGTCACCCCGAAGGCGCTCTTGATCGCCTTGGCGTCGGCCAGGGACAGGGTCGGGAAGGCGGCTGCCCGGTGCGGCGTCACCGATTTGTTGAAGATCGACGGCGGCGCCTCGAAGGGGGCATTGGGCCGGGCGATGCCGCTCCCGAACGCCATGGCGCTCAGATTGAACGCGGTGGCCATGGTGCGCGGCAGAATCTCCAGCGACCGCAACGGCTTGGTCATGTAGTTGCCGACCGTCCGGCTCATCAGATCCAGCGGGTTGGGCGGGGTCTCCGGCACCCATGGCTCTTTGGCGGCGCGGACTTTCCGCATCTTCGGGGTCAGGTCCAGGAAGTTGGCCAGGATCTCCGCCCCGGACACGCCGTCGATGCAGGCGTGGTGGATCTTCACCAGAAGCGCGACGCGGCCGTCTTCCAGGCCTTCGATCTGGTAGTACTCCCAAAGCGGCCGGCCCCGGTCCAACGGTCGGGCGAACAGGTGGCAGACCAGTTCCAGGAGCTGCTTCTCACTGCCGGGCGCGGGCAGGGCCCGGTGCCGCAGGTGGTACTCCAGATCGAAATCCGGGTCTTCGATCCAATAGGGGTGGTCCAGGTTGCCGGGCACATAGACCAGGCGGCGGCGGAGCGGCGGCACCAGATGCAGCCGCGCTTCGTACAACTGCCGGACCTTGTCGAAGGAAAACCCATCCGGCGCCGAATTCGGATCGACCAGCATCAGGCTGGCCAGGTGCATCGGATGCCGGCTGGAATCCATGCTCAAGAACAGACTATCAATCCCGCCAAGCTGCTGCATTGCGGCGTATTCCTCCCCAACGAACGCCGGCGCGGTTCTGATTGCCGCGCCGCCAGCCCTCACCGGCTGGCCCAAGGGGGAATTGTTCGCGCGGCCGGGGGTGTCTGGCCAGAGGTTTCTGACGGGCGTCCGCGGGCGCCGCGGGTCAGGCGCCCCCGGCCAGTCGCCGGGTTACGGCATCGATCTCCTGGATCAGGGCCTCGACCCCGCCGCGGTTCAGGATGGCGGCATATTCCGAGCGCTGGCGGGAAAGCTCGCTGTAGATGCCATCCAGATACACGTCGAGGATGCGCCAGCCGTCGCCGAACTCCTGGAACAGGTAGTTCAGTTCAACCGGCGGTTCGCCATCGGTGCGCACCAGCCTGGAGCGGACCAGGATCCGGTCGTTCCGCTGGGGCTGGGCGTCCACCACCTCGAAATGCTCCCCGCCGTAACCGTCGAAGCGGCTGGCGAAGGTGGCGATGCTCATCCGGGAAAACGATTCGACCAGCCGTTGCCGCTGGTCCTGGGTGAAGTCCCGCCACCGACTGGTTCCCGAGGTGATCTGCGCCATGACCGGGAAGTTGAAGGTCTGGGTCAGGGTCGGCCGCATCAGGTCATAGCGACCCTCGTATCCGAGGCTGTCCGCGTTGCGCATGGCCTCCAGCAGGACGCCGTTCAGCTGCTCGACGAGCGCTTCGGGCGTGTTCGGGGTGCCCGCGGCCGCGGGGTCGGCCGGCGCCTCCGACTGCGCCGCGGCCGTGCCGTACGCGCCCGGCATGGCCAGCAGCGCCGACAAAATGACGATTGCGAGCGAGCGCTTGACCATGAGCCTCTCCTGACCGGACCGCGCCCCGACATGGGGCGGCAACGATTGTGTGATGGGCCGACGGTGTGGCAAACCCGTGGCGCCCCGAAGCTCGCCCATTTGGATCGACACCCGCATGTTCGCAAGAGCTGCCGAAGCCCTGGACCGTTTCCTTGCGCGCTGGACGGCCGGTGCCGCCCACCGCGCGGTTCTGGTGGTTCTGGCGGCGGCGGTTCTGGTCGGGGCGGCCGCCTGGTACGCAGCAGGGAACCTGGGGATTAACACCTCCAACAAGGACATGATCTCCCGGGATGTGCCATTCCGACAGAACGCGCTGGCGTTCGAAGCGGCCTTTCCCCAGTTCGAAAGGCGGGTGATCGTCGTCGCCGAGGCGGAGACCATCGAACAGGCCGAAGGCCTGGCCACCGATCTGGCCGATGCGATGGCTGCCAGGCCCGACCGGTTCGAGGATGTCCGGGTCCCCGATACCGATCCGTTTCTGCGGCGCAACGCGCTGCTCTATCTCGATGTCGACGCGCTCTACGACTTGGCGGACCGGCTGGCCGGTGCCCAGGCCCTGCTGGCCGCGCTGGCGGCCGACCCCAGCCTGCGCGGCCTGTTCGACGTCCTGTCGGACGGATTTGGTGCCTTCGTTGCGGACGGGACGGCACCACCGGCGGAACTGGCCGGCGTGCTGTCGGCCATGGCGGAGGTTGTCGAGGCCCGGTTGGCGGGCCGGGAACGGCTGTTGTCCTGGCGGACCGTTCTGGGCGGCGGGGCCCTGGACGACGGGGAACGACGGACGCTGATCACCGCACAGCCGGTGCTGGACTACGGCTCGCTGGCCCCGGCCGGGGCGGCGCTGCGGGAGATCCGTGCCCTTGCCGGACCCCTGCAGGAAGCGGCGGGAAGCGATGTCTCGGTCCGCATCACCGGCGGTCCGGCCCTGGAGACCGAAGAGCTGGCCACGGTGACCGACGGGGCGGCGCAGGCCGGCGTGATTTCGCTGGTGCTCGTCTCCCTGCTGCTGGTGCTGGGGCTGCGATCCTGGCGAGTCATCGTCGCCGTCCTGGTCACC
>JANQIU010000132.1 GCA_028281985.1 Alphaproteobacteria bacterium | reverse complement strand
TTGATGCCCAGGCCCTCAAGCGCGTCCGGGCCGATCAGCACCGCCACGCCGGCCAGCCCGGCCAGAACGCCGGCGACCCGTCCGGAGGTCAGCTTCTCGTCGCTGGTCAGGACATGGGCGACCAGCACGGTGAACACCGGCGTGGTAGCGTTCAGGATCGAGGCCAGACCACTGGCGATCTGCGTCTGCCCCCAGACGATCAGGCCGAACGGCACCACATTGTTCAGAAAACCCATGCCGCAGAAGGCGGCCCAGGTCCCGACCCCGGTCGGCATCCGCTGGCCCAGGGCCAGCACGACGGCATGCAACGCGATCGCCGCTAGGCCAACCCGCAGCACCACGATCGTCAGCGGCGGCAGACCTTCGACGATGACGCCGACGAAGAAGAACGAGCCGCCCCACAGCACCGAGAGCGCGATCAGCATGCCCCATTCCAGCGCTGTCATGCTGCGGTGCACTTCGGCGGTGGCGCTCATAGTTCCTCCAACGCGTCGGGGGAACGACACTAGGCCGGCCGCGCACCGCCCGGCACCCCGTTTCTTGCGCCCAGAAGCAAGCGTGCAGGAAGTCCGTGGCGTTTGGGTGGCGCCTCAGCCCTGCCGGATGACGCCGAGGAACCGCTCGATCTCGCTGTTGAGTGCCACGGTCTGGTCGCCCAGGGCCTGCGCCGCGGCATGGACATCCGCGGCGGACTGCCCGGTGTTGCGGGTCGCCTGGGAGATCGTCGTCGCCGCCTCGGTCACCCGCCCGGAGCTTTGCGCCACATCCTGCACATTGCAGCTGATTCCCTGCGCGACGCCGGACTGCCGTTCGACGGTGGTCGAGATGTCGTTACTGGTCGCGTGCATGGAAGTGATGACGCCGCCGATGTCACCGATTGCGGCAACCGCCTGATTGGTGGCGGTCTGCATCTCGGTTATCTGACCGGCAATGTTGTCGGTCGCCTCGGCGGTTTGGCGGGCCAAGGCCTTGACCTCCGAGGCGACGACCGCGAAACCGCGCCCGGCGTCGCCTGCCCGGGCGGCTTCGATGGTGGCATTCAATGCCAGGAGGTTCGTCTGCTCGGCGATCGAGGTGATCAGCGTGACGACTTCGCCGATGCGGTTCCCTGCTTCCAGAAGACCGGTCACCCGCTGGTTTGCGGTTTCGGTACCGGCTACGGCTGTATCGGCGATCTCCAGAAGCTCGCGGACCTGTCGGTGTACGTCGTTCACGGTCTGCGACAATGCCTGCGAGGCGTCGACCACACCCGCCAGGTCTTGCGATGCGGTCTGCGATGCCTGGGCGATCCCGGACGATTGCGATTCCGCCTCGCCGGCCAGCCCGCGCATGGTATCCGACACGGTGAGCATGCGGTCGCCGGCCTTGCCGACCTGCCCGATCACCGCCGTCACCGACTCCTCGAACCGGGCAACGGCGGTCTGCACCGACGCTGCCCGCAGGCTCTGCGCTTCGCGATCGGCGGCCACCTGCGCCTCCAGTGCCTGCGCCTCCTTCAGATCGGCGCGGAGATGGTCGATCGATCTGGCCAGGTCGCCGATCTCGTCCCTACGGTTGGTGCCCTGGATCTCCAGGTCGTATCGTCCGTCCGACATGATCCGTGTCGCCTCGATGGCGCTGCCGATGGACCGGGTGAGCCGGGCTGCGATCCACAGGCCGGTCGCGGCCGCCACCGCAAGGGAGACCAAACCGGTCAGCAGCGCGGTAACGACCGCCTGTCGCTCGGCAGCGTACAGGGCCGCCAGCGGGCGGGCCACGGCCAGCACCGCCACGGGCCGGCCCGACATGTCGCGAAGCGCCTCGATCTGCATCAACGCATTGCCGGCGCCAGTCTCAAGGTCGCCGCGGAACGTATTGCCGGTCAGGATCTCGGGCGCCATGCTGGCGATTGCCGGCTGCGCACCGAAGGTGGAGGCCAGCGGGCGCCAGCCATCTTCCGCTTCGATGTAGATGGCGAACTCGGCGCCGGTATCGACGTTAAGCCGCGAGAGAAAAGTTGCGCCGAACGCATCGCCGAAGGTGAGGGCGACGTCGAACGCACCCAGCGGCTGACCGTCGATCTGCGCCGGGGCCAGGCCACGGATGCCAAGGCCGACCAGTCGGCCCCAGCCCAGGCCGGCGATCGCCTCGCCGTGCTCGGTCGCCCGGACAACTTCCGGCCGGCCGCCGGAGATATCGTCGCCGAACCTGTCGGGCCGGTGCACCCTCAGGAAGGGTGAAGCTGGTGGGTCCTGCGCCACGATTTGGCCAACCTGGAAGTCGGCCCTCAGGCCTTCCAAGACCGGCGCCAGCAGTGCCTGGAGCCGATCACGATCGCGATCGCGCCAGGCTTCGACCATTGGCCGGCTGGTCGCCAGGGTCGTGGCCAGTGCCGAGACCCGGCTGGCCAGCGCGTCGATGTCGGTATGGAAGGCGGCGACTGCCCGCGACAGCGCCCGCTCTTCAGTTCTCAGAAGTTCCTGTCGCTGGGCCATCAGTGAACTGACGGTGGCGATGGCCACGGCTACCGCGACGACGACGACGAAACCGGCCGCGATCTTGGCCCGGATACTGTTGAGGCGCAGCATGATCGATCTCAAATTGCGGACGGTGCGCGCAACCTGCCCGGGGCGGCTTAATGGCGGGTTAATCGTTCTAGTGGTGGTCGATAGATGCGGCGCCCTGCCGCAATCCGAAGGTGGAGGTCCTGGCGTCCCCAAAAGGACGTCCCTTGGCGATTTGCGTTCGGCACGGCCGACGGCGGGCGCCCGGCGCCGACCCCTGGCAACGCGGCATGATCGGTGTAGTGTCTGCGCCGGAGACATATGTGCGCCGCCGGCGCGGAGGGAGGACACCATGAAACGGAGCGACGTGAACGAGATCCTGCGCCAGGGCATGGATTTTCTGGCCAGCCACCATGTGGTGCTGCCGCCGTTTGCCGACTGGGCCCCGGGCGACTGGGCGGCGCATGGCGGGGATGCGGATCAGATCGTCGACCGAAAGCTGGGCTGGGACATCACCGATTTCGGCCATGGCCGCTTCGACCAGCTGGGCCTGCTGCTGTTCACGCTGCGCAACGGCAGCGCCGCCGATCTGGGCCGCGGCCGGGGTATGCTCTATGCGGAAAAGGCGATGATCTCCCGCCGGGAACAGGTGACGCCGATGCACCACCACCGGATCAAGGCGGAAGACATCATCAATCGGGGCGGCGCCACCCTGTGCATCCAGGTCTACCGCACCGACGCCGAAGGCGTGCTGGACGAAACCAGTCCCGTCACCGTGCCCTGCGACGGTATCGCCCGCACGGTGTCGGCCGGCGAAACCCTGCGCTTTGCCCCGGGCGAGAGCGTGACCCTGATGCCGGGCGTGGCCCATTCGTTCTGGGCGGAAGGTGGCGACACCTATATCGGCGAAGTGTCCACGGTGAACGACGACGACACCGACAACTACTTCCACGGTGACATCGGCCGCTTCCCGACCATCGAGGATGACGAGGCGCCGTTGCGCCTGCTGGTCTGCGACTACGCCAGCAAGCTGGCCAAGGCGGCCTGAGGCCAACGGCAAAGGGGAGCGGCGGAGAGTACCATGGCGATCGGCACCGACGGCAAGAACCGCTGCTTTCCCACCGAGCCCAACAAGCCGCTTTACGAGGACTATCACGACAACGAGTGGGGCATCCCGGTCCACGACGACGCCAAGCATTTCGAGATGATCCTGCTGGAAGGGGCGCAGGCCGGCCTGAGCTGGGAGACCATCCTGAACAAGCGGGAAGGCTACCGGGCGGCGTTCCACGGCTTCGACCCGGTGAAGGTGTCGGCGATGACCGACGAGGCGCTGGAGGCGCGGCTGGCCGACCCCGGCATCGTCCGCAACCGCCTGAAGGTCTTCGCCGCCCGCAGGAACGCGACGGCCTTCCTGAACATCCAGCAGGAGTTCGGCAGCTTCGACAGCTATGTCTGGGGCTTTGTCGGCGGCCGGCAGAAGGTCAACCACTGGCAGGGCTTCGCCGACCTGCCGGCGAAGACGCCGGAAAGCGACGCCCTGTCCAAGGACCTGAAGAAGCGCGGCATGACCTTCGTCGGCTCCACCATCGTCTATGCCTACATGCAGGCGGTGGGGATGGTGAACGACCACCTGGCGACCTGCTGGAAGGCGCCCTGATAGCGGCACCGCCATAGTTGCCAGTAGAAGAGGCGTGAGCCTGTCCCGTTGTTGGAACCGGAACCAACAGACCAATGCAATTGCCGGGCACATCCGGCCGCATGTCCACCTGATGCTAAGATCTCAAATGCCGCAAGCAGGTGTTGATCACCTCGTCGTCCGCGTTGGCCTTGTGCACGGCACAGGCCGTTGTAAGGGACAACGGGCTGTCATCGGGCAGCGCCAGCACCTTCAAATCCCGCTGTAGGGGCGTGATCTGTCCGGGCAACAGCGCGATGCCGAGACCGGCCTGCGCCATAGCCGCCGCAGCGAGGAAGCTCTCCGCCTCGGTAACGATGTTCGCCGTCACCCCCATCCGATCCGCAAACCCGATCAGTCCGTCAAAAAGCCTAGGTGCCCGGCGCCGCGGGTAGAAGATCAGCGCACGCTCAAGCAAGCCCGCCCAGGTTACCGTGCTACCGAGGTCGAAGAAGCCGGGATGAAAGACGGCAAAAAACGGCTCGATACTGAGCGTTTCGGTCAACAGATCGACCTGATCCAGCGGCGGATGCAATAACCCGATATCTATGTCACCACCGGCCAAGGCGGCTTCCTGATCGATGGTTCCGAGTTCGCGGATCAGAACCTGAATGTCGGGATGGCGTGAGCGAAAGCCGGCGATGCGATCCATCAGCGTGGACACTTCGACGGCGGAGGTGATCCCAATGCGGATCAACCGGCCGCTGCCGGCGGCTGCTGCCTTTGCCGCGCGCACTGCCTGATCCACGCGTTTGAGGATGCCGTCGGCTTCCCGGCGGAATGTGGTGCCGACGTCCGTCAGCCTGACCTCACGGGTCGAACGCTTGAAAAGCGCCGCGCCCAGCAGGTCTTCGAGCCGCTTGATCTGCACCGACAGCACGGATTGGGTCACGCCCGCGCGTTTGGCCGCCTTTCCGAAGTGCAACTCGTCCGCCAGGACCACAAAGAGGCGGATCGCTTTCAGCTCCATCTCGGACTTCCAATGTATGAGCCAAATTAATCGCGATTAGCGATCAATAAGGTCTCAATTTGAATTTGTCCATGGAAAAACGCTGCCCACTTTCAGTGCCGGAAATGAATCGATGCTCGGTCCGAGTAGCTGTCGCGGAAGGAGAAATATAGATGAAGATTATCGGCCTGATGTTGTCGTCGACGGCGGTGACCCTGACCGCGGCAACGGCGTTCGCGGACGGGCATACCGCGGCCGAGCAATCCGGCCTTATTGGGCTTGAAGGGCGGGCGATCGTATCCATCCATGACGGCGACATGCTGTCCTCGGCTTATGTCGACGGCCAGCTCGGGCCGCGTGAGAGCGAGGACATGCTGACGGTTCTCTCGCTGGACAACCTGTCCTTGGCCAGCGTGCCGGTGTCGAATTCCGTCGCCGGTGCCCCGACGGCTGTCGCCGTCACCCCGGATGGCCGTTTCGCAATTGTGTCGGAGAGCTTTGGCCCCCGACCGGAGAACGGCGAAACGTTCCGTGACCTGCCGATCGGTACGCTGGTCACCTTGGTCGATATCGGTGATGCCGCCAATCCGACGGTCCTGGACACGGCTGAGATCGGAAACCGGCTGGATGGCCTTTCGCTCAGCCCGGATGGCTCGTTGATCGCGGTCGCCCTGCACCAGACCGACGGACGGGGCGTTGCCTTCGTTGAACTGGCGGACGGGGCCTTCGGGGACGTCAGCTATGCAAGCCTACCGGCGATCGCCGAAACGCAACGGATCAGCCATGTGGAGTGGCACCCCACCCAAGACTTCGTGGCGATCCATGCCGTGGATCAGGCGATGGTCCATTTCGCCCGTGTCATCCGCGACAATGGCGGCGTGACGTTGGAGAGCTGGGGCAATCCGGTTCTCACCTCGAAGTATCCGTTCATGGGGCGCTTCTCACCGGATGGGTCGCACTACCTTACGGCCAACCTGTTTTGGGGACCGGACGTACCAGGCATCTGGACCGAAGCCGTCGATGGCGACGTCATGTCGATCCGCTTCGATGCCGACGGTGCCGGCCAGAACGGCCCGCGGCACTTCATCGTGGGGCGGGCGCTGACGGGTGCTTCTCCCGAAGGCATCGCGATCTCGCCTGACGGTGAATGGGCCGTTACGACCAATCTCGAGGTTTCCTATGCCCCTGCCGACGACCCAAGGCACACGCCCTATTCTTCGCTGACGCTCATCGACATTGACGGGAACAGCGGCGACCTCACCTCCGTGGGTACCTACTATTTCGACGGAATCCTGCCCGAAGCGGCCACCTTCGATGCGTCGGGACGGTATGTCTCCGTGGTCAACTACGACCAGCATCTTGGCGGCGCCGAAGGGGGCTCGATCGACTTCTGGCGACTGGTCGAAGGCGATGCGCCCAAGCTCGTCCAGACCCGGACCAGCGTTCCCGTTCCCCACGGACCCCATTCGATGGTGCTGGTGGACTGACTTGGTGTTTTGCGCGCCCGGCCCTGAAGCGGGCCGGGCCAGCCATCGTCGCGACCAGCGGAACCGGGACGTGATCCCTATGCCTCGTCACCCGTCGCTTGGGCGTCCGAAGTCTACCTAACCGCCGCTGGCCGTTGCCCGGGTTCGACCGCGCCCCGGGGTGCTGGTCCGCTGTCGTCCCGTTGCGGCCTGGGACCAGCTCGTCAAAAAGTGGCTCACCAGGGTCTGCAGAACCAAGCGGTCGGCACGCCAACGCTGGGTGACGACCCGGTCCGACAGCGACAGCGTGCAGATGCCGTGCACGCCGCCCCACAGGGCACCGACGCCAAGCTCCAGCTCGTCCTGCGTCGCGTTGGGGTCGAAGGCGGCCAGTTCCGTTTTCAGCACGTCGAACAGGCTGTCGACGATCTGCTGCACCGAGGCCGGCACCGACTGTGCCTTGCGAATGCTGTGATTGAACAACAGCGCGAACCAGTGCGGGTGGGCCTCTGCCAGGCCAAGATAGGCATAGCCCATCTCCAACAGCCGGTCGGCCGGATCGGTGGCGGTGTCCATGGCGCCTTGGATCTCGGTCTTCAATCGCACCAGGATCCGCACGCTTACGTGCAGCAAGATGTCCGCCAGATCGTCGAAATGGGTATAGAGCGTTCCGGGCGTGTAGCCGACGCGCGCGGCAATATCGCGGGCGGTGATGTTGGCCGCGCCGACCTCGTCCAACAGCTTCATCGTCTCGTCGATGATGAGGTCTTGAAGCTCTTCTTTGGTGTGATCGCTTCGGCGCGCCAACGAACCGCCCTCTCGATCCAAAGTGAGAACAGGCCAAGGTGAAATCAGGATTGACGCGATGCCCGGGACCCCCAAGCGATCCCAGGCATCGCGATCCTGCTCTAGGCCTTATCCTTCCTATTCCCAACCGCGAACATCGGCCCAGGCGTCCAAGGTCGAGCGAACCAGCCGCTTACCATAGCGCTCGACAACCGACGACACGAGCACGAGCGCCACGCCGACACAGGCGAACAGCACCCATGAGTTGGCCGTCATGTTCTGAGCGGCGGCGGCAACTGCGGCACCGAAACCGAGCATGGCTATGATGGCGCCGCCGAGCAGCGGCTCGCGATGCTTCCGGAAAACCCCCCACGTTGCGAGGGGCACACCCACCAGCACCAGGGCAATCCCCGTTACGACCGCGTGATCGGTGACCACGGTGTGGATCGACAGGGCGGTCAACAGCACACTCGCCGCGGCGCGATAGTACTGGGCGCCGGCGGGTGATCTCTCGGCGCCGATGAACAGCAAAAGCGCGATCGGTGCGACAGCCGCCGCTAGGGGGTGGGCAATCGTCGGGCCGGGCGCCCAGATCATGTCCTGGGCGAAGACCCACCAGGAAGCGGCGATCGCCGTGGTCCCGGCAGCGGACGCGACCTCGACAAACCACCGGTTCCGGCTCCAGGCGCTGCCGAAGAGCACGGCTGTGCCCAGCATCGCTCCCAGGGCGCAGTACCCCCAAACCGCTTCCACGTGGAGACCGAACCGAGCGGCGGCGATGACCAGTGGCAGGAGGAACATGGTGCGGACCGCGCCGCCTTCGACCGTTCGGAATACGGGCGGTGCCTCTTTTGCGTCGAAGTACCGTCGCTCCAGCAGCAGCGCTGCGGCCACCAGAACCCCCAGCACCGCGATCCCGTAGGGAGAATCGCGCTCCGGGACAAGAAGAAGCAGGTTCAACGCGGCGAACGCCCCTGTCAGGCGCCGTGCCTCCCCGCGCGCGAGAACCGAAAACCCGGAATAGGCCAACGGCACGAACAGCAGGGCGGTGACGGCTGCCACCAAGGCGGTGGCCGTCGTTGTCATGGATGCGAAATCCGATACGCGGCTGGCGTCGTCGACGGCGGCAAGGACATGGATCATCCCGCCAAGCTGTGCGAACTGCACCGGAATGACCGCGGTCGCCAGGGCGAAGAAAAGTCGGGCCCCCTTTGCGTCCTTCAATGTCAGCCGGCTGACCAGCCCGCTGCCGGCCAGGACCGCCATCAATGCGAGATAGATCCAGTTTCTAAGCGCTCCGTCGATCGTCTCGATCCCCTGCAGCAGGTAGATCAGTCCCGAGATGCCCACGGCCGCGGCACCACCCCAGCGAAGGAAGGTGGCGAAGCGGGCGTTGGTGTCGACCTCCGGGCGAGCGGCCTGGGTGGCCGCGCCGTCTTCCATGGTCGTCATGACCGATCCTCCGTCCGGAGTTCCTCCAAGGCAGCCTTGAGCTGCTCCCGTTCCTCCGCCGCGTCGAGTTCGCGCCCCAGCGGATCGCTTTCGCCGGCGACGACCTCGTCCAGATACTCGTCCTCGATGACGGCCATCTCCCACCGGTCGAAGACGGCATTGACGTCGGACCGCGTGTCCTGATTGCCCGCGGCCATGACCTGGGCACGGGCGCTCCGGCTCGATAGGGCTGTCCGTTTCAACTGCATTTCCGACAGCCGCGCTTCGACGGCAGCGACGCGATCCTTCAGCTTGTCGCCAAGGGTCTCGAACTGGGCGAGTTGGTCGGTTGCTTGCGCTTGCTCGACCTCGGCGCGTTTCATGCGGCGCAGGCACTCCAGCGCGCGATCCTCGTCCACCGTCGCAAAGCGCCTGGCGCGCTCCCGCCAGCGCCCGGCATCCTCGGCGAGCCCGTCCCGGCGTGTGCGAAGGCGTTCCGTCTGGGCCATCACCCCGCCCATCTGAATCCTGAGCTTCGCGGCCGAGGCGCGAACGTCCCGTATCACCGCCTCGGCGACCGCTTCGTGGTTTTCGACCTTGTTGACGAACTGCTCGAAACTCGCGCCCACCGACGCGACCATCCTTTTCAGTCTCATGATCGGATCCCCATTCTGAACATCGTTCAATTAAGATATTGAACAACGTTCAATTGATCAAGTGCCCTGTTGCACTGGCCTGCATTCCTTTAAATTGACAGCTGTCTATATAGACGATAGACAATGTACATGATAAGCCTGGACGCATGCCTTTCGGCGCTGGCCGATCCGACGCGCAGGGCAATCGTCGCGCGGCTGGCTTCCGGTGAGGCGACGGTTTCCCAACTCGTCGATCAGTTCAACCTGACCCAGCCCACGATCTCCTCGCATCTGCGGGTCCTGGAGACGGCCGGGCTGGTGACGACCGGGAAGGTGGCGCAGACGCGGCCGCGACGCCTCAACCCCGCCGGGCTGAAGACGATCGCCGATTGGCTCAAGGACTATGCGCGCTTCTGGGAAGGCACGATCGACAGCTTTGTCGATCATGCCGAGCGGACATCGGGCACGGAAGAACAGGGGCAATGACCATGCCGGCACATCTTGAGATCGAGCGTCGCCTGACGCTGTCGCCCGAGCGATGCTTCGGGCTCTGGGCCAACGCGGAAGCCGTGCGTCAATGGTGGGGGCCGAAGGATCGGGGCGGGGTGCCGTTCAAGGCGCATACGGTGGAGTGGACGGTCCAGACGGGTGCCACCTGGCGCATCGGCATGGTCGCGCCCGACGGCACGCCGTTCTGGCAGGGCGGCGAGATGATGGAGGTGCAGCCGCCGCGCCTCTTGCGCTTCAGCTTTCATTGGATCGAGAACGGGCAGCGCGGCCCGACGACGGAGGTCAGCGTCCGCTTCGAGCCGGACGGATCGGGAACCCGCATGGTGTTCGTCCAGTCCGGTTTTGCCGATGCGGCGGTGCGCGACGGGCATCGCGAGGGGTGGAGCGAGTGCTTCGACCGCCTTGCCGAAGCCGCCCTTGGCCGCGAGGGGCAAGCGGCATAAGCCGGCTGTCCATCAACCGATCGCGCCGGTGCGGCGGCGCTTCTCGGAGGCGCGACCGGACCACGCTGCGCCCATGGACCTTTCCGGTGATCACGCGGGCCGGTAGAAGACGGTTCGAGCCCAACAGCCCGCCCAGGTCGCTGCCGGTCGTGCAGACCGAACCGGCCGCCGACGGCGTAATCATGGGCATCGACCGCACACGATAGGACCGGCCGCCCGACTTGCGGCAAGGGGCGCCGGCTGGGTGAGACGCATGAGAGTTCGCGTTGCGCAGGTGACCGATGCCGAGGGCATCAGTCTTGTTCTTCAGGAGCTTGTGGCGGCCAAGAAGCGGACCAGGCCGGCCGATCTGGCGTTCGTGCGCGAACACTATATCGGCCACGCCGACCGGATTCAGTGCTTCGTCGCAGAAGACGGCGACGGCACCATCCTGGGCTTCCAGTCCCTGAAGATGTGCCGGGAAAACAACGACTACGGGACGCCGCCCGGATGGGGGTCGATCGGTACCCATGTCAGCCCGCGTGCCGCCCGGCGCGGCGTCGGTGCCCGCCTGTTCGAAGCGACCCGCCTCGCCGCCCGTGAGGCCCAGGTTCCGGCGGTCGAGGCCTATATCGGGGCGGATAACCGGGAAGGGCAGGCCTACTACGAGGCCATGGGTTTTCGCGACTATCGCAATGCCGACGGCGCGGTGTGCAAGCGCTATGTCGTTGCCTGACTGTCGGGGACGGACGGTCGAAGTGGGGCATCGCCTGGCGGTCCGTGACCGCCGCGGTCAGGCCCCAGCCACCCGGTTGATCAGCGCTGCCTTGGCATCGTCGTCGAGCAGCGCCACCTGGGCGGCGCGGACCTGGAAGTCGCGCAGGTCCCGGTCGTCGTAGCCGAAGGTCTCGGCCACACCGATCAGCTCCCCGGTCAGCGTGGTGCCGAACATCGGCGGATCGTCGCTGTTCAGCGTGACGTAGAGGCCCTGGCTCAGCAGCGCCGGTAGCGGATGTTCGGCCAGGCTGGGGGTGACGTTCAGGCAGACATTGGAGGTCGGGCAGACCTCCAAGGGGATCTGCCGCTCGCGCAACTCTGCGACCAGGTCCGGATCCTCCAGACAGCGAACGCCGTGGCCGATGCGCACGCTGTGCAGCGTGTCCAGAGCGCCGCGGATGCTGGCCGGCCCTTCGGTTTCACCGGCATGCACCACGGCCGGCACGCCGGCCTCGCGGACCCTGTCGAAGGCGGGGGCGAAGCGTTCGGGCGGAAACCCCACTTCGTAGCCGCCAAGGCCCAGGGCGACCACGCCCTTGCCGTGCCCGCCGATCACCCAGTCGGCGATCATCAGCGCCTCGGCATCGGTGGCGTAGTCGCGCGGGATGTCGACGATCAGCGACAGTGAAATCCCGAACTCGGCGGCGGCCCAGGCCCGCGCCCGGTTGATGGCGTCAAGCTGCTCGTCGAACGGCAGGCCGACATTCCGGTAGTGCGCCAGTGCCGTATAGGTGGCTTCGGTGTGCAGGATGTTCTGGTCGGCTTGGCCCCGGAGGAAATCCCGCGCCATCAGCTCGATGTCATCTGCCGATCGGATGCAGGCGGAGACGACCTGATAGACTTCGGCGAAATGCGGGAAATCGGTGAAGCGGTACCAGGCGCGCAAGCCGTCGATGTCGCCGGCCGGCAGGCGGATACCGTTCCGGTCGGCCAGATGCAGCAGGGTCTCCGGACGGATCGCCCCTTCCAGGTGCACATGCAGTTCCACCTTAGGCATCGCGGCGACGGCGTTGCGGGTCGACATTCAACTATCCTTGTCTTCATGCATATATAAAGAAATCTTTATATTAATGTGGTTACGATAACGGTGCCGCCGGGTCAAGATGCGAAGGTCGGGCGAATATCACCTCCGTGATTTCGCCGTGGGCCTTTGGGGGCTGCGGGAAGGTTTTCGCCGCCCGTACCTGAGTCGTCGTCGCGCAAGTGCTGGACGCCTAGTGCAGGGCCGCGGAGTACCGTCCCCAAGCGGCGGTTTTGAATGCGTGTCGCAGATCAACCACGCCGGAAGGTCAGCACGAACCAGCGCCGGATCCACCAGAACAGCCGCCAGGGCAGCAGCCAGAAGAGATAGCGGCGCGGGCCGAACAGCGGCGGCCTGGCCGGTTCGACGGCCAGTCGACGAAGGGCCAGGATCGAACTCCGGTCCCCGTCATCCGGGTCCAACAGGATCCGGCCCGCTCCCGACGCCGGTGACGGGAGGACGAGGTGGGTGGGGCCACCGTTCTGCGGATCGTGAACCCGGATCCTGGTCTCCCCACCAGCCGTCTTGCCGATGCCGTAGGCAATGACGACCGCAGTTGCGCTTGGCGCTGGTTCGTCGGCGCGAACCAGTTCGACAAGGCTTGGCCGGCCCCGGCGAAGCCCCGCTTCGATCGCGGCGACCGCTTGGCGCGTTCCGTCGGCCAGCCACTGCAGGCCTCCCGGCGGGTCGGTCGCGAGGTCTAGGGTCACATCGACCGTCTCGTACGTTTCGGATTGCACAAGGCCGGCGGCCATCGACCGCTGCAGAAGCGGGACGGAAATCCAGGTCTCGGGAACGCGCCCCAAAATGCTGTGCCAGAGGATCGATCGGCCCCCATCTTCGGCCAGGAAGGAGCTCACCCGGGCCAGCAGATGGGGCCGCAACCGGGCCCAGCGTCGACGGTTGCGCGGGTTCGTCAGTCCCCCGGCCGAAGGCCGTGGCGGGCCGGAACGGGCTTGGAAGTAGTCCAGCGTGGCGATGGTCCTGGCCAGCGTGCCGGCGGCGGTGGCATCGATCGGCCGCTGCCCCAGCCGGTCGGCCAGGGCTTCGGCACCGAAGACCGCCGACGCCTGGCCGAACAGCCCGCGTAACTCGGCGATAGCCTCGGTGGCGGCGTCGGCCTGCGCGTTCTGCAGGGACAGCATTTCTTCGGGCGCCAGGGTCCAATCTTCCCACACACCCAGGTCGTCCAGCTCCGGCCGAAACCAGACCGCACTGATCCTCATCGCCGCTTTCGCGAACGGCGTGGCCGTCGATGCCTGCGTCCTGCCGGGACTCCGGCCGTCTCGACGGCGTGCTGCGCCTGGTGATGCCGCAGGCTGGCTAGGGCGTCGGCCGACCGGTCGCGGTCAACCGAGAGTGTCGCACCACAAGACCGGCAGTCCAGCCCGCGGTCGCTCAGAAGGGCGTCCGCCGTCACCGGAATGGCATGACCGCAAAACGGGCAGGGTACCGCCCCTGCCTGTGGCCCCCGGTCAACGGTGGCATCGACCTTCACCGCCGGTTGCCCCGGTCAGCGGCCATGGGACCGGCTATTGCGGGTCGTCATCTGGCGCATTCGGCTTCGGCAACGGGACGCGGCTGGTCGACTCGCCGGCTAGGTTGATCAGCCGCGACAGGCCGGCCGGCATGTCGGCCTGTTCGATGCGCACCTTCATCTTGACCAACATGTCCATGGACCGGCGGCCGCCGGGACGCGGCTCGCTGGCGAAGGTCGCCCGCAGGGTTGCCGGCACCTCGTCGGACAACGGCGTGCCTTCGCCCGGGTTGTGCGTCGGTTGTCGCTGGCGCGGCGGCAGGGCTTCGGTCTGGACCACCTTCACCACGTAGTCGAGGGTGGCGTCCCGGATCTGCAGGGCCGGGATCGGCAGCAGCGTCAGCAGCGGGATCTGGACTTCAACCTCCTCCTCTCCACCGTCGGCACCGCGGCGCACCGTCTTGAAGCGGGCCATCTGCAGATCGCCGAATTCCTCCAGACGGGCATCGTCCGGCGGCTTGAAGCCGACGCTGCGGATGAAATGGGCGGTAGCCGCCGCCGACTGCGCCTCCGCCTCGACCAGCGCCCGGATCGGGGCGCCGATCAACTGGGAAAGGGACAGCACTTCGCGTTGAGGTTCAGGTGCGGGTGTGCTTGAGGGCGTGCCGGCCCTGCCGTCACCACCGTTGCCCGACCCGCCGCCATCGCCGGCGCCTTGGGGTTGGTCGTCTGCGGTCGTCTGTTCCGCCATCGCCGTGTTCCCCCCGGGCTCAATCCGACGTCAGCGTGTGCCGGTACTTGCGCTCGTCGACCTTGACCTCCGTCCAGACCAGGTTGCGCACCACCGCCTTGATCTTGACGCTGGAGATCGCCTTCTCGCTGAACTGGGCCAGCCGGTCGCCCTGGACTTCGACATCCAGGCGGGCGTCGTAGTTGGACTGCCAGATCGACTTGATCGGTTCGGCCAAGGACCGGACGCCGGCAATGAACGGCTCCTGCTGGAAGGCATGGTCGATGACCCGATCCAGCGCCGCCCGCACACGGTCCGGATCGGCATCTTCGGCCCGATACTCCTCAAGACCCCAACGGAACGGACGCCGCAGTTCCTTCAGCGCCAGATCGGCGTCGAAGTCGCCGTCCGGGCCGATCAGATGGGTGTAGGATTCGATGAAGTATCGCAGGCCTTTCTGACGCAATTCGATGCGCAAGGCCGCCGATCCAAAGCCCTTGGTCATTGTCGCTTTCAGGTCCGTCCCCAGGCCGTCCGCGTCGGCGTCGACATACGCCCGGGACAGGTCAAGGAACGTTGCCACCAGCGTCTCAACAGTGCGTTCCAGGAGGACGGCGACGTTGGCCTCCCGCCCTTCGCTATTGACGTCGCTGCCTTCGATCCCGGCGATACTGAATTTCAGGTCGATCTCCACTTCCTCGACATCGGCGCGCGGGACCGGGAACTTGCGCAGCAGATAGTCGTTCTCGTAGTAGCGGGCGATCGACCGGGAATACAGATCGGTGCCGAAGCGCGCCTTGGCCAAATCGCGCAGGATGGCCCCCACGATCTGCTGCAGGTCAGCCATGGTATCGCGCTCCGCTTCCGTCCCTGGTTTCGCGTGTTTCTATGGCCACGCGCTCAATAAGTTCGGCCATTGGTCTCCGCGCCCGTCGAGACCTGTGGGTGCGGTCTTTTCCGGCGGTCCGTCAGCTCGGCGTTTCCTCGATCTCCTTGCCCTCGGCCGTCGGCGTCTGGATGGAGTCCGTCAGAATCTCCAGCATCTTCGCCATGCCGGCGGGCATTTCATCCTGCACAGCGTGGACATGTACATCCATCGTGGTTTCCACGGAGTACTTGGAGTTCTTGGTCGATTCCGAATCCCGCTTCGACGAAACCGAGGCATCCAGGCTGGCCTTGAAGAACAGATACCGAGCGCTGGCCTTCACATTGGCGCTGTATTGCTTGGTGTCGACGGTCTTGTCCTGGGACTCGTTGCTGGAGGTGATGTTGGCCTTGAAGTCGATCGTCATGTCGTCGATGCGAATGAAGGGGATCGGCAGGATCGTCAGCAGCGGCACGGAGATGTCGACGGAGTCCTCGCCGCGCGTGGCCTTGAAGGTCACCGATTGCACGGTTCCGTCGTCGGTGAAGCCGACCGACTTGATGAAGTTGACCGACGACATCGCCGCGCGGGCCTGGGCTTCGATGGCGGCGTCCAGCGGGCCGCCGATCAGCGAGCCGAAAGGAAGCGACTCCAGTTCTTTCGCGACTCCGTTGGCCATGACGCTCCCCTTATCCGTTTCCGTTTGATTTGAAGGATTCGACGAAAGGTAATTCCACTATCTAATCAAAATGAGAGTAAACGGGACAAAGCCGGGAGATGCCAGCGAAATCGACGAAACCGACGGTGAAGGGGCGATAGTGCTGCATGGCCCGCTCGGCCGGCTGGCCGTCGCCATACCAGGCGCCATACGCATCCAGCAGGTCCTGCAGCGCCTGGCCGGCCAGCGCTTCCAGTTGATGGATCTCGACCGGGACGGCGGAGCGCTGGTCCGGTTGATCTTCGAATCTCAATAAGGGTAAGCGCGCGCTTCGCTGATCTGGGCTGAGTTTTTGGCTACCGTAGCGAAAGCCGTGAGGCCGCCTTGGCGGCGTGACTCACAAAAACCAGCCTTCGGCAAACCCGGTGCGGTTCAGAGAGCAAGGCAAATGGTATCAAGATCCGAGGGCAAGAAAACGCCCCGACTTCGTTCGTTCCGTTTTACAGACTTACCGAAGTGCTACGAGATCGTGGCGCTGGGCTTTGGAGTGTCGGAAAGAATATCGCCGCACATCTTGGCAGACTTTCTAGCAAAGCTTTATGTCGAGAGCAGTTTGATTGAAAGCAGCAAGGCTTTTGGGCTTGAGGTGGATGGGGAGGTTGTCGGGTTTCTGTTCGGGTGCCTGCCTGAAGAGCCGCTTTTCCAAGGAAGGTACTCCGGATTCTTCGGTAAGCTGGCCATGATTGGTGAGCTGCTATTTCTCAAAGGTGTCAGTTTGGTCTCCAAATGGACCTGGCTGAGGAATGGTATTGAGCATGATCGGAGAAGTCCTGACTTCGGTA
>JANQIU010000125.1 GCA_028281985.1 Alphaproteobacteria bacterium | reverse complement strand
GCTGATCATGTCGGCAAGCAGGGTCAGGCCATCCGCCACGACATTTGGCGGTCTGTCGCTGCTGCGCGGCGGCGGAATGCTTGATGGCGGACGGCGTCTGTTGGCCATGGCGCTATCTCCTGTTGCTGCGAGGTCGGACGGTGCCCGGTGACGTCCCATCCGGCGTGGGTTGCGGGGGCACAGTCGGCTCCCCGCTCGGCTGCCGCTGCGGCGCTGACGCTGCCGGCATGGCGATGCCCGTCACTTCATGGATGGCATCGATCTGGGCCTGGAGCCTGCGCAGGCGCGAAAGCGTGCCTTGCTGTTGTTCGATCCAGACGCGATTGAGCCGCTCAAGCAGCAGTTTCTGATGGTTGAGGCGGGCAAGCTTGGAGATCAGTCGGCCCCGGTTCTTCGAGTTCAGGGCGTCGGCGCGCTCGCTGGGGGTGACGATGCTGTGGACGCCGCGCGCCTTGGAGTAGTCGCTCATTGGCCGTCTCCGATCGCGGCAAGCGCTGCACCGGCGCCCGGAACCGCGGGGTCGGCCGAAGGGGGTGCCGTCACCGATCCGGGATCAAGGACGGGGGGCGGCGCCCCGTCGAAATGGTGACGGGCAAGCGCCGCCAGGAATTCGTGGCGAGAGGCGCGTATTCTGGGGTCGCCGCCGCTGCCGCATTTGGCCTCCAGCACATCCGCGCAGATCTGCCCCAGCAGCGGGTTGTCCATCGTCAGTTCCAGGCCGCCGGCCCTGACGATCTTGGCGATCATGATCGAAGCCCGCATGGAAGGCGCCTGGTCGTAGGCGCCGGTTTCCCGATAGGCCCTGACGAAATCGACGATGCGCTCGACGATGTCGGGTTCGGCGCCGGAGCGGGCGGCCGTGATGTCGATCTCCGTCGTGCGATCGTTGTGGTCGAGGTTGATCGTGATCATCCGGTCGGCCAGCGCGTCCTGGACCGTGTGCGTGCCCGCGTATTCCGTCGGGTTGCTGGTCAGGATCAGGGAGAACCGCGGATCGACCTTGATGTACTCTTCGGTCTTGGCGTGTGACGGCATGACCAGGATTCGTTCTTCAAGAATACTAAGAAACACATTATTTGCCGAAGCCGGCGAGCGATTGAATTCGTCGTAGATAAATGTGTAGCCTTCTTTGCAGGCTGTTGTGAGGCGATGATCTTGCCAACCTTGGCTCACATTTTCTTCTACTTTGGTCACCGAGTTTACGAAGTTATCCACTACCCGTTTCGTTTGATATCCGGACTTCGTGCCAACGAGGTCGGCCGTCGTCATGTTCTTGTCGCCGACGACCAGGACGTGCGGTCGCCGGATCGAACTGGCGACGTGCAGGGCTATCGATGTCTTGCCGCATCCGGCAGGACCGCGCAGATGCACGGCAATGCCGGCTTGCAGATAGGTCCGGATGCGTTTGGCCAGGTCGCGGATGGTGGGGTTTTCCACGAAACCGGACTTGCGATCGGCGGCCTGACTTGCGGCGATCGGCGCAGCCTGTGTCGTTGCCTCGATGACGGCGTTCATGGTGCTTTCCCGATAGCTTCCTTCGACCGTTCGATGACCGCTCAGCCGGCCTGATCCGGGTCATGCGCATTCCTGTCCCCGGACGGCCTGGACCTGTCCGATGCCGCCTCACGGGTCTGACGGTTGGACGATCGATCCATCGGGCCTGAGCCTGGGAAGGGTGCCGTGGTCACCATCGTTGTCGGCGCCTCGTTCCCGGACTCCGGGCGCACCGCCGGGTCGATCCGGCCGCCGATCAGCGATGCCAGCGCGGCGGGCGACCCCTGTTGCAGGTCGACCATGGTTATGGGGGGCGGCGGTGCCGCGGGCCGCCGACTGCGCCTGGCCTTCCAGGCCACCTGAAGTCTGGCGCGTTCGGCACGGTAGGCCGACAACCTGCTTGCCGTGCTCTGGCGCAGTGCTTCGCAATAGGCCCCGAGGCGTTCCTGCGTCCGCGAGACGTTGGCGGCGCGCGCCCGATGCAGTTCCTGCAGCAATCGGCGCGTGTCCTGTCGACGTTGCGCGGTTTCCCGGTCGACTTCCGCGCGGAGCTCGGCGATCCGTTGCCGTCCGGCGGCAGCAAGCTTGGCGGCATCATCCTTCAGTGCGGACAGGGATGTGCGGACCTGGCGTCGAAGTCGCTCGACATCGGCGTTCAAGTTCAGCAACTGCGCGCGCATCTCATCGCGGATCCGTTGGCGCCGGAAGCGGCGCTGGTCTTCCAGTGCTTGCAGTTGGCCCCTGGCTTCCGAAATCGTCGACCGGGTGGCGCTACGCTGCTGTTCGATGGCCTCGCGCCGCGCGGCCGCTTCCACGGCCCGGACGGCCATGTCCGTCTCGCGACGAAGCGATGACTGGTCGATGGCGTGCATCAGGTCGTTGAGCGGTGTGTCGCTGGTCATGGGGTTCGCTTCCTTGGGTGCGTGCGGCCGCCGGACGATCCGGCGGCGAACCGCGCGACTGGCCCCGACGGGCAGATGACCTGGGAATTGCTGATCTACGGGAGTCCCGTCGTCTGCTGTCGGATGGCCAGTCGCGCAGTCCCGAAAGCGGCGCTAGAGGTACGCCGGCTCCGGACCCGCACCGACGCCGACGGCGGCTGCCTCCGAAGCGTTCGAGGTCAGGCCGATGGCTTCCGCGTATTTCAGGTATGTGTCGACACCGGCCACGACGACGCGCGCCTCGATGGCAAGCAACTCGATCCCGACGAGGGACACGCGCGCCCAAGCATCGACCACGATGCCCTTGTCCAGGATCCGGTCGATCACTTCTGCAAGGCTGTTTGAGGCGGCGGACTTCTCGATGGCCATGTCTTACTCCTTAATCTCCGATGGACGGGCGGTTGACCCAGGCGGTGATTGGAGAAGAACACGAAAACGGAACCGGCTAAATCTGCTGTAAACAGGAAATCAAACTAAGGAAAACCCAAAGTATATCGTGCATCGATACTCCGCTAGGGACAGAAGCTGAGGCTGTGATTCTGATCGGCGACATCGTCGAGTGGATCGACCGAGCAACGTCGGCAGGTTGAGACCCAGCGAGCCATGGCCACGGACGATCGCTGACCAAGCTTGCGCATCATCCCGGCGCGATAGATCTCGATGGCCTTGGGACTGACGTTCAGGACACGCGCGGTTTCCTTGTTGGATAAGCCCTGCAGGATCAGGTCGAGAACCTGCCGTTCACGACGCGACAACGTCTCAACCCGCCGGCGACGCTCCGCCCAGTCTTTTTCCGCTTCGACCGTTTGCGCGTCCTGCTCGACCAACTGCCGTATCCGTGTCTGCAGCAGGTAAGGGTCGCAAGCGGGCTCCAGCACATCGTCGGCACCGAGCCGCATGGCCTCAATGGCGACGCGGATACTGGGCACCTGACCGATCATCAAGACGGGGGCGCTCTGCCGACGGCGGCGCAGCTTGCCCAGCGTGTCGAGGCCACCCGACGGCGGCAAGCTGATGTCGAGCAGGGTGCAACTCGGTATATCGGCGTCGAAGGCTTCCAGCAGATCCGCACCAGAGGTGAAGGTTTCAAGCCTCAGGCCCTGAGCCCAAAGGCCCTCCGACACCCGACGTGCGTCGATGTCCGTACCCGATAGGCCAAGCAAGACGTTGGCTCTCTCGGTTGTCCCTACACCTCGGGTCGGCATGCGTGACTCCATATTGCGGCTCATCGCCGATCCGGGCGATGCGTCCAGCGCAATGGCACGGTAACAAAATCAGATAAAAGGTAACGTATTTGGCCGACAAGTTATGAAATTAGATAAAAATCGGCAATCAATCTTCACAACATCAAAGTTATTAATGGAAATTGTTCAGATTATGTCCCCTTATTTCAAGTTCTTTACCGGCAATTCCTCGGAATTGACAATATGCCGCATATCTTTTTGTTTTCTTCAAATAGATACATTCCTAAGTTAATCCTCCTGATCATCGGATCCGGTTCTGACCGCACAAATCGGCTTGCAACCGTTTATCTGAAAGCGTTGCAACGTCGGTTTTTGTTCCAAAAACTCGCTCATAGTAAGTGATTGTGCCAATTCTACGACAAGGGGGCGCGAATGCACATTTGGTCGAACGGATCCCGGATAGGTAATATTAAACTAGGCCCCAGTTTCTTTACGCCTCAGAGTCTCTATGATTTCCAAGGGCATCGGAAGTATGTCACGGAAGCGGAACGCAATACCGCGTTGGTGATCGCTCGGTCGCATCGCGCGGCGACATATACACTCTTCGCGACGCTGGCTTACTCGGGCTGCCGACTGTCGGAAGCACTCGAGACCGACGCGACGCGAATTGATTTCGAACAGTCCGCCCTGGTTTTTCGAACGCTCAAGAGACGTTGTGACAACACGTTTCGGATTGTTCCGGTACCAGGACACCTCTTGGCGGAACTTGACCGCGTTCATTCGGTACGCTTGCATCAATCGAGCCATCGCGCGGCTGCACGCCGCCTGTGGGGCTGGTCTCGCACCCATGCCTGGCGCGTGATCAAAGGGATCCTGGTCGAAGCCGGCGTCACGGGCATTGCTGCCTCGCCTAAGGGGCTTCGGCATGGCTTCGGCGTCACGGCGGTGACCAAAGGTGTGCCCTTGCACCTCGTCCAACGCTGGTTGGGCCACACCCAGTTGGCAACGACCGCCATCTATGCCGATGTCCTGGGTGAAGAAGAAAGGCAGATCAATACACGCATGTGGAAACTGTAGTTCTTGCCCTCGGGGATCGTGCAACGCTGGTGTTGCAGCCCGGCCTTTCGACCGGGTCGGGCGTTTGGTCGACCGGTGTTGGGCGGCGGCCCGACGGTGAGTTCGCCTACCGGTCCGCAAGGGCGTGTCGGATCAGCCGGTCGACCAGTTCCGCATAGGGCACGCCGCTTGCCGCGAACACGCGGGGATACATGCTCGCATCCGTGAATCCGGGGATGGTGTTGAGCTCATTGACCACCATGTCGCGGCCATCGACCAGGAAGAAGTCCACGCGGGCCATGCCCGTACAACCCAGCACAGTGAAGGCCTCGCGGGACGCGCTCTGGAACCGTTCGGTCAGCCCTGGCGGGAGGTCGGCCGGCACCCGCAGATCGGCACCGTCGTGCTCCAGGTACTTGGCTTCGTAGGTATAGAAATCGTAGCGGTTGGTGGGGACGATCTCCCCAGGGACCGAGGCCAGAAGCGTGCCGTCCTCGGATTCGAGGATGCCGCACTCGATCTCCCGGCCATGCACGCACGCTTCGAGCAGGATCTTGGTGTCGTGGCGAAAAGCCGCCTCGATCGCCGTGCGCAGCTCGGGATCGGAGTCGGCCTTGGAAATCCCGACGGACGAGCCGAGCCGTGCCGGCTTGACGAAGATCGGCCGTCCCAGTTCCGCCACCAGCTCCGCGAAGTCGGGCACGGGCTGTCCTGGAACCAGGCACCGATGGCGGGCGACCTTGAAGCCGGCCGCCTGCAGGAGCCGCTTGGCGATGTCCTTGTCCATCGCCGCGGCCGAGGCGGAGACGCCCGGACCCACACACGGCACGCCGGCCAGCTCGGCCGCCCCCTGGACGGTGCCGTCCTCGCCATAGGGCCCGTGCAGGACCGGAAACAGGACGTCGAGCGTGGGCGGTTCCGTGCCGTCCTCCATCCCCTCCGGCGTGGTCAGCAATTGTCCGCCGCCGCCCGGCAGAAGGCCGACGCGCAGGCCGGTTTCCGGCACCGAAGCGGGGATGCCCCCGTCCAGGTCCCGGCATAAGCGCCACGCGCCCGATCGATCGACGGCGATCGGATAGACGTCGTATCGGTCCGGATCGAGGGCGGCCAGTACGTTTCGTGCCGACATGATCGACACGTCGTGTTCGGCGGACCGCCCGCCGAACAGCAGCCCGACGCGCAGTTTCGCAGTCATCGCAGGTCTCCATCCGAAGCACCGGCCTCGCTCACCGCCTTTCGCGGTGCGGGCCGTGATCGGGGGTTTGCGGCGGGGGTGGCATAGCGGGGATCGCCGTGCAGGTCCCAGTAACGGTGGCGAATCCGCCGGGTTACCGGCCCCTCGCGGCCATCCCCCAGCGCGCGGCCGTCGATCCGGGTGACCGGGATCACGCCGCCGGCAGTGCTGGTCACGAAGGCCTCGCTGGCATGACGGAACTGCTCGACGGGCAAGGCGCGCGCCTCCCAGGGCAGGTGGAACTCGTCTGCAATCTCGATGGCGGTCTGCCGGGTGATGCCGCGGAGCATGCCCTGGTCCGGCGTCACCAGCCGCCCCTCATGCATGGCGAACACGTTGAACCCGGGGCCCTCCACGACATTGCCGCGTCCATCGACAAGGACGGTCGTCTCGCAACCCCTGGCGTAGGCGTCGAACAGGCCGCGGACGAAGTCAAGCCAGTGGTAGTTCTTGACCGTCGGATCGACCGCCCCGGGGGGTATCCGGATCACCGAACTGACGCTGACATGCAGGCCCTGCTCCCACTGGTCGGGCCCGGCGATCCAGATGAACGGGATGGCGAAGGCGTAGAACCGGTTCCGGGCCTGACGCGGATCGCGGCTGCCGCGGGGCGGTACTCCGCGCGTACAGATCATCTCGACATAGGCGTTCTGCAGGCCGGATCGGCGCACGCATTCCATCAGGATGCGGCGCACGCCGGCCCGGTCGACCGGCAGCGTCATTCGCAGCCGCTCGACGTTCTGGAGGAAACGGTCCAGATGGTCTTCCAGCCGGAAGAAGGCCCCGCGCCAGACATGCGCCACATCATAGGTGGCGTCGGAATGCAGGAACCCCCAGTCGAGAATGGGGATGCGCGCTTCGCCGATCGGGACGAACTGGTTGTCGATACAGGCCATGCCCCGGCCCCAGTCCACGGCGTCGGTGTCGGCGGATCCCGGCTGCCGTCTCGTTGCCATCCTGCCGCGCCTCCTACGGTTCCGGGCCGGCGGCCCCCGGGAATCCCAACGCTTCCTCGATGGCGGCGGCTGCCGATATGAGGTCGAGATCGCGGTTCGGCCATCCGACGAGTTGCAGCCCGACGGGCAGGCCGCCGTCCGTCAGGCCGCAGGGCAGCACGGCGACCGGTGCCCCGAGCAAAGACAGCACCTGGGTCAGGAGGAACCAGTCGCTGTAGTTGTGGAAGGCGACGCCTGCGACATGCTGCGGATAGGGCCGGTCGCCTGGGAAAGCAGTGGTAATCGCCGCCGGGCACGCCAGCAGGTCGCAGCCCGCCATGACCGCCGCGAAGCGGTACCAGAGGGCCGCTCGGCGCTCTTCGGCCTCGGCGACATCGTCCACCGTCCATCGGCCGGCTTCGGTGATTTCGCCCCTGAGATGGGCGGGCAGGGCGTCGTGGTGGTTTTGGAGCGTCCGGCCAAGCGTGGCCAGGCGGACGCCGCGAAGTACCCGCGCAGCCGCCGTTGCGTCCCGGCAGGGGAACGGTTCGGCCTGGACCTGAAGCCCCGATGTTCCCAAGGCCCGCAGGGCGGCCTCGCAGGTCTCGAGCACGCCCGTTTCGGGCTTGCACAAGCCGCCGAGGTCGGGCGACCAGTTGACCCGCAGGGTCGACAGGGACGGCCTGCGGTGTGCGGCTTGTAAGGCCCCGCCGGGTGGGAACGGCGGCCGGCTGATCGGGTCGGCCGGATGCGCCGCCGCCATGGCGTCGAGCAACAGGGCGGCATCGGCGACCGTCCGCGCCAGCGGCCCGCAAACGCTCAACCGATCGAAGGGCAGTGACCGCGGTCCATACGCGACGGTGCCGGGTGTAGGCCGCAACCCGACCACGCCGCAGAAGGCGGCGGGGATGCGCAGCGAACCGCCCAGGTCGCTGCCCATCGCCAGCCAAGCGGTTCGTGCCGCCACCGCCGCCGCCGAGCCGCCCGACGAGCCCCCGGGGGTCCGCGACAGGTCCCAGGGGTTGCGTGTCGGCCCGAAAAGGCCGTTGTCCGTGTATCCGCCGAAGCCAAGCTCCGGCACGTTGGACTTGGCGTGGATGTTGGCGCCGCTGGCCTTTAGGGTTTCCACGACGACGTCGTCGCCGGCGGCGATGTTCCCGGCGAAGGGCGGGAAGCCCTGGGTGGTGGGCAGGCCGGCGACGTCGAACTGGTCCTTGATGACGACGGGCAGGCCGTGCAGGACGCCGGCTGTCTGGTCGGCGGCCGCCCTCCCATCCATGGCCCGGGCGGTTTCCCTGGCCCGGTCGAAGTCGCGGATCGGCAGCGCGTTGACGCGGGCATCCACCGTTTCGATGCGCGCGACCGCGGCATCCAGGACCTCCAGGGCGGAAACCTCGCGCCGCTTCAGCAGGGAGACGACGTCGGTTGCCGATCGCTGGCAGAGCTGCATGGCCACCCGACCGCGTACCGGCCCGTCCTAGCGGCTGGGGGGTCGGAACGGGATCAGTCCGTCCGCCACCGGCGCTTCGGCTTCGGCTTCCAGCGCGCGCAGCTTCTCCACCACGGATTGCCCGTCCGCCGTGTTGTGGTCGGCGGCAAGCTGTGCCGCTTTCTTCGCTTTGCCGTGGATGATCGCGTCCACCATGTCCTTGTGGGAGACGATGTAGTCGTCAAAGGACATGAACTCGTTGCAGAGGATGTAGAAGAAACGGATCTGCTTGCTCAGCGCCTGATACGCGCGTTCGAGCCGCCGGTGTCCGCTCAGCGAGATGATCACGGCGTGAAGCCGGGCATCGCAGTCGAATATCTCCGCCTTGTCCTTTGTCCCGACGGCGCGCTTGAGCGCGTCGAAGGCCTCGGTGATCCGGGCCGATTTCTGCGCGTCGATGCTGGACGCCACGAGCCGGGCCGCCATGCTCTCGTAGGCGTTGCGCAGGGTGTAGAGTTCCCAGACGTCGTGCGACGACAGCGACGCGACCTCGTAGCCGCGCGAGGCGGCCGGCACCACCAGCCCGTCCACCGAAAGCCGTTGCAGGGCGGCGCGCACGGTGCCGCGGCTCAGGCACAGGGCCTGCGCCACTTCCGCCTCGACCAGACGGCTTCCCGGGGCGACATGGCCCGACAGGATCGCCCGGCGCAGCGCATCGGTCGCCGTCTGTTCGGCACTCTGCTTCTTTACCGGTTCCAGCACCGCTGCCGTCCCTATCCCGACGCCGTCGCCAGCGGGGCCGACATGGCCCGCACCTCGGGCCGCAGGCTCTCCTCGGCGGCGCTCCGGAACTCGTGGAGTTGTGCGGGCACCAGATCCTGAACCATGGCCAGATCATCCCATCGCCGAAGCTGCACGGCTTCCTGCGCGTAGGGCAAAGCTTCAAAGGCTTGGAGCTGTCCCGCGTCGAAGGCGCCGCCCTGCCGCGCCAGGCTGCGCCGGGCCGCCGGGCTCAACGCCGCGCGATAGACCTCGTCGACCGCCGCAAGATAGCGCTTCGCCGGGACATGCAGCCGGATCGGCTCGGTGACGGTGGGCGGAAAGGAGCCGCTCAGAAAGGCGGCGCCGATCTCCTCGTGCCGGTTGTCGATGCCGATCGCGGCATCGCCGGCCGCCGACTTGACGACCAGATGGCCGACATCATGGAGCAACGCCGCCGTGATCATGTCGCTGCCGGCCCCGGCGTCTCTGGCCAGCGTGGCCGACTGAATGGCGTGCTCCAGCTCGCTCAAGGCCGCGGATCCATAGGGGATGCGTCCCAGATCTCCCAGCAAGGCAAAAAGCCGATCCACAAGCGCTGTCGACATGAGACGTCCTGTTCCTTCGTCGGAGACCTGCGGGCCGCAACATTAGCCCCTCGGACAGTCCCGTCAACGGCCAATGTCGACGGTCAACCGTCGACGAAAATGCAACATTGCTGACGGATGACCGTCAACAAAGCGTAACGATCGGTGGCTACGGTGCGGCGCCCGCAAAACACTGTGAAAGGCCGTGTCATGCAACACCTGCAAGCTTCGCGACCTGCCGGCGCGCGGCAACTGATTGCCGGTACCGCCATCGCGATCGGTGCGCTGATTGCGCCCGCGACGGCGCTTCTGGCGCAGGACGAGCCGGTGACCCTGCGCGTCGTCCTGGAATCCGATGTCAGCATCCTCGATCCGATCGCGACGACGGCGACGGTGACCGCCATCCACGGGATGATGGTCTACGACACGCTTTTCGGGCTCGACGAGAACCTCGACCCGCAGCCGCAGATGGTCGACACGTTTGCGGTTTCCGATGACCGGCTGACCTATTCGTTTACCCTGCGCGACGGCCT
>JANQIU010000064.1 GCA_028281985.1 Alphaproteobacteria bacterium | reverse complement strand
CCTTCCCCCTGAAGGTCGGCGCCCAGGTGCCCCACCGCCAGTTGCTCGCCCGGTTGGTGGAGGTCCAATACAAGCGCAACGCCATCAACTTTTCGCGCGGGACCTTCCGGGTCCGCGGCGACACGGTCGAAATCTTCCCGGCCCATTTGGAGGACCGGGCGTGGCGGATCTCGTTCTTCGGCGACGAGATCGAAGCCATCGCGGAATTCGACCCCCTGACCGGCGACAAGCAGGGCACGCCCGACCAGGTGCGGATCTACGCCAACAGCCACTATGTGACGCCGAAACCGACGTTGCAGCAGGCGGTGCAGCGGATGAAGGATGACCTGCGCCTGCAGCTCGCCGCCTTCACCGAGCAGGGCAAGCTGCTCGAAGCACAGCGGCTGGAGCAGCGTACCCAGTTCGATATCGAGATGATCCAGGCCACGGGATCCTGCGCCGGGATCGAGAACTACTCCCGCTATCTGACCGGCCGCGCCCCGGGCGAACCGCCGCCGACGCTGTTCGAGTACCTGCCCGACGATGCGCTGCTGTTCGTCGACGAAAGCCACGTGATGGTGCCGCAGCTGGGCGGCATGTTTCGTGGCGACCGGGCGCGCAAGGAGATCCTGGCCGAATACGGCTTCCGGTTGCCGGCCTGTGTCGACAACCGGCCGCTGAAGTTCGAGGAATGGGAGACCATGCGGCCGCCGACGGTCTTCGTCAGCGCGACGCCGGGCAACTGGGAGATGGAGCGCACCGGCGGCGTCTTCGTCGAGCAGGTGGTGCGCCCGACCGGCCTGATCGATCCGATCGTCGAGATCCGCCCGACCGCCAACCAGGTCGACGACCTGATGGCGGAGTGCAAGTCGTGCATGGATCGGGGGCTGCGCGTCCTGGTCACCACCTTGACCAAGAAGATGGCCGAGGCGCTGACCGAATACATGACAGAGGCCGGCATCAAGGTCCGCTACATCCATTCCGATGTGGATACGCTGGAGCGCATCGAGATCATCCGGGATCTGCGCCTTGGCGCCTTCGACGTGCTGGTCGGCATCAACCTGCTGCGCGAGGGGCTGGACATCCCGGAATGCGGGCTCGTGGCCATCCTGGACGCCGACAAGGAAGGCTATTTGCGCAGCCGTACGTCGCTGATCCAGACCATCGGCCGGGCGGCCCGCAATGTCGATGGCCGGGCGGTCCTGTATGCCGACAACATGACCGAGAGCCTGAAGTCGGCGCTCGACGAGACCAGCCGCCGGCGCGAGCGGCAGCAGGCCTACAACGCCGCCAACGGCATCACGCCGGAAAGCGTGAAGAAGAACATCGCCGACATCCTGGACAGCGTCTACGACCGGTCGGACCGGGTCGTGGTCCGCGCCGGTGCCGATGATGCGCCCCTGACCGGCAAGACCCTGAAGGACACCATCGCCGACCTGGAAAAGCAGATGCGCACCGCCGCCGCCGACCTGGAGTTCGAGGAAGCGGCCCGCCTGCGCGACGAGATCCGCCGGCTGGAGGCCATGGACCTGGGCCTGGAGGGCGCGCCCGGCCCGATCAGCGGGCTCGGCAAACCCGGCGGCAACCTGCTGCCCGGCCGGTCCGGCGGCGGCACGCACCGGTCGGTGGTGGAGGAACTGGCGCCGAAGGGCCGGCCCAAGGGCGGGCGCGGCCGACGGCGCAAGGGGCCGTAAGCGCGGGGGCGCGGGGCGACGACGGTTCCTGCACGGTCGCCCGACGAGCCATCTTTCTCCAACCGCCCCAGGGCGCTTCGATCTCGGCCGTAGCGCGATTCATGTCGCCCACGGTGCCGCGCCGTGGAACGCGCCCTTTCATCGACGCTTGAAGATATATTCCATGGAATGTATATTCCTCGGGCAACGGTGATGGGGGCACGATGAAAGCGAGCCGACGCCTGCTTCTGCGAACCGCCGGCGGGTCCGCCGTCCTTCTGGCCGGGAGCGCCTTCGGGCTCAGCCGGTGCGACCGGATGCCGGCATCGGCCGTCGCCGGATGGCAGGGGCCCGCGCCGGATGTCGACGACCCGCGCATCCGGGCCCTGTCCTGGGCCATGTTGGCGCCGAGCCCCCACAACATGCAGTCCTGGATCGCCGCCATCGACCAGGCGGAGAGCATCGCGCTGCATGTCGATACGACCAGGCTGCTGCCGGAAACCGACCCCTTCGGACGGCAGACCGTGATCGGCCAGGGGACGTTCCTCGAACTGCTGGAGATCGCTGCGCGCGAGGACGGCTATCGGTGCGAGATCGCGCTCTATCCGGATGGCGGCGACGATGCCCTTTCCGTTGTCGACCGGCCGGTTGCCCGGGTGGCCTTCGTCCGTGATCCGGATGTCCCAAAGGACCCCTTGTTTGCGCAGATCCCGCACCGGCGCTCAACCAAGGAACCCTACAACCTGGACCGGCGACCGGAAGACACGGTGCTGACCGCCCTGGCGCAGGCACATGTGGATGGCGGGATCGATCTGCAGATGACGGGGAACCCGGCCGTTGTCGAAACGCTGATGGATCTGACCCGGCGCGCCGTGATGATCGAGATCGAGACGCCGCGGACGCTGCAGGAGAGCATCGATGTCCTGCGCATCGGCGCCGACGAGATCGCGGCGAACCCGGACGGCATCGAGCTGCACGGGCCGATGTTCTGGTGGATGCACCGGTTGGGCGTTATGACGCGGGAAAAGGCGGTGACGCCGGGCACGATGGCCTATCAGGGCGGGATCGACTATGCGGCCGGCTGGGCCTCGGCGACGCCGGCCTTCGGATGGCTGACCACCGCGGGCAACGCCCGGGCCGACCAGATCGCGGCCGGCCGGGCCTATGTCCGGCTGAACCTGAAGGCGGCCGAACTGGGCCTGGCGATGCACCCGGTCAGCCAGTTGCTGCAGGAATACCCGGAAATGGCCGACATGCAGCGGGCATTCCTTGCCGCCATCGGCACGCCGCCGGGCCACACCGTGCAGATGCTGTTCCGGCTGGGCTATGCCGATCCCGTCGGTCCCTCGCCGCGGCGGCCGGTCGACGCTATCGTGAGGGGATGACCCGGCCGCCAAGGCAGACCCACGCTCCCTCCCAGCAACCGAACGGCCCGGATCCGATCGACGACCGGTTCCGGGTCTTCAACTGGATCGGCATCATCCACCAGCTGTCCACGACCCGGGCCAACCAGCTGCTGCGGGACCTCCCGCTTCCCTGGCCGCAGTTCATCGTGCTCAGCCACCTGACCAAGCCGTCCGGCCAGAACAGGACGGTCATGCAGATCGCTTCGGCGCTGCAGCAGAACCAGCCGGGGGTCAGCAAGACCCTCGCCGCCCTGGCGGAGCGCGGCGCCGTGGTGATGGAGGAGAACCCGGCCGATGCCCGATCGAAGATCATCCGCCTGACCCCGAACGGCCGTCAGCTCTACCGAGCCGCGGTGGACCGTATGATGCCCTATGTCGGACGGGCCTTCGACGGCTGGAGCGAACAGGATCTCGGCCAGCTCTTCGCCCTGCTCGACCGCCTCAAGGTCTGGCTGGACGACAATCGCTAGCCCGGCGCCGCTCGAACGCGTCCAGAACACCCAGGATATCCTCCGGCAAGCGCGCCCGGGCTTCGGCAACCAAGGCGGCCGGAACACCGAAGCGCGCCTCGGCCACCACGCCGGCCATGGCGGCGATGGTGTCCGTGTCGCCGCCGAGCCACACCGCATGCCGGATGGCCGCTTCTAAGTCGTCGGCACACAGGGCGCAGACCAACGCCGGTGGCACCGAACCGGCCGCCGAAACGTCGCACGGGTAGAGCCGCACCGCGTCCTCCGGGCGGTGTGGCAGCGCCCAGCCGAAGTCGGCCTCGAGCCGCTCGCGGATCGCCGCCGCCGGTCGCTGCTGCCGGGCAAGCCAGGCGGCCAGAGCCACGGCCTGTGCGCCGGCGATACCGTCGGCGTGGTCGTGGGAGACGGCCGCCGTACACCGAGCGAGCGCCAGAACTTCCGGCTCGCTGGTCGCCAGCCAAGCGACCGCGCCGACGCGCATCGCCCCGCCATTGCCCCAACTTCCATAAGCCGGCGCATCGTCAGCGAAAGCCCAGCGCAAGAACATCGGACCGTACCCGGCATCCGGGTAGCGCTGCACCCACCGGCGAAGCGACCGGGCGATGCCGTCGGCGTCGGGCGTCGTCATCAAGGCGTCGGCAACCGCCACGGCGCAAACGGTGTCGTCGGTGAACCGTGCCCCATCCGCAAACAGCGGCAGGTCGCGTCGGCGCGTCCGCGTACCTTCGTGGAGCGACCCGGCAATGTCGCCGATGATGCCGCCGATCATCCCCGGCTCCGTTCAGGTGTCGGCAAGGCGGAGGCCCGACGGCCATGTCGCTCACGCAATCGAGATGCCCTGCTCCGCACACCAAATCCCTGCTGGTGGTGCCACGAACGCCCACTATATGACACGGAACCTCAGGCGTCCGACGGGACGCTGTCGCCGCACCTGGTCGGATGATCGCCCGGATCTATGTCCCACTTCCTCAGCGCGCCGGTTGGCGTGTCCCCCCGCCATACGCATCCTGACCGGAACCCGTCATGCTGATGTATGCCGCCATGACCCTGGGCGGGCTGGTGGTCCTGGCCTTCGGCGCGGACTTCCTGGTCCGCGGATCGGTGGCCCTGGCCAAGCGCTTCGGCGTGTCGCCGCTGGTCATCGGGTTGACGATTGTCGCCTTCGGGACGTCGCTTCCCGAGCTGACCGTCAGCTTGCAGGCCGCCCATGAAGGGGCGGTGGGCCTGGCGATCGGCAATGTGGTCGGGTCCAACATCGCCAATATCCTGCTGATCCTGGGAACCGCCGCCGCGATCTCGCCGGTGGTGTGCAGCAAATCGGCCGTTCTGCGCGACGGCATGGCCATGCTGGGCGGCACCACGCTGTTCGTCGTCCTGGGCATGACGACCGTGATGGGCATCTTTCACGGGATTGGGGCGCTGCTGCTGCTGGGGGGCTACCTCCTGGCGTGCTACTTCCATGACCGGCAACACAGCGAGCAATCGGTGGCCGCCGACGAAGTCGCCGATATCGAGGAGATCAGCGGCAGCCTGGGCGTGATCGCGGCCAAGACCGTCGGCGGCCTCGTTGCGGTCATCGTCGGCGCCGAACTGCTGGTGGACGGGGCGGTCGGCATCGCCCGGGCCCTGAACGTCTCGGAGGAGGTCATCGGCCTGACGCTGGTCGCGTTTGGGACGTCCGTGCCGGAACTGGCGACCACCATCGTCGCCGCGCTTCGGCGCCATGCGGACGTCGCACTGGGTAACGTGCTGGGCAGCAATCTCTTCAACATCTTCCTGATCCTTGGGTCGGTTACCCTGTTCGTGCCCGTCGATCTGGCCATCGACGCGCCGAAGATCGCGGCCTTCGACATCTGGATCATGCTGGCCACGACGGTCATCCTGTTTCCGCTGATGGCAACGGGCTGGCGGCTGTCGCGGCTGGAGGGCGGGCTGTTTCTGCTGGCCTATGCCGGGTTCCTGACCGCGGCGTTCACCGGGGTCGGCAATATGATGATGACGATGGTGTTCGCGTCGTAGACGGTTCGCGGCGCAGGACCGGTCCCCGGGGGCCGCGCACTCAAGAAGGCGGAAGGATTGCTGACGTGACCCAGCCCGGTGTCGCCCTGGTGACCGGCGCAGCCAAGCGAATCGGGCGCGCGCTGGCCAGCGCCCTGGCGCAGGACGGCTGGGCGGTCGGCATCCACTACAATCGCTCCGCGGAACCGGCGGAAGATCTGGCCGGTTCCCTTCGCGCCGCCGGCGGACGGGCCGAAGCGGTCCAGGCGGATCTGGGTGTCGAATCGGCCGTGCGCCGGCTGCTGCCCGCCGTCGCAAGGTCGCTGGGTCCGGTGACGCTGCTCGTCAACAACGCGTCGACATTCGAAAACGACTCGATCGCCGACATGACCCGGGAATCCTGGGACCGCCACATCGAGGCCAACCTGCGCGCCCCCCTGGTTC
>JANQIU010000020.1 GCA_028281985.1 Alphaproteobacteria bacterium | reverse complement strand
CCCCTTCGCTGGTCATCACCGATATCATCATGCCGGAATGCGATGGTATGGAGGTGATCGGCATCATCCGTCGCCGCCATCCGCAGACCCGCATCGTCGCCATTTCCGGCGGCGGCTGGCTGGACAAGGAAAACCTGCTGAAATGGGCGCGCCGGGCGGGTGCCGACGCCATCGTGCCCAAACCGGTCGCCCCGGACGACCTGTTGTCGCTCGTCGCCGATCTGATCACCGAACCGGCGACCGGACCGGGCTAGCGCACCACCGGGAAAGCCGGCCGAAACCTCCGGACCGGCCGTCGGCAATCCTCGTCAAGCAAGGCCGCGGGTCAGGGCGATGCGCACCGCCTCCGCCCGGCTATGGGCGTTCATCTTCCGATATGCCCGGCGCAGGTGCAGCTTAACGGTCACTTCCTCCACGCCAAGCTTGCGGGCAATCTGCTTGTTGGACAGGCCCAGCGAAAGCTCGCGGACGGCATCCAGTTCCCGGGCGGTCAGGCCGAAGGGCCGGTCGACCGGCTGCTGGGCGGCGGCACCGGCCGCGTAGGCGAAATCGGGCACGTAGCGGCCGCCGGCCGCCATAAGGTGGACGGCGTGGGCCATCGCCTCCGGCGCCATAGTCTTCGGAATGAAGCCCAACGCCCCACGCCGCAGGAGCGCCGTCGCCAGATCCGGATCGTCGCTGGACGAGATGATGGCCACCTTCAATCCCGGATAATCCGACCAGAGCGTGTCCAGCACGGCGGCATCGCCCATGCCCGGCATCGTATAGTCCAGCAGGGTCAGATCCGGCATCCCTCTGGTGTCGATCAGCTGACGCGCCTGATCGACGGTCCCGGCGGTCCAGACCTCCGTGGCCTCATCCGGATAGCGCAGGATCGCCTTCAACGCCTCCAAAAGGATCGGGTGGTCGTCCGCCACCAGGATCCGCATCCCGCCCTCCTTGATCACCCCTAAGCCCATCCCCACAACGCGGTACCGCGCCGGCCGGCGGGAACAACGTCTCCAAACCTATGCAAATACTAGAACCTCGTGCCCGCCGCTGTACATGACCGCCATCGTCGGCGGGCGATCTGCGCCGCGCCTTGTCGCGCCGCAACCGGCGTCCTACGCTTCCCTTCGGGGCGTCGACCCGTTCCCGATACGCGACCGGAGGCACCTATGGCCAAGCGTGCGGTCACCTATTTCCGCGGCACCTGGTATCAGGGCAACCCGCCTCTGTTCGGGCCGCTGAACCACACCTGGTGGCTATCGTCGATCGTCTTCGACGGCGCGCGCGCGTTTGAAGGGGTGACCCCCGATCTGGACCAGCACTGCGAACGGGTCGTCAACTCGGCCCGTCTGCTGGGACTGGCGCCCACCCTGACCGCAGGGGAAATCGAGGAGCTTGCGCTTTACGGCGTGGGGCGGTTCGAAGCGGACGCGGAACTGTACATCCGCCCGATGTTCTTCGCCGAAGAGGGGTTCGTGGCACCGGACCCGGCATCGACCCAGTTCGCCCTGACCGTCCAGGAAGCCCCGCTGCCGGCCCCCGTTGGCGCGTCGGCCTGCGTCTCGTCGCGCCGGCGCCCGTCGCCGGAGACGGCACCGACCCTGGCCAAGGCCTCATGCCTGTACCCGCAGGCCGGGCTGGCCTTGCAGGAAGCCAAAGCCAGGGGCTTCGACAACGCCATCATGCTTGACCCCATCGGCAACGTCGCCGAACTGGCGACGGCCAATCTGTTCCTGGCCAAAGAGGGCGAAGTCCATACGCCCGCGCCGAACGGGACCTTCCTGAACGGCATCACCCGGCAGCGGGTCATCGCCTTGCTGCGCGACGACGGCGTGACGGTCGTGGAACGGGCTATCGGCCCACAGGAGTTGTCGACGGCCAACGAAGTCTTCTCCACCGGCAACTGGGGCAAGGTCATGCCCTTCACCCGCATCGAGGATCGCGATCTGCAGCCCGGGCCGATCTACCGGCGGGCGCGCCAACTCTACTGGGACTACGCGCACGCCGGTTGAGGGGTGAGGACATGGTGGCCGGCGGACCGGTTTCCCGCAGCACGGAACACCTGAAGCGCGTGCTCGACCGGCACGGGATCGGCACGGTCCTGGACGTCGGCGCCAATGCGGGCCAGTACGCCCGTCGCCTGCGCCGGGCGGGCTACATCGGACGCATCGTTTCCTTCGAACCGCTGACGGCGGTCCACGCCAGCCTGACCACAGCGGCGGTGGATGACCCGATGTGGGAAGTCGCGCCGCGGATGGCTTTGGGCGACGGCGACGGGTCCGTCACCCTGAACGTATCCGCCGAATCCGACATGAGTTCCACGCTGGACTTCACCGACGAGATGCGGACGCTGTTGGACGATTCCGGCTATGTCGGCACCGAGCAGGCCACCCTGTCGCGCCTGGAAACCGTCTTCGACCGGTTCGTCAGGCCGGGGGCGCGTGTCCTGCTCAAAGTGGACACCCAGGGAACCGAACGCCAGGTCGTGGAGGGCGCCGGTGCAGCACTGGACCGCATCAGCCTGCTGCAACTGGAGATGTCGATCGTGCCGGTCTACCAGGGGGAGCCATCCTACCTGGACACCATCGCCTGGCTGGCGTCGCTGGGTTTCCAGCCGGTGCTGTTCATTCCCGGCTACTTCAATCGGCGCACGGCACGGCTGATCGCCATGGACGGGATCTTCGCCCGGTCGCCGGTGCACGGCTGACTGTCACGCGTACTTAAGGGTTCCGCTTCCGGCACACGGATCGGACCCACGCCGAAGGCCGGAACGGAAACGGCCCGCAACCGGGAGGCTGCGGGCCGTCTGCCGGGATCGCAGAAACGGTTACGGGGCGAACACCCGGACGGTGCGGAGTTCGCCGTCCTCGATCACCCAGTGGCCGAAAGTGCCGCCGACATCGCCGTTCTCGTCGAAGTCCTGCGCGCCGGCCGCGCCGACATAGTCGATGTCGCCGCCCTCGGCCAGGATGCCGACCGCCTTCGCGAACTCGCCAGGGAAGATCTGCTCGCCCGGCGGGTTCGCCACGTCGCGCAGCGCGTCCCGGATGGCCGCGCCGTCGGTGCTGTCGGCCGCGGTGATCGCCAGGGCCAGCAGCATGGTCGCGTCATACGAGCTGTCGATGAACGGCAGCGGCGGCCGCTCGCCGAAGCGCTCTTCGTAGAAGGCCGTGAACATCGCCGACGGCTCGCTGTCCGCCAGTGCTTCCGGCGCGGTCCCGAACGCCCCGTTCAGGAACTCGGCACCGATCTGCTCGATGATGTCCGGCGACTTCATGCCGTCGGTGAAGATGAACCGGTCGAAGAAGCCCTCCTCCAGCGCCTGGCGCAGGATCGTGACCCCGTTCTCCGGATAGCCGATCAGCACCAGCGCCTGGGGGTCGTCGCTGGCCAACTGCTGCAGCTCGCCGCGGTAGGAGGCACGGCCCTGCTCGTAGGGAACCGACGCCTGGATCGTGCCGCCGCTCGCCTCGAAGGCGGAGCCGAACGATTCGGCCAGACCTTCGCCATAGTCGTTGTTCACGTACATCACGGCGACCGAATCGAAACCTTGCTCCAGGCTGACGCCGGCCAGTGCCACGCCCTGATAGGCGTCGGACGGGACGGTCCGGAACAGGAAGTCGTCATCGTCCAGCCCGGTGATCACCGGCGAGGTCGAAGCCGGCGAGAGCTGCGGCACCTGGGAAACACTGGCCACGCTCTGGGCGACCGGGATGGTGTTGCCCGACGACAGCGCGCCGATGATGCCCACCGCCCCGTCGACGGAAACCAGCTTCTGCGCCGCGTCGATCGCGGGCTGCGGCAGCGTCTGGGTGTCGCCGACGATGACCGTGAGTTCCTGACCGAGCACGCCGCCCGCCTCGTTGATCTGCTCGGCAGCCAGCAGCACGCCGTTCAGATCGAATTCGCCATAGGCCTGCAGGTCGCCGGTCATCGGCATCAATGCGCCGACAACAATCTCCTGGGCGGCGGCGGACGCGCCGAACGCCCCCGTTGCCAGTGCGGCGGCAATCGCGAGCCGGGATGCCCCGCGCATCGCCGTCGTACGGAACCCATCCATGTTCGCCTCCATGATCATCTTGTGTTTGCGGTGCGATCGGTTCGGCCGCACGCCCGGACGGGTCCACACGGCCTGACACGGTTGTGATCGTGCCGTCCGGCGCCCCTGGGCGCAACGATATAGAAGCCGGCCGCTGCGCCACGCAAGGCATAGCACATTATCCGACAACGGCATCCGTCGGTCGCTGATGCATGGACACAATTCGCCGGTCATTGTACCTATCAGGCGGGATAGGCATGGTCCGCCCGCCCAGTCCATTCGTAGGACTTGTCAGCGATTGTGACTGATCATCACATCCGCCGGCAATTGATACCGGTGCCGGGGTGACGCGACCCGCCAACGACCCATTTTGGGTGCAGTCTTTACGTTCGGGATACCGGCGACCGGCCCACGAGAACCAGGACAGGGGTCCGTGACGGAATTGACGGCCCCATGCCCGTGACATTGCGACCCTCTCCCGCATAGGAACGACGCCACATGGATCATATCCAGATGCCGGCCGGACTCGAGCGACGCGGCGCCGATGCCGATGGCATGCGCCAGAGCGTGCTGCATTGGCTGGTCTACGCCGTCGGCAAGGATCCCCACTCGGCAACCCGGCGCGACTGGTATCAGGCGTTGGCCCTGGCCCTGCGCGAGAGCGTGGTCGACCGGTGGATGGAGTCCACCCGCACGGTCCATCAGAACAACCAGAAACGGGTCTACTACCTGTCGGCGGAGTTCCTGATCGGCCGGCTGCTGGAATCGGCGCTGGGCAAGTTCGGGCTTCTGGAGACGGCGCGGGAGGCCCTGGGCGACATCGGCGTGCCGCTGGACGAGGTGCTGGAGGCCGAACCGGATGCCGCCCTTGGCAATGGCGGCCTGGGCCGCCTCGCGGCATGCTTCCTGGACAGCATGGCCAATCTGGGGATCGCCGGCTACGGCTACGGTATCCGCTATCAGTACGGCATGTTCCGCCAGGCCTTCGAAGACGGCCGGCAGGTGGAGCTGCCGGAGGAATGGCTGAATTTCGGCAACCCCTGGGAGTTCGAGCGGCCGGAGGTCGCCTATCCCATCGACTTCTACGGCCAGGTGGAAACCCGCCCAGGCAACGGCAGCGATCCGCGCCATGTCTGGCGCAGCGGCCAGCGGGTCGTCGCCGTCGCCTATGACGTGCCGGTGGTCGGATGGCAGGGCCGGTCGGTCAACACGCTGCGGCTGTGGTCGGCCAAGCCGATCGCCGAGTTCAACCTGGAGGCCTTCAACCGCGGCGACCACATGACCGCCGTCGCCGAAGCCGTCGCGTCGAAGAGCCTGTCGCGCGTCCTGTATCCCGCCGACACGACGCTGGTGGGCCAGGAGCTGCGGTTCCGGCAGGAGTACTTCTTCTGTGCCGCTTCGGTGCAGGATCTGCTGCGCCGGTATCTGAAGACCAACGAGACCTTCGATGCGCTGCCGGACAGTGTGTCGATCCAGCTCAACGATACCCATCCCGCCATCTCGGTGGCCGAGCTGATGCGGCTGCTGGTCGACCAGCACGACCAGACGTGGGAGCGGGCCTGGGAGCTGTGCCGCGGCTGCTTCAGCTACACCAACCATACCCTGCTGCCCGAGGCGCTGGAGACCTGGCCGGTGGAGATGATCCAACGGGTGCTGCCCCGGCATATGCAGATCATCTACGAGATCAACTCCCGGTTCCTGACCGGCATCCGCCAGCGTAAGACCGCCAAGCCGGACCACCTGGCCGCCGTATCGCTGATCGACGAGCAGCACGGCCGCCGGGTGCGCATGGCCAACCTGGCCTTCCTAGCCAGCCACAAGGTCAACGGCGTGTCGGCGCTGCACACGGACCTGATGCGGCAGACCGTGTTCCGCGACATGCACCAGGAGTTCCCGGACCGGATCACCAACAAGACCAACGGCATCACGCCGCGCCGCTGGCTGCACCAGTGCAACCGGCCGCTGGCCGATCTGGTGACCCGCACGATCGGCGAAGACTGGGTCGGCGACCTGCAGAAGATCGCCGCGCTGGAACCCTATGCCGACGACGCCGGTTTCCGCGACGCCTTCGCCCTGGCA